>CALBDB010000174.1 GCA_937927755.1 uncultured Lysobacterales bacterium
ACTCGACCTGGGTGTTGAAGTCCGCAATAACACGAAGATCGGTGTAGACGTTTCGGTTGACGAATTGCGCTCGGAGTTTGATGCACTGTTTATCGCCCTCGGCGCCCAGTCGGGCATGGCACTGCCGGTACCCGGTGGTGACGCCCCTAATGTAGTTTCGGGTGTGGCTTTCCTGCAGGCATTCAATGACGGCCGTTTACAGCACACCTCCGGAAATGTATTGGTCGTTGGCGGTGGCGATACCTCGATGGACGTTGCGGCAGTTGCCCGCCGTCTTGGCCACATCACGCATAAAAAAGAGCATGACCGGCCGGAAAATATCGTCATGGGTTACATGGCGCACGATGTCGCCGGAGTCGCCCAACGCCAGGGTGCCAATGTCACGCTCATTTCCCGCGAATCCGCGGAGATCATGCCGGCAACCAAGATGGAAGTTGAGCATGTCACCCAGGAAGGTGTCACCATCAAACCCGGCTTGCTGCCCGTCGAAGTCATTGTCGGTGACGATGGCCGCGGCACAAAAGTGCGTGTGATCCAGACCGACTGGAGCAGCGGTGAAATGGTCACGGTTGAAGGTACGGAGAAGGAACTGGAATTTGACCTGTTGGTCTCGGCCATTGGTCAGCGCGGCGATCTTGCCGGTTTTGAAGAATTTGACAGTGGTCGGGGATTGATAGATGCCGATGGTTTTTACCGGGTAAAGGGTCATCCGGACATGTTTGTAGGTGGTGACATTATCAGGCCACACCTGCTTACAACCGCAATCGGCCAGGCCTCCGTTGCGGCGGAAGGCCTCGATAGTTTCCTGGCAGGGGCAGATCCCAAGAAGCGCCCGAAGGTTGACGTACATCGTTTCAACCTGCTGGACAAACTGAGAGAAACCGACCTCGCACCTGCGGAATATCCTCATGTTCAGGATCGTGGAACAGATGCTGCCGAGTTTGCAGTTCATAACTATGAAGACCGCTCATTTGTTGAGATCGTACCTTCCGATGAACTGTTCCTCGGCCACTTCACTTATGAAGAAAGAGTCAAACGCCAGGAAAGCACCATCACTGCTGATTCCGTGCTGGGCTCTTTTGGCGAACGTATCAAGGGGCTTACAGAGGAACAGGCCCAGGCTGAAGCCAACCGCTGCATGAGCTGCGGTATGTGTTTCGAATGTGACAACTGCGTCATCTTCTGTCCTCAGGATGCAATTTTCCGGGTCAAGAAAACCAGCGCGACCATGGGCCGTTATGTGGATACTGATTACACCAAATGTATCGGGTGCCACATCTGCGAGGATGTCTGCCCGTCAGGCTATATCCAGATGGGGTTAGGAGAATAGTCCATGACGCTGCACCGCGTTTCCATGGGAATGTTGGCGGTCTTGCTGACTTGCACAGCCGCCGCGGTGTACGCAACTGAAAATACAACCATGGAAAACGGTGTGCCAAAACCGCTAATTGCGATGGGCCAGGGTGACAGTTGCGTGGAGGACACCGATTCCATGCGGCGCAACCACATGGAAATGCTCAAGCACCAACGCGATGAGACCATGTACAGAGGCATACGCACGAAACAGTACAGCTTGAAGGAATGCATAAACTGCCACGTTGTCAACGGACCTGACGCAATACCGGTCACGGTATCCAGTCCGCAGCACTTTTGCCGGTCGTGCCACGATTATGCGGCCGTTAACGTGGATTGTTTCCAGTGTCACGCGTCACGTCCGGAAAGCGGGCTGCCGGATATTTCTCATGGCAGTGATTTCGCCGGAGCTGCAAAGTAATGAGCCGAAAAGTAAAGCACCCGACTACAACACCCGGCTTTGATCCGGTCCGGCGCAAGTTTCTGAGCACAATGGCGGCTGCTGCCGGTGTGACACTGGCGCCCGGCGTCATGTTATATGGCATCGCCAGGTCAACCTCGGCGGTCGCCCGGGCACCCGCCAGTGCCGTATCCAGCGATGTGCGCTGGGGAATGCTGATTGACCTGAACCGTTGCGACAACGGTTGCGACGACTGCGTCAGTGCCTGCAGCAAGGAAAATGGTTTGCAGGGGCACGGCCGGCAATCAACCGATGCCCAGTGGATCAGGAAAGTCGATATTACCAACCCCGAAACCGGCGCCAGCCAGTCCCTGCCGGTGATGTGCCAGCATTGCGCTGAGCCTCCATGCGTGGATGTTTGCCCGACGGGTGCTTCATTCAAACGCGCTGATGGTATCGTGCTGGTAGATAAACATACCTGTATCGGCTGCCGTTACTGCATGATGGCCTGCCCCTATAAAGCCAGGTCATTTATCCACGAGTCGCTCGAAGACCAAAAACCTCACGCACCACGCGGCAAAGGCACGGTTGAAAGCTGCACACTGTGTGTTCACCGTGTCGACGCCGGTGGCCAACCTGCCTGTGTCGAGGCCTGTTCAGATACCGGTGGTGGAGCCATGTTGTTTGGTGACCTGAAAGACCCCAACAGTGAAATCTCTCAACGCGTTGCAAAATATGCGACACAACAAATTCGTGCAGACCTCGGACTCGACCCCGGGGTTCGTTACCGGAATCTTTGATCCGGTACCAATGACAGGAGCGGCCCAGTGAAACGGATCATCTACAGCGAAATTGAAGGACGAAGCCCGCAATTCTACGCGCTTGCTGCAATCCTCGGTGTATTTATCCTGGCAGCACTGGCATCTGCCTACTACATGGAACATAACGGTCATTACGTTACCGGGATGAATAACCAGATTGTCTGGGGCACACCGCATATTTTTGCAATTTTCCTGATTGTCGCCGCATCCGGCGCCCTGAATGTAGCTTCGATCGGTACCGTTTTCAGCAAGACCATCTACAAACCACTCGGACGGTTCTCGGCCCTGCTGGCTATCGCGATGCTGGTGGGAGGCCTGGTGGTGCTGGTGCTTGACCTCGGCCGACCGGACCGCCTGATCGTCGCGATGACCCACTACAATTTCAAATCGATCTTCGCGTGGAATATTTTTCTCTATGTGGGCTTCCTGGTAATCGTTGTGGCTTACCTTTGGGTACAGATGGAGCGGCGCATGAACGGCTATGCCAAGACGGCGGGAATGGTGGCCTTTTTGTGGCGCCTGATACTGACTACCGGTACCGGCTCTATCTTCGGTTTCCTGGTCGCCCGCGAAGCCTATGACTCCGCCATCATGGCCCCCCTGTTTATCGCGATGTCTTTTTCCTTTGGGCTGGCCGCCTATATCCTCGTCCTGCTCGCAACCTGCCGCGGAAGTAACCGGGAAATCGGTGACAGGATCGTTTACAAACTGGGCCGGTTACTGGGTGTTTTTGTATCGCTGGTTCTTTATTTCACCGTCGTTCAGCACCTCGCGAATCTGTATGCTGCGGAACATATCGGCGTCGAAAAATTTATCCTGCTTGAAGGTGGCGTCTACACGCTGTTGTTCTGGGTCGGGCAAGTAATAATTGGCGGAATAATACCGCTCTTCCTGGTATTCCGACCGGCCAAGGCAGGCTCGCAGAATTCAAATCGTGGCATTATCCTGGCATCAACACTGGTGATTATCGGTGGTTTCGCCCAGGTCTACGTAATAGTTATCGGCGGCCAGGCCTACCCCTTGAACATGTTCCCGGGTATGGAGGTGTCTTCCAGCTTCAACGATGGCGTAATTGCCAGCTATGCGCCGAGCCTGCCGGAAATTGGCCTCGGTCTTGGCGGTGTTGCACTGACAGGCCTGATAGTCATGATTGGCATCAAGCTTTTGCGCTTTCTGCCAGAATCGCTGGCCGATTCAGAAATTGATCCACACCATGCGATATCGGTAAAATCGAACTGATCCCCAACAGCCCGGCCTAAACCGAATGGCTTACCTTTACATTGCAGCTGCCCACAAGTCTTCAGGCAAGACTTCCGTGTCCATAGGCCTGACAGCAGCACTGGTACGCAAGGGACTGACCGTACAGCCTTTCAAGAAGGGCCCCGATTATATCGACCCCCTGTGGCTGGCACGGGCTGCCGGCCGGCCCTGTTACAACCTGGATTTTTTCACCCAGACCCACGCGGAAATCGCCCGCACATTCGCTACCAACCTCGACGGCGCGGATATCGGCCTGATCGAAGGTAACAAGGGTCTGTTCGATGGGGTTGATATCGAAGGCTCCGACAGCAACGCCGCGCTGGCTAGCATGCTGGCGGCGCCGGTTGTACTGGTGATTGATACCGGTGGAATGACCAGGGGAATTGCACCGCTAATCCGCGGTTACGTGGATTTTGATCCGGCGGTGAATATCGCCGGCGTGATTCTGAACAAAGTGGGTGGCGCACGGCACGAAACCAAGCTGAGAGGCGCCCTTGAACGCTATACGGACGCCAGGGTTTTAGGCGCGATCGGGCGTGACAGCGCACTTGAGATTCCCGAGAGACACCTTGGCCTTGTGCCCGCGAACGAGGCCAGTGACAGCGGTGAATCCGACACCAAGATTTCGAGCCTTGCTGAAGTCATATCAACGAGCGTCGACCTGGACCGCATTATCAGGATTGCGCGAACGGCCAGACTTCCCGAACAGGCATCGCTTTCCGGAAAGCCGAAACCACGTTCTTCGAAGCCCACACCGGCTGTAAGAATCGCCATTGCACGTGATGCCGCATTCGGTTTCTACTACCCGGATGACCTTGAGGCATTCACCAGGGCAGGTGCCGAGCTGGTATCGTTTGACACGCTCAGAGACAGCAAATTGCCAGAAGCCAACGGTCTGTTGATAGGCGGCGGTTTCCCTGAAACCCACCTGGATGCCCTTTCCGAAAATGACAGCCTGATGACAGAAATTCGCCAGGCCTTGGCTGCGGGTTTGCCAGCCTACGCTGAATGCGGCGGCCTTATGTATCTTTCACGCAGTATCTGGTGGCGTGGTAAAAAACGTAACATGGTGGGGACGGTGCCGGCGGACGTGGTGGTCGGCAGGCGTCCGCAAGGCCGGGGTTACATGCTCGTCGAAGAAACCGGCATCCATCCGTGGCCCCGATCACCCGGCACTGAAAGCAGCGCCCCAACCACCATTCCTGTACATGAGTTTCATTATGCACGGCTGCAAAACCTGGCCGAGAATCCGTGTTTTGCACAACGCGTGCTGCGCGGAACAGGTATCGACGGCGACCACGACGGCCTGGTCGTCAACAAACTGCTGGCGGGTTTCGCACATCACCGCAATACCGAGGCAAATCCGTGGGTCGAACGGTTCGTTGAGTTTGTCCGGGAAAACCGGCTCAGCGGCTAGCCAGGTCTTCTTCAACAAACCTGAGAATTGACTCCAGCAAGGCTTCCCTCGGGTATTCCGTCTTGTTGGCCAGTGTCGCCTGTGAAATCGCCGCCTGCCTGGCAACCGGCGTGGCTATGGCCCAGTGATCAGCATTTGCAAATGCCAACAAGGTGGCGCCGGGTATGAACTGGTCGTAGAAAATCACCTGACCATCATTACGGATGTCAAATTCACCCAGTTTCTTATAGTTTCTAACCAATCCGATTGATACGTGCTCACTGTCCGGAACAGCAATCACCGAAAAATACCTGACATTCCCAGGCAGGAGGTTGTCCTCCAGCCATTTTTTTCTCGTTTGGGTATACAGACTGGGCAGTGCTCCTTCATCACCCTTGTCACATCCTGAATTCGGTAAATGAGCCAGCATATTGGCCGTTGACTGCTCCGCATCTTCAGCCAACGGGGAGCCGCCCACCGCACCCGCCAGGCTCACTACAGCCACCACCCTTGATCGGACTTCCGGGTAGCTGACAAGCGCCTGCAAAATATCTACGGTGCCTTTTGAATGGCCAATCAGAATGATCGGTCGCCGCCTGTCTTCACTGGACAGTGCAGCGATGTGATCCCTTATTTGCTCTGCATTATGTTCAGGGCTGGATAAACCGCCAACTTCGAACAAACGTGTATCAAAACCAAATTTTGCGACATGCAGCGGCGCGGAATTATCTTCATCAAGCCACTTGCGTATACATTGCCACGCAAACCCTGGAACCAATCCGATCAGAAAATCCTGGTTTGACCGCCCAAGATTGACAGGCTTACCCTGCGCCGGTGGTTCCTCGCCCAGGCGCGTGAGCGCTTCCTCGCAGGTAATATAGTCGGGAAGGTCATCGCCACGTTTTTCCAAAACGGTGCAAAATATTTCCCGGAAGCGCCCCCTGCCATCATCAAATCCAAGCGGGTTTTCAGATTTTGGGTACAGCGCCGTGATATCAGTGGCGTAAGGCTCCTTTTGTACGCTCGCACAATGTGCCAGGGCTGCGAGAACCAGCGGCGCCAGCCATCGGGCTGCACGAGGCAGCGGTCTGTTACGATGATTCAAATCCTGTCCTGTTATCATGCATTCGGGAATTTTACTGTTTTGAACCTCAAATTGCTGTCCAAATGACTGTATGGCGCTGGTATTTGCCTGCTGCATGCTGCGGAAAGCAGGACTTGTAAGCGTAAAATCTACCCAAATATCATTAAGGCAGCTAAAACCCGGGTAGACTGCTGACCCGTGACAGCGGTCTCGAAAAATTAAAGGTGATACGAAAGCAATGAATACATTTGCACAACCCGCAAATGACCAGATCGAAGCTGAAGCACTTCGACTGCTGCGCTCATTGATGCACGTTGAGTGCAGCACAGGCCGTAAGTGGAATATCGACACCTGCCGCGAGATTGCCCCACTAACGCTGGAAATCAACCACCTGAAGCAGGAAAAGAACGCCGTCATCCTGACCCATTCCTACGTGGAACCAGAAGTGATTTACGGCGTCGGTGATTTTAAGGGCGATTCCTATTTCCTTGCCGAGAAGGCTAAGCAGGCAAAGGCCGACGTTATCGTGTTTGCCGGTGTCGTATTCATGGCCGAAACCGCCAAGATACTGTCACCGGACGCGCTGGTCGTCGTACCCGACCGGGATTCCGGCTGCACGCTGGCGGATTCGATCACTGGCGAAGACGTCCGGAAAATGAAGCAGCTGTACCCGGGCGCCACCGTGGTCTGCTATATCAACTGCACGGCAGATGTAAAGGCCGAATCCGATGTCTGCGTCACCTCGAGCAATGTCTACGATATAGTGGCAGGCCTGCCGACAAAGCGTATCCTGTTCGTTCCGGACCGCCTGATGGCCGACAACATCCGCAAGGAAATGAAAGACCGGGGTGTCGACAAGGAGATCATCTCCTCCGACGGAACCTGCGTTGTCCATGAAGAGTTTACAGCGGAACAGATAGCCGAGGCGCGCAGGACCTTTCCCGGCCTGAAAATAGTCGCGCATCCCGAGTGCACGGCCGAGGTTGCCGAACTGGTGGACTTTCTTGGCAGCACCGGTGAGATGATGAAGTATGTCAAAAACACGGATGCGCCCTACTACCTGATGCTGACCGAGTGCGGGCTGGTAAGCCGCCTTTCGATTGAGGATCCTGACAAAAATTTCATAGGCGGTTGCCGGCTGTGTCCTTACATGAAAATGAACACGCTGCAAAAAATACGGGATGCCCTGGCAAAACCAACGCCGGAACAGGTGATTACGCTTGATGAAGACCTTAGCCATCGTGCTGCCCGATGTATTGAGAGGATGTTTGAACTTGCTCCCCAGAATTGACACCCTGATCGACCTGGCGCTGGAAGAAGACGCCGCATTTGGCGATATCACGAGCCAGGCCATTTTTCCACCGGATCATGTTTCAAAAGCACAGATCCTGGCCCGTGGTGATATGGTCATTTGCGGTCTTGAAATCGCCGCGCGCGTGTTCCATCGGCTGGATCCGGCAGTAAAAATTGAACTGGGCGCAAACGATGGCGACCTGGCATACGCCGGTTCCGTTATCCTGCGCGCCGAGGGCCCTACGATTTCATTGTTGACCGCAGAGCGGACAGCATTGAACTTCCTGCAAAGGCTGTCGGGTATTGCCACGATTGCCCGAAAATACGCCAACGCCGCGGCTAATGCCGGAACCGGTGTGCGTATCGTCGATACGCGGAAAACCACGCCGGGCTGGCGCGCGCTGGAGAAGTACGCGGTACGTTGTGGTGGTTGCTTCAACCACAGATCCTCGCTTGGCGAACACGTACTGATCAAGGAAAACCACATCATGGCAGCGGGTTCACTGACAAAAGCCGTGAAACTGGCCCGCGAGTACGCACCGCATTCCGCAAAAATTGAAGTCGAAACAGAAACCCTGGACGACGTGGCAGAGGCCCTGCAGGCCGGTGCAGAGGTCATCATGCTGGATAATATGACACCGTCCCTGATCCGACAGGCAGTGGCGATGATAGACAAGGCCGCCGCAGTGGAGATTTCCGGCGGCGTCAACCTCGACAACATTGCAGACTACACCCTGCCCGGCGTGGATGTGATCAGCGTTGGCGCACTGACACATTCAGCACCAGCCGCAGATTTCAGCATGATCATTCCGGGGCCGGAACGCGATAAAAGATGAAAGTTATCCATACCGACTGCCTCGTTGTAGGTGCCGGTCTCGCCGGTTCAGCATATGCACTACATGCCGCACGGGCGGGCCTTGACGTGCAATTGCTGTCACTCGGCGGCCCCACCGAGGCAAACAGCGACCAGGCCCAGGGCGGCATCATTTTTGATACCTCGCCGGAACCTGAAGCCCTCGCCCGGGATATCATGACTGCCAGCGATGACATGGCCAACCCGGCCGCTATCGAACAACTGGTGCGGGAAGGGCCGGCAGCGGTCAGTGAACTTCTTCTGGATGATCTGAACATCGCCTTCGACCGGGAAGCCGACGGCGAACTTGAACTGACCCGCGAAGGCGGTCACAGCAAACGCCGTATCATCCACGCCAAGGATCTGACCGGTCACGCAATACTTTCCGGTGTTGTTGCCGCCGTTGATGCAATACCAAACATTACCCGGCAGAAAGGGTCGGTTGCGATCGACCTACTGACACTGTCACACAACACAGACAAGCCGGCTGACCGGTACGAACCGCTGACATGCTTTGGCGCCTACGTACTGGATGGGAAAAGCGGCAACCCCATGGCGATCGTTGCCCGCAAAACCATACTGGCGAGCGGTGGCCTGGGCCAGATATTCCAACACAGCACGAACCGCCAGGGGTCTGTCGGCCACGGTATTGCGATGGCTTACCGGGTCGGAGCACGGTTGATCGATCTCGAGTATGTGCAATTCCATCCGACAGTTTTTTACGGTAAAAATGCGCCGCATTTCCTGATTACCGAGGCATTGCGTGGTGAAGGCGCCGTATTGATCAACGGCAGTGGTAAAAAGTTCGTCGATGATTTTCACCCACTCGGTTCACTGGCACCTCGTGATATCGTAGCCCGCGCGATTCATCACGAGATGGTGGCCAGTGGTGAAGCCTGCGTATACCTTGACCTTTCTGCACTCGAGCCTGCATTTGTCCGTGATCGTTTTCCGTTTATTTACAAGCGTTGTCTTGAGCATGGTGTAGACATCACCACTGAGGCCATTCCGGTGGTTCCGGCCGCACACTATTCCTGCGGCGGCGTGCATACCGATCTCAATGGCCGCACCAACGTGCGGCACCTGAATGCAATCGGTGAAACGGCCTGCACCGGCCTGCACGGCGCAAATCGCCTGGCGAGCACCTCGTTGCTCGAGTGCCTGACCGGCGCAAAATTCACGGCCCTGGCGGATATTGACGATATCGGCAAAATGGATTTCCGTTTACCCATTCCTGAACCATGGAAAAGCCCGCGCCGTGATGCCGATCTGACATTGATCCAACAGGATCTGAACCTGGTGAAACAGACAATGTGGAATTACGCCGGGATCATCCGATCCGAAGACCGCTTGACCCGGGCACGTCGCATGCTGCTCGAATTACGCGAAGAGATACAAACCTTCTATGACGGTTGCCGCCTGACGCCCGAACTGATCACCCTGAGGAACGCCGTGCAAACCGCTTTACTGGTGGTCCACGCCGCATCGCTGAACCCGGTCAGCAAGGGGTGTCATTTCGTAATTGGCAGCAATCAATAAAGGCGTACGGAACCGGGTGTTTCAGTAATTATATGAACTTCATTCCTGACGATCATATTCAAACAAATTTCAGGTTTCATAATTTTGTTTGCTCATGAACGTGTAGCTGCGAAAGACCGGGATGCTCAGCATTAAGTTAATGACTTTTTTATAAAAAAAATCCAAAGTTTTATATACGCAAAGCACTATCTACAGTTATATTCTATTTGCTAGAGAATCTATTAAGAAAGAAATACTTACGTGATTATGGGTTAATTACACCATTCGCATTACTCATTAAAGTGAGTTTGCGACGGCAGGAATTTTCGTCCTCAAAATCTAAAAATAACAAGGTAAGATGTCTTTTGACAGTAGAAAAAAAACTAAAAACACTAGTTTTTCTTTTATCAACAAAGCTGGCTCCATCGGCAGGCGCCGCTTTTGGTGTGAGTATTATTAACCCCACTCGCAACCCTGATAATTTCAGATACTCAAATCTGATCAACGGTCCAGGGAATTTTTACATCCTGTCGCATCACAGCCCATGTCAAATGACTGGCCCTTTATGTCAATTAATCTGTTTCTCGGCTTTTTACCATTCGCACGTCATTTGGCCGAGAGCGTGACATTGAGAACCACAGATTACCAGACAACAAATGCTGCATTCGCGATTAACCGGAGCGGGGTTATAGTTCTGTGGAATTCGGCCGCCGAAAAGACATTTGGTTTCCCCGCCGCCACCGCGTTGGGCCAAAGTTGCTGGAAGTTGTTAGCTGGCAAGGATGCTTACGGCAACCACTATTGCAGCAAACACTGCTCAGTCAGGAAAATGGCTTTCAGGCATGAACCGGCAAATACCTTTAAAGCAAGTTATAAAACCGCTTCCGGTAAACGCAAGCACTTCACAATTAGTTCTGTGACCGTATTCGCCAACAATGGCGATGAAATGCTTTTGCACATATGCCACCCCGAAAATGAAAAAATTGATGTTGGTGACAACTCCCTGAAAACTAACGGCCCAACCATTAGCCATAATGGATCTTTGACACCCAGGGAAATTGAAACTTTGGCGTTATTGGCAGAGGGAATGAGCACACCTGAGATTGCGTCTTTGTTGGATATCAGTGTGTCCACCGTACGCAATCACTTACAGCATGTGCTGAACAAACTGCACGTCCACAAAAGACTCGACGCGGTCTTACTGGGCAAACAACTTGGCCTGATTTAGCAGGCGGAAAATCCGGCCTTCGCTTTGGCATCACGAAGCACATGCTCCGTAGAATCCCCCTCAACAGCAAACAAACATCCGCGCCAATATTGATTTGACACTTAAATCTGACCAGGTTTATCTGCAGTTTTTAACCGGCGTTACCTGCCAGGGCCAGGTAGCCCAACAAAATAAAGATTGGTTTTGGAAAGATTGGTTTTGGATCGAAATAAAAGATGGTGCCGGCACCAAGATTTGAACTCGGGACCTACTGATTACAAAATAGATGCTAGGGGTATTCATAGCTTCCCATGCATACTCATTTACTTTTATATATCAATAACTTGATTACATTTACCTCCTCATGGCTTACCATCGAATCTCCCCCTTATTCGCGGTATTCATGTGACTAAAAAGGGGTAAACTAAATTTAACAGACCTGACAGTGCAGCGTCTCAAGTGGGACGGTAAGCAAACTATTTATTGGGATACCAAAAATTTACGAGGTTTCGGCGGCAGTCCACGGGTCATCGTGACCGATCGTCTCAGATCCTGCCATTAAACCGGGCAGTGTTGCGATCGGAGCTGGATATGGTCTGGCCGAATTGCCTTTTACTGGCAATGGAAAAAGAAGCATCAAGAGAAGACACCCCGGGGTGTACCGATGATCCGCATTTACTGATCGAGGATACGGACATTGATTGACGTACTTTGCTCACAGCAATTTGAGACTATAGCCATTGTGCAGCGCAAGCCCACAAACGAATACTTTCGGTATTTGTTTGAACCATGGGATTGCCTTCACACAACGCCCGCCTGGCAAAGCCAAACTCAGCAGTAGTTTACGTACGCCACCGTCCCGAGACAACTTTACTTTATCAGGTCGTTCAGGAGTACTGGCCTGAGTTTCAGGCCGAACTGGCCAGCCATGGCAGATACTTACGGGCCTATATTACAAAAGAATTTGATGAGTATTTGAAGTGTGGGAGGCTTGAACACGGGTTTCTCAGGGTCAGGTGCGACTCGTCCGACCCCTGTATATAAGAAAACTGGGACCGACTTCGCAGAATTATGTAAAGCGTTAGTTCTAAAGTTCGGGTCGGAAACTCTTTGGGTCAAATGAAGTGTGACCCACGCCAAGACGCGACCAGTAATATGCCATAAACAATGGGAACTTGACATCAGGGCCCGATTAGAGAAGCAGTCATTAGGCTATAATTGGTCTAAATGGCAGGAATCCAAAGCGGACCATCGCAATATGGCGCACCTTTTTGAGAAACTGCCTTTCCCTTTGCGCGTATGGTCAATAAATCAACTGCAAGGATCACTGCTGACTATAGTAGTCGTAGGTCCGATGAAGCTCAGGACATACCATTAGCCCGAAGAAAGGAGTTGGCACAGATCGGAGCAGCAATATTGGGAAATCATCATGGTGAAGAAATTACTCATTAGCATACTGGCTTTCCTTGTCGTAGGTCTCGCGGTGTTCGCTGCTTTTGTCTACCAGGTAAGACATTCCGAAGATACGGCTTTTTTGAACGAGGTCCGCTACGAACAGGGCGAGCACAAGGGATCGGATTTTTGCAGGGCATGCCATCAAGAGATCTATGACCAGTGGAAAAATAACTCTCGCCATGCGGTTGCCACTACTGCTGAATCTGTGCGCGAAGTGATCCACAACCTAGAAGAACACGCGATCCTCAATTACATGCTGGGCGGGGAAGAGATGTGTTATGCGTGCCATGGTCCCAAGGCTGTGATGGAGGGCGTCAATTGTGAAACCTGCCATGGCCCGGCGCTACCTGACACTGACATCATGGTGACTCACGAAAACGTATTTAAGCCGAATAAAGCAGCCTTACTAAAGGAGGATTTCTGCGCCAAGTGCCATGAAATACCCGGTTGGGTGACACCCTACAGTGACTGGACAAAGACGGATCTCAGGGCACGCGGTATTACCTGTCAAGGCTGTCATATGGAATCACCGGAAGGCGGTCTCGCGTACCACGGTTTTGACTCTTTGGTCATCGATCAAACCGCTTATCAAAACGATATTGCCCTGCATGATGTGCGTCTTGATTTCCCGATGCTGACCATGACAATCGAGAATCGCATCGTGGCTCATGGTGTGCCTGTCGGTGGTCCAACACGAATACTGTCTCTGGAGATCACCTTCATGGATGTGCAAAGTAATGTAATCCATGAAAACGGTGAGACCTTTGCCAAGTTTCACAGGGTCATGCCCATATTAGGATTCTGGCCATATGAGATCATCAAAGACACTCAACTGAAGGCCGGCGAGAAGCGTCCTCTGAGTTATAGCTTGCCCGAGGAATTACAGGGAGAAATTAGTACCGTACGGCTAGTACTGAGATTCTATGAAGTCGCCGATGAGCATGAAGGAGACATCGGAAAGGCCTATTTTGTCAGTCAGCCGATATTAGAGAGGACGATGCAGTTATAAGTGTGACTAACGCCGGGACTTTTTCAACATCAGAAGGCATCCGTTGGTAGAAATATATTGTGAGTGACCGCTACAACCCTGAGCGGACATTCACCACTAAAACTTATACGCGCGTCACATCCGGTCTGGCGCAAATTAGTTCACGGCAATTTGTTCTTCCCGCAACTTATTCAGAACCTTGTCCGCAACCTTGCGAGCCAATGCAATACGGGTCTCTTCCGGTACATCAGAACAACCAAAGGTCTCTGCATTGATTTGTGCACACCGAGAATGGTCGCCTCAGACCCGGGAATGGCTTAATCGCGTTCTGGCAATTTGTCAGATATTCACCTTAGTGCATGCTGGTCAGATGCATCTGGTGGTCACACCCAAAAATGTAATGACACACTGGGATTATGTCGTGAAAAGTGCAGGAGGCTGCAAAGAATACGATCACAAACAGCAGTGAATAAATAATCCCTCGGTGGTGCTTCTCCATCGTTTGATTGATTGCGTTCATCATTTAGTCTCACTTTAGCTTTAACTGGAATCCAAATTTACATTTGTTTGCGAAAGATGGGACTGACTTGAGTCAAAGAATTGAAAGACAATACAGCTGCTCCTGGCCTATTTTGTTGAAAAACTCCCGTAGAAAGAGGGCTACATGAGATAATAAGCACATCGATCCCATGGACGGAGTGCTTACCCATGATGGGCAGTAGCGACACCCCTCAGAAGCCATTTTTCTACGCCTTTA
>CALBDB010000175.1 GCA_937927755.1 uncultured Lysobacterales bacterium
GATCTCTGCAATGCTGGCGGCATCATCTTTGCCCCCGAGTTCCAGTCCGCGTTGTTCGAGTCGCAGGCGTTCAAGACGATAATTGACCCTGCCGATCCGGCTTTTTTCAAGATCGCGGATTTCATCCCTCAACTCATTGGCGTGACCGAGCAAACGCTGAAAATCTCCCCATGTGTCGGGACTTTCGAGTAATTGACCGGCTTCCCTGACACCGATCAACCTGCCTATAAAGACGCCCCACTCCTCACGTTCAAACACGACCATGCTGTGTGGCTTGCCGGTCGACTTGATCGAAGGTTCGAGTATCCAGCGGAAATCCTGGCCACCGATATCACGATTACCCGTTTTTACCAGGTAACGGGTCACAAACTCGGCGCCTTTTGCAACTTCAAGACCGGATTCGCGCAAACGCTGAGCGGTGACCTTCTCTTCTTCGCGTACCTGGCCGGCAATGACAATCTCCGTTCCATCCGCTTCCGTGTAAACGATTTCCTGTACCGCCAGCGGCCAGAAGTGCCCCATACCGCGGACGCCAATCAAAAGCAGCAAGCCGGTTACCAGCAGGATACTTGCACTGACCGCTGCAGCATTCAACCAGACCCATGGGGTGCCGTCCGCCATCCATTTTGTGAGTGCTTTCATGTTGCCATCCTCACAATGAACTGTACTTTTCGCGCAAACGCTGGCGAATCAGCTCAGCGCCCGTGTTAACGACAAAGGTAAACATGAAAAGGACCAACGCGGCGAGGAAAAGGATACGGTAGTGCGAACTGTTCATTGCGGATTCCGGCATTTCGACCGCAATATTTGCCGCCAGCGTTCGCATACCTTCAAACAGGTTCCAGTCCATGATTGGTGTATTGCCTGTTGCCATCAAAACGATCATCGTTTCGCCCACTGCGCGGCCCAGGCCGATCATGACCGCGGAGAACATACCGGGACTCGCGGTGGGCAAGACCACCCGGACCATGGTTTGCCACGGGGTTGCACCCAAGGCCAGTGAACCATCGGAAAGAGATTTGGGTACGCCATAAATGGCATCTTCTGCAATTGAAAATATCGTTGGGATGACTGCAAAGCCCATCGCACAACCCACCACCATCGCATTTCGCTGGTCGTAGGAAATACCCGCTTCGCGGTTAAGCCAGGTCCGCAGATCACCATCGAAGAAGAGGTACTGCAAGGGACCAGCCAATTCAATCGACAGTGCTGCGAGCAACACCAGCACCGGTAACAGCAAAACCGGCTCCCAGCCTTCTTTTACATAGTCCTTGATAGCCCATTCCGCCCTGGTCCAGAACCAGGCAAAAAGCAATAGTCCCGAAGGTACCACCAGCATCAGGGTGAATACACCGGCCAGGTTTTCTTCGAGGAAGGGTGCAAACCACAGGCCTGCCAGGAAACCCAGGATAACCGTCGGCAATGCAGCCATTATCTCGATGGTGGGCTTGACCAGTCTGCGCAAAGCCGGAGACATGAAGTAGGCGGTAAACGCCGCGCCAGCAAGTGCCAAAGGCAGGGCAAACAGCATCGCGTAGAGTGCTGCTTTGAGTGTGCCAAAAGCCAGCGGAGTCAAGCTGAATTTGGGTTCAAAATTATTGTTGGAGGCAGATGACTGCCAGATATATTCAGGCTGCGAGTAGTTCTCATACCAGACCTTGGACCACAGGGATGAAAATGAAACCTCCGGGTGCTCATTGTCAATAACCATGAAATCAGCACTGCCGTCTCTATTAATAGCCAGCAATCCCGAGGCGCGTGGCGCCAGCGCCAAAGCGGACGGCAAACCACCAGCCAACTGATGCTGCAGCACCAATCGCGCAGCCGTGCTGTGATAAATCACCAGCTTGCCGCTGGTATCCACCGAAATAAATCCTTTGCGGCGCTGCTCCGGGATAATCCGTTCTATCGGTCCCTGCTTGCCTTCAAAACGTCTGATTATTTCCAGGCTGTATTCATTATCCTCGCCACGGACCGGGAACAACTGCGTAATGCGCCCGTTGGCGTCGCCAGCCAGCAGCGATATCCCGCCGAGCAACATATTCATGCTGCTGATACCCGCATTGGATACCTGTAAGACCTGTATTTCCTGCATTCCTGCAGTCTTGATGAAATGAACCCGGCCGTCGCCATCCCCCAGGTACAACCAACGGTGATCGTCGCTGATGCTTATAGCAGTAATCTCAAAATCGACATTAAGGGATTTGACAGAGGTCTCCAGTGTTATTTCACCACTCAGGAAGTTTTCCTGTTTTTCGCTCCACTCAACGCGCACACGCCCGCCGGTTCCTGCTGCCGCAAGAACCAATTCCGACTCACTGTCGGATAGTGCTAAACCACTGATACCACCATCAGGCATCAATTCTCGCGTGTCTTTACCATAAGGAAAATCAAGCGATGGTTTGATCGTGCGTTGCTCAATACCTGCGGAGAAATCTGTTTTGTAATGATGCTGTAACAATTTGACCTGACCGCTCTCGAACGCCACGGCTACCAATCCGCTATCACCCTGGTCATTAGCCACCGTTGCCACAGCCTGGCCATCTTCTGAAAGTACGATTGATTCAATCGTGCCAAGATCATCCACGCTGAAAAATTCAGCCGTACCACCCTGGTCTATTCGAAGGGCAACCTGCTGTTGTTCTTCAATGGAAAGAAAAACACTGGCTTTCTCAGCCCAGTCCGGGTTGCTGCCAATTGCTGTCTGTGACATCGAAGCGGATAGAAATAAGGGGGTAACGACATACAAAAGATAGAAAAGGATCAGCAATACAGCCGCAATAACTACCAGCCCCCCCAGGCCGATTATCCTCTTGGCCAGGAAATCTTTGCGGCTTCGCCAGCGATGGAAATTATCCGAACGGGCTGCAATTTGGGCCGGTCCGGCTTGGGGGGCTGAATTCATGACTGCATATTAATCGGGGAATATGACAATTTTGTTACAATGGTCATTCAGACGTAATGTAAGATAGCATTCGCGAATATGTTATTCCTGCCAGCAGTGTCTGGGCCTAAATGGAGAATATAATGTCAGGCAGTTATTTCAGTGGAATTTTCGGCAAATCACCTGTCAAGCCGTTGCAAGAACACATGGAAAAAATCGTTGCCTGTATCAGCGAGATGATTCCATTCACCAAGGCAGTGCTAACGGGGGACAAGGAAAGTCGTGACAAGCATTACCAGAACATCGTAGACATGGAACATGAAGCAGACGTTCTAAAGAAAGAACTTCGCCTACGACTGCCCAGCAGCTTGTTCATGCCCATAGACCGCCGGGACATTCTTGAAGTGCTGACCATGCAGGATATGGTTGCTGGGAGTGCCAAGGACGTCGCCGGACTGATTTGCGCTCGTGATATGCAAATCCCCAAGCCCCTGGCGAAGAACTACCGAAAACTGATCAAAGGTTGTGTTGATGCCGCCAAACAGGCATATGTCGCAATCTCGGAGCTGGACGAATTGATTGAAACAGGGTTCGGAAAAAGAGAACGAAAGCGGGTTGGCCGTTTGTTATTCAAACTCGACATGATCGAGCAGCGAACTGATGAAAAGCAGGATGAGCTGCTCCACGAGCTATTCAAACTTGAACAAGAACTTCATCCGGTAAACACCATGTTTCTTTACAGGGTTATCGACAAAACCGGCCACATTGCCGACCGGGCGCAACGCGTGGGTAGCCGCCTGCAATTAATGCTGGCGCGTTAGGGTAAACAAGCAGGAATAGAAAAAATAATGGAATTCTCACTCTGGTATCTGGGCCTGGCGGCGGCCTTCGGTTTGTTCATGGCCTGGGGTATTGGTGCCAACGATGTGGCCAATGCAATGGCAACATCCGTTGGTGCGAAAGCACTGACTATCAAGCAGGCAATCCTCGTTGCAGCAGTATTCGAATTTGCCGGCGCGTTCCTGGCGGGCGGCCAGGTTACCTCGACCATTCGCAAAGGCATCATTGACGCCACAGAGATAAACGGTAATCCCGAGTTGCTGATATACGGAATGCTGGCCGCCCTGCTGGCCGCCGGCACATGGTTACTGGTTGCGTCAAGAAAGGGCTGGCCGGTCTCTACCACTCATTCAATCGTGGGTGCAATCGTAGGTTTTGCCGCTGTTGGTATCGGCGTGGAATCCGTTCATTGGACAAAGGTTGGCACCATTGCCGCATCCTGGGTCGTGTCCCCGATGATGTCTGGTTTCCTGGCATTTTTTATCTTCATGAGTGTGCAAAAATTGATCCTGAACACAAAGGATCCGCTATCAAATGCACGCAAATATGTGCCGTTTTACATTTTTGCAGTGGGTTTTATCCTGGCCCTGGTAACACTGATGAAAGGCTTGAAGCATGTTGGTCTTGATTTGAGTGGGGGAGAATCAGTAGTAATTGCATTCATCAGTGGCATCATCACCATGACCATCGGAGTTACGGTTATCAAGAGAATTAAAATCGATCCGGATGAAGATGCTGATTTTCGTTTTACCAACGTTGAGAAAATCTTTGGTGTTTTGATGGTGTTCACCGCCTGCGGAATGGCCTTCGCACACGGCTCGAACGATGTTGCCAATGCCGTTGGCCCTGTCGCTGCTATAGTAAGCATCGTCAAAACGGGTGTGGTCTCACAGCAATCATCCCTGGCTACCTGGATTCTTCTGCTCGGTGCTGTTGGTATCGTACTGGGCCTGGCGACCTATGGCTGGCGCGTAATGCAAACCGTTGGTAAGAAGATCACCGAACTGACACCATCACGCGGCTTTGCAGCAGAGTTGGCTGCTGCTTCAACCGTTGTGATCGCTTCGGGTACCGGATTACCCATTTCAACCACCCATACACTGGTGGGCGCAGTGCTGGGTGTAGGTGTTGCGCGTGGTATTGGTGCTATTAACCTGCGAGTCGTGCGCAATATCATGCTTTCCTGGATCATCACCCTACCGGCCGGCGGTATACTCGCCATCCTGTTTTTCTTTCTGTTCAAAGGAATGTTTTACAACGGTCCCGCCATCTGAACGAGCCGGGTATTGCGGTGTGAGAGCCAGGTTTTTAATGTACTTGGACAGGGGCTTCGTCCGGAGACATCCTGACCTTGCGTGAAGTAGGGTTCAAGTCAAAGGGCAACTGGATATTTGAAAGCCCCATTCGCATCAGCAGTGTGCGCAATTCCTGGGCCAACAACGGATAAATCTGCCTTGCGAGACTGGCGTGGTGGTTGGTGAACTCGGAAATATCCATTGGATCGCCTGAGATCTGCTGATAGACAGTCTCGATACCCACTTTCACCTTGAACGCCGGCGCCGACTTGTCGCCCGAATCACCAACACAGGTCAGGCGGCCGCTCACCTGGTAGGAAGGCAACTTATCGCCCGAGTCCATTTCTATCAATCGCGGGGTCAAGTTCATTTCAACCTTTGCGTCTTTCATGGATCCCTCGCGTGAAACACGTACAAGCTCTCCATGCAAATGGACAATCTGGAAGTGCTGGAGAATGAATTGGTCAAGCAGGTTCATCTGGAAATCCATAAATGTGAGCTTGTACCAACATGCGGCATATTGAGGGCTTATTCAAGCAAAGCCTTTGCCGGAATCAATCATCCACGATGCGCCACAGGTACCAGCTTGCAACAGAGCGGTACGGGGCGAGATGTTGCGTGACTTCGAGCACCTGGTCGGGCTTGGGCAATGACGGCAAGCCGTAGGTGAGCTGTACGCCTTTCTGGATTCCAAGGTCGGTTGCCGGCATGACATCGGGCCGCCCCAGGGAAAATATCAGGTGCATCTGCACCGTCCATGGTCCGATACCACGTACCCGGCACAGGTTCTTGATAATGGCTTCGTCATCCAGCCCGGCCATTTTCCTCGCGCTGGGCAGGCTGCCCGAACAGCTGTGCTCGGCGAGGTCCAGGATTGCCAGTGCCTTGTTGTTGGAAAGGCCAACAGAGCGCAATGTTTGCACAGAAAGCTTGACCGTCTCGGCAGCCACCGGCGCATTGTTTTCAAACAGGGCTTCAAAACGGCCATAGATGGTCGCTGCCGCCTTGCCGGAAAGCTGTTGATAAGCAATGGAACTCGCCAGTGAGGTGAACAGATCGTTTCCGCCCTTAACGCTGAGCGTGAACGGGCCTTTTTCCCGGATCACCCCGGCCATGCTGGGACAGCTCGACTTCAAACTTTCGATGGCTTCTTTGCGGTTATACCTGAGCCTGCTCACGATTTTTTCAAAAAGGCCAGCGCGGCCAGCAACCAGCCGGTCATCATGACCAGGCCGCCGGCAGGAACCAGGTTGCTCACCTTGAACCCGCTCAATATGTGCAGATAGATACCACCACTGAACATGATGGTTCCGGTTACAACGACCCAGGCACCCCAGATCAATAATCGTGATTCCCAGCGGGAATGCAAAGCAGCTACCCCGAACAGGGCAGCTGCGCTGAACATGTGAATCCTGGAAGCGGCTTTCCAGCTTTCCAGAAGACCGTTCATATCAACCGCGTGGCTGCCCAGCGCTGCGAGGATGACCGCTGAAAGCGACATTATTGCGGCTGCAAATGCCAGTGCGCGAGTTTGAGTGTTCAGGATTGTTCCAGTGGTTTCAGCAGGTCTTCAGGTTTGCTGACCATGGTATCGTACTTGTACTTTGGAATCGCATACAACCAGCCAGAAACCCTTCGGTTGATATCATCAACGGTTTTCGCAACATCGTCGGCAGCCTGTTTCTTGATTTCCTGTTGTTCGATGGAGCTTTCGTTTTCCTGCGACTGGTCGCGAACCACGTTTGCCGCCGGATGATCCGCCTTCAAACGCAGCAAATACTCCCCGTTCGCTTCCACCATGTCAGCCATGATTTCCACGCCGGAGAACATCAGCAAGCGCAATTTGACCGCATCGCTCCAGTCCAGGCTATCCTGCGGCCTCACTGATTCCATCCTCAACATGGAGAAAACCGAACCCAGCGAGTTAACCGCCCAACTGCTCCTGGTTTCCCGTCCTTCGGGCAATCCCACAAAATCAAAATCTGTCTGGTCAGCTGATATCCGCGTCACCAGCACCCTTTCACCCCCTGGGTGGATAATCTCAACCTCTGCAACTTCAGATGCATTGATATCAACGATCGTCGTATCCGCCCAATCCAGGGCCTCGGTGAAAACGTCAATTTCACGGTCCACCAGAGCACTGACTGCCTCGTTTTGAAGCCGTACATACTGGCCCGGTCTGCCCTCTGCCTCGTTGCCGACGATGATACCGGTGGTTTGATTTCCCACGCTCAAACTGACCAGGACGCCGCCTGCATCAGCCGCGCCGACATCTTCAACCCCAAGGCGGGCGTAATATTCCGGATTATCGGTCTTGTTTTCCACCACCCTGGCCTGGGCCAACTCCGCCAGCATGGTTCTCAATTTTGGCCAGTCCACACTATAGCCATCCATTTGTTCGAGTTGCCAGCCATTGCCAAATTTCACCATGGTCGCGACCAAGCTGTTGCCGGCAGCAATGATTTCAACACGGTCGACGGCATTGATCTGTTTTGACAGTTCAGGCAACAACAGGTCATTTTCAGCTTTGCTCACGGGGCTTTCGCCGGGGTCCGTGAACAACACCACGAGCAGGGCAACTGCCGTCACTGCGGCGAGGTAAAGAAAACTGCGTTTCATTTTCCTGTCCCCTGCCGCCGCCGGCGCCGAAGCCCGAACACCACTGCCACGATGATAATCAGGACCGGTACCAGCACGATATTGATAAATTTGAGACGCTTTCCGAGTGCCTCGATATCCCTGGACAGGTTATGTTGCACCTGGCGCAATTCAGCTCGAATCTGCAGTTTCCGGTCTACAAAACGTTGTACCTCTTCCTGCTGGTCTGCTGTCAAAACCGTCAATTCGCTGTCCTGCCTTGCCGATTGCATTTCACCCAGTTTCCGTTCGGTTTCTGCAAGTTCTGCCTGCAAGCGCTGCTCGGTGTCACGGAACTGGGCTTCCGCAGACAACCTCAACTCTTCGACCACGCCAAACGGTTTGACGGTACCGGCGCGTGTGCGGATTCCGATCAGATCGGAACTGCCGAGCAATTGATCGGCCAGGTTTGCCACCAGGGTGCCGTTATCCGCGAAGGAATTGACGATGACTTGGCCAAGAAAATTCTGTTTTTGAACCCAAAGACGATCCGTCAGGATGTCGGTGTCTGCAAACAAAACCACGTTTATGCCGGCCTCACCCGATTCGACCATGTGTTCTACCAGCGGCACGCCCTCCGGCGGTTCATCGAACGCCGTCCCGGCTTTGCCGTTGATCCTGGCGGCCAGTGCAAACCTGTCCCCGGTGGGCTGGAAGCCCTCGAACAGATCCTGCGGGTCGGACAGGAACCTGAGACGCATCGCGTCTATGGGCGCAGCATTCTCACTGGTCTCAATAAGCGGCTCAAATCCGCTGCCCGCGTTTTCAAGCGGAACCAGCCAGCCGGCAGAAGAAAAATTGACCGCTTGCAGATCGGCAGTAGCTACATCTGTACCATTCATGCCATCAGCACCAACCGACAGGATGCCCAAATGACGAACCGGCGGCTGGCCCTGGGCGATACTGACCTGGAGAGCATAGGCCAGGTCGCCGACGAACTTGTCGGCATCAAAACCAACACCCCAGGCTTCCAGCAATGACCCCAGCGTAGAACTGCCGCCGGCATTCATCCTGGCCATTGGATCATTGGGGTCACCACCCATATCCGCTTCGGCCAGAGGATCCATGAATACCAGCAGGCGCCCGCCGCGCAGTACAAACTGATCGATTTGGTACAACATCTCGTCGCCAAGGTTTTTGGGGTGGACCATCACGAGCAATTCCAGGCCGGCCGGCAATTCGCCGCTCTCCGGGCGTATATCCTGCAAGTCAAAAAGCTGGCTCAGCTGCTGGTGGATGACCCAGGCTTCGCGGACCTGCTGGGTTGCCGGATCAAACCCCGGCGCCATATCCAGGCCGGACAACAGACCGACTTTCCTGTGTTCAGGGTGCGACAAGGCAGAGACCATCTTGGCCAGGTCATATTCAAGAAACTTCTCTTTGTCCGGCTGCAGGAAAGGCATCATCTGCAGACCATCGAGCGAGTTTGTGCCGACGAGGCCAAAGTACAGCGTATCCCCGGCGGCGCCCACGGGCACAGCCTGCAAGCCGTATGCCGCTGCCTCGTCTTCCTGCGGTGAAAATGGTTCCGGGTTTACCCTCTTGAGGGTCAGTTTTCCACCGCTGTGGTCTACGAATTCTTCGAGCATTTCCCCCGCCCAGCGCGCATAGCTCCGGAACTGGGGTAAATCACGGCTGACATCCTCTGAAAAATACAGGTAAAGCGTGACCGGTTCATCCATATTTGCCAGGATGTTGCGTGTCCCATCGCTGAGCGTGTACAGCCCGTTTTCAGTCAGGTCCAACCGCATGCCCTTCAAAAATTCTGAAGACAATATGATCAATGTCACGAATAAAACAACAAGCAGAGCCAGAATGCCCGCAGAGAAAACTGAACGATTTTTCTGTTCCATCAGTCGGCCTTCTTCATATCCAGTATCAGCACATTGGCGAGCAGCCAGAAACCGATCATCAGCACAAAATAAACGAGATCGCGCAGGTCGATCACACCCTTGGAAATATCTGAAAAGTGTTTCAGAAAGCTCATGCTGGCAACGCCGTCAAGCACACTCTGCGGCGCCCAGCCGGTGAAGACGTTCATCACCATCGGCAAGCCGCTCAATAGAAACAGGAAACAAACAACGACACTGAGGATGAACGCAACCACCTGGTTACGGGTCAGCGCCGACATACATGAACCTATGGCAAGAAAACCGCCAGCCATTAACCAACTGCCGATATAAGCCGCCAGTATCACGCCGTTATCCGGGTCACCGAGATAATTAACCGTGATCCACATCGTTAGTGTCAGCAGCAGCGCCAGGCCAATGAATACCCAGGCCGCCAAAAACTTGCCGAGGACTGCCTGGATGGTGGTCATTGGCAGCGTGAACAGCAGTTCAATGGTGCCAAGACGCCTTTCCTCGGCCCATAGGCGCATGGAGATGGCCGGCACCAGGAACAGGTAGAGCCACGGATGAAAACGGAAAAACGGATCGAGATCCGCATATCCGCGCTCGTAAAAGTTGCCCAGGTAAAAAGTGAATATCCCCGTCATCACGAGGAATATGATCAGGAAGACATAGGCGACAGGTGTGGCGAAATATCCATTAAGTTCCCTGCGCATCACGTTGATTATCGCGTTCACGTCGATGCCCCTCCCTGCGTAATACTATGGAATACCTGGTCGAGCCTGCCTGCTTCGAGCCGCAGCGAGGTCACCTGCCAGGCATTTTCCCGGATCTCGGCGGTCACTGCGCCAAATAGGTCGCCTTCACCGGCGGGAAACAGGGTTAACTCACCTTCATTGAGTTCCACTCTGGCCACTTCCGGTAATTCACTCAGGGCGCTGGCGACCTTTTCGGCTGACTTAACTACCAGCGATACGGCATTGTGATAGCGTGATCGGGCTATTAAATCCTGTGGTGTGTCGTCTGCCAGCAGTTTGCCGTGGGCGATAATCATCACGCGGTTACAGACAGCCTGGACCTCTTCCAGGATATGCGTCGATATGATGATGATCTTGTCTTTCGACATGTCCCTGATCAGACCGCGGACTTCCCGCTTCTGGTTTGGGTCAAGGCCATCCGTCGGTTCATCGAGGATCAGTATCTGCGGGTCGTGAATGATCGCCTGGGCCAGCCCGACACGTCGTTTAAAACCCTTTGACAGGGTGTCAATGACCTGGTGCCTGACCTCGGCCAGGTTCAGCTTTTTGATCACCCTTGAAACGCTTTCTGTCACTTCATTTTTTTCGATCAGCCTGGCACGCGCGACAAAGGTCAAAAACTGCCGGACCGTCATTTCGCCATAGCTTGGTGCGCCTTCGGGCAGGTAACCGATTCTTGCGCGGGCGGCAACCGAATTTTCCACCACGTCGATACCGTCGATCAATGCGGTTCCCGAGGTGGGGGTGAGAAAGCCGGTTATCATTTTCATCGTGGTGGATTTGCCCGCCCCGTTGGGGCCGAGGAAGCCCAGAACCTGGCCGTCTTCGACTGTAAAACTCAGGTCGTCCACGGCCTTGATAGCGCCGTAAGTCTTACATAACGATTTCACTTCTATCATGAATCAATCCAGTTTATTTGTTTGTTGTCACTGCAGCCGCATGTCACCGGACCGCTGCAAACCAGTATTTTCGGGCTTGTGAAAATATTTTCAAGCTTGCTATATCCTGTTCGGCAAATTGCCTGTATCGTTAACCGTTTTTATTGGCCGCAACTTTCATAGTGAAACTGACCGAGTTCGATCACATACCAGCCGGATTACTGGAACGCCCCGCGTCGGCCCTGCACCATGCCCTGGGTGGTCCCACGCTGATTCACCTCGAGGGTAAAAACCCACAGCCCCTGTTTGTTTCCGTATTGCAGCACGGCAATGAAATCACCGGCTGGGAAGCGGTCCGGCGGCTGTTGAAAAGTCATTATGAATTCGACCAACTGCCCCGTTCCCTTTCCATCCTGATCGGTAACACGCATGCTGCAAAACACCGTCTGCGCCGGCTCGATGACCAGCTCGACTATAACCGCTGCTGGCCGGGCGGCAAACATGATGACAGTGATATCGGAAAAATGTTCCGGCAAGTGAGGGAACGGATGCGTTCGCTGAACCCGCTCGCCGCCATTGATATACATAATAATACCGGCCTTAACCCCCATTATGCGGCGATAAACCGTGCACGTCCCGAGTTTTTGCGATTGGCTTCGTATTTCTCCTCCAAGGTCGTCTTTTTCACCATGCCGGTGGGTACTTTGTCGTTGTCATTCTCGAGGATTTGTCCGTCCACCACGCTGGAGTGCGGCCAGGCCGGAGAGATTCATGGCACCGACCACACCCTGGGCTTCCTGGAAACCTGTATTCACCTGGATGAACTATCATCCGCGCCCATGGGTGCAGATGATGTGCATTTGTTTCACATGGTCGCCACGGTGCGGGTACACGACGAGGCCCTGTTTGGCTTTGGCCGTGTACCGGCGGATATCGCATTCAGGGAAAATCTCGACGTGCTAAATTTCCAGGAGTTACCGGCCGGTATTTCACTGGGTGATGTCAATGGCGGCCCCGCACGACCAGTGCAGGCAACTGATGTTGACGGTATTGATGTCACCGACCGGTATTTCAATTTTGACCGGGGTCAAATCGAAACTATGCGCGAGATCATGCCTTCAATGCTGACGCTAGACCGAAGGGTCATACAGCAGGACTGCCTGTGTTACCTGATGGAACGCATCCATTTCGAAGACCACATCGAAGTCACCGACCATGATCCGCTGCCCGAAGGTATACGCCGCAGCGACAGGCCGGGTGAACCGGCCCTGTGACTTTATTCACTGTCGGCCTGCCTTTGCAGTGTTTATATTATTAACCGGTCAATGGAGGTAATACGATGAACATGTGGACAGCAATCGCCCTGATCTCTGTAGCCGGCATCATAGCCGGAATATTCAGTGACAAGGGTAAAAGAAAAAACAACGCACAGGCTGACAAGGAGCTGAAAGCGCTTCACGCCCGGATCGACGCCCTCGAAAATGAGTTACGCGATCGTGTTGAAACACTCGAACGTATTGTCACCAACCCCAAGGAAGACCTGAAACGCCAGTTTGACCACCTCGATAAGGTGTCGTAAGCAAATCCTGTGTGGGAGCGACGTGCTCGTCGCGATGCTCTTGAGACATCGTGCAAAACTGTACCAATCGCGACGAGCACGTCGCTCCTACAGGTGGTTTCCCGAAACGTGGTTTTTACAACAACGCCATCTCGAAAGCTTTGAGCACCGCGCGCGTGCGGTCCCGCACTCCCATCTTCGACAGGATGTTTGAAACGTGATTTTTTACCGTACCCTCGGCCACACCCAGTGAGTTGGCGATTTCCTTGTTGCTGTAACCGCCGGCCATCAGGCGCAGTATCTCGGTTTCACGTTCGGTAAGCGGGTCCGGCCGGTCCAGGCTTGAAAAGTCGGTGTGCATGTTTTCCAAGCCTTTTAAAAGACGTTCGGTGACTGCCGGTTTTACCATCGAGCCACCCCCGGAAACCGTTTTTATGGCGTCCACCAACTCTTCCAGGCTGACATCCTTGAGCAAAAAGCCCTTGGCTCCCGCCTTGATACCCGCCAACACCATCTCATCGTCATCAAATGTAGTGAGGATAATCGTAGGCGGCAAAGTGCCGTCACTGGACAACTGCTGCAACACGTCCAGGCCGGATTTACCCGGCATACGCATATCCAGCAAAACCACGTCCGGGCCAATTTCCGGTATCGTACGGATCGCTTCGATACCGTCCGGGGCCTCTGCGATAACTTCGATTTCCTCGGACAACTCCAGCAAGCTGCGAACCCCTTTGCGTACCAGGTTCTGATCGTCTACCAACATCACCTTTATCATTACTCAGGACTCCTTCAGACTTTAGTAGGTAACCAGGCGTGCAATGCGAAGCCAGCGCCCGGTTCAGACTCAATTTCTAGCTTACCACCCAATTGTTTCAGACGCTCGGTCATCCCCGACAGGCCATTGCCGATCGCGACCTTGTCCACCCCAATACCGTCATCGCGCGCACTCATGGCGAGTCCGTCAGGAGTGATCGACAAACGTATCCACAGATTGTCCGCCTGCGCGTGCCGCACGGCGTTGGTAATCATCTCCTGCACACAGCGCAGCAGAACCTGGGCGCGATGCGGGTCGGTCATGACCTCCTCTGCGGGCATGTCGAGATGGATCCTGGGTTGAGGCACACCTTCTATCAGCGTATTCAGTGCATCAGCAAGATTTACCATGTCACCCTGCCGCATATCACTGACCACCTCGCGGACATCGGCCAGCAACAGCCTGGCCAGGGAGTGCGCCTGTTGCACATGCTCCAACACTTTTCCTTCCGCAAGGTGCGTGACCACTTCAAGGTTCAGCGTCAGCGCGGTCAGATGATGGCCCACCAGGTCATGCAGTTCACGGGCGATACGCACACGCTCGGCAATGCGGGTATTTTCGGCCAATAGCGCCTGGGTGGCGCGCAATTCCGAATTCACCCTGCGCAGTTCATCACGCGCCGCGTTCTGGCGCAGTACAACCACGGAACTCATAAATGCGAACAGTGACATACCAAGAAACAGCCCGGCCTCCACCGAGGCGTCGCTCAGGCTTACATTGGGTATCCGGCTGAGCGCTACAGCAAGCAATACATTTTGTGCAATCAACCAGCTTACTGCGGGAACCAGTGGCAGCATCCACGGCAGTATCACAGACACGATAAGCAGCAAAATCCCACCCATCATGGACTGCGAAACAGCGCTGATACCCAACGCGCTGGCTGTCAACAGACAGAGATACATCAAGCGATGACCGGTGGATGTACGTTCCGGCAGGTACTGCATCAGGTTCCAGTACATCAGGCCGAACATGCCTTGCAATATGAACCAGGCAATCCAGAATTCCTGCGACAGGGGCTGAGGATAGATCACACGCATGAATAACAGCGGAATCCCGGCGCAAAACCAAAGGAACAGACCCGCATAACGCAGTAACTCTATAGGCCGGTATTTACCCTCGTGGATATCCATATGTCCTTTTATACCTGCAGGTAATGCATCTATTCACTTGCGGCGGTGTTCCGCACACGCATAATAGCGCAGACTAGAAGTATTCCCATGGTCTTATAGTCATATTTGTCAAAACGAGCGATGAGTGAATCGATGATACAGTCCGGCCAAGATGCCGGTAAGACGAAAAACGTTTTGCGCCTGGGGGATGTTGAGCCGGCACCGGTTGAAAAACTACTGTCCGCCTACGGCTTATCGCTAAAAATCGTCGCGAGGGATGAAGACATCCCCGGCAGTTTCTGGGGCGATGAGGAAGCCGGGGTAATCGGTAATGAACTGGTTGCAAGGGCCGATACTCCGTTGCACTCCATACTCCACGAGACCTGCCACTACATCTGCATGGATAGAGCCCGGCGTGATGGTCTTGATACGGATGCGGGCGGTGATTACGACGAGGAAAACGCCGTTTGCTACCTGCAGATACTGCTGGCAGACTACATCGACGGCTTTGGCAGGGATCGGATGTTTAAAGACATGGACCGCTGGGGCTATACCTTCAGGCTTGGCTCAGCGCAGGTGTGGTTTGAGCGGGATGCCGAAGATGCTCTGGACTGGCTTCTGCAGCATGGCCTGCTAAACCGGCAACAGCAACCCCGTTGGACACTGCGCGAGAATTGATATGGACCTGAGCAGCATACCCCGTGACCTGAATACCAACGACCTGCACCTACGGCCCATCAGGCTGTCAGATGCGGAAGGCATGTTTGCCATGCTTTCAGACAAGGAAAGCATGAAATACTGGTGTGCACCGCCGATAGCCGAAGTTGGTGATGCGCTCGAAGTGTTACGCAAAGACGTGGAGTCAGACGCTCGCGGCAATAGCTTGTGCTGGGCCGTCACCCTTAAAGGCGAGGACGAATTGATCGGTAAATGCATCCTGTTCCAGTTCAGCCACGAAAACCACCGGGCAGAAATCGGTTATATCCTGAACCGCAATTACTGGCGTCGTGGATACATGTTACAGGCACTGGAAGCCGTTATTGACTTTGCCTTTGGGACCCTGAAACTACACCGCCTGGAAGCCGATGTGGATCCGGAAAATGCCGGTAGTCTCGGAATTCTTGAAAAACTGGGCTTTGAACGTGAAGGCCTGTTTCGCGACCGCTGGCTTTCATACGGCGAGTGGGTGGACAGCGTGATGCTGGGTTTGGTTAAACCTGGTTAGGTGGGTGGGCCTGGGCTTAAGAGCAAAAAGGACTCCCCACAGATTACACAGATTAAGAGCAAGAGCGATTTGTGCGGATGATATACCTGTGG
>CALBDB010000176.1 GCA_937927755.1 uncultured Lysobacterales bacterium
TTTGCCTGTGAACCGGAATGGGCCGCTCTTGCCGCCGAACTCGGTGGAGATAAGGTCAAAACAAGCAGCGCAACCAATGCCCTGCAGGACCCGCACTATTTGCAGGCACGGCCCAGCCTGATCTCAAAGGTTCGCAGCGCCGACCTGGTCGTGTGTAGCGGAGCGCAACTGGAAATAGGCTGGCTGCCCAAGTTGCTGCAAAAAGGCAACAACCGCTATGTTCTACCGGGCAGCAACGGCTTCATGGAAGCCAGCAGCTATGTCAAGCGCCTGGATGTCGCGGTAAGCATCGACCGTTCCCAGGGTGATGTTCATCCACAGGGCAACCCACATGTGCAGACAAATCCTCACAATATAAGACTGGTTGCCGTTGCAATGGCCGAACGCATGGCACTGCTGGATGCTGAAAATGCGGAAACCTATCAACAGCGTCTGCAGGATTTCACACAACGCTGGAATACCGCTATGACAACCTGGGAGGAGCGTGGTGCCGCTTTGCGGGGCAAACGGTTGATTGCGCATCACAAATCATGGATATATCTCGAAGACTGGCTAGGGCTTGAAGAACTGGCGACCCTAGAACCGCTTTCGGGTATACCTCCCACTGCCAGTCATCTGTCCAGCCTGCTGAACCGTTTCCCTGACACCAGTGCTGCGGACTTCATTATCCGCGCGCCTTTTCAGTCCGAAAAGCCATCCGTGTGGCTGTCAGAACGAACCGGCATTCCGGCGGTCCTGCTACCCCTGACCTTAGGCGGCACTGAAGAAGCCAGTGACCTGTTCAAATTTTTTGACGACATAATAGACCGCTTGCTGAACGCCAGTGGATAGCACAAAATCATTACGATTATGGCGACAATATGAATATGGAATTTCTTGACTGGTCGATACTCGGGCCGGCAATTGTTGCAGGACTCCTTGTACTCAGCACCCACGTACCACTGGGCCAGGAGGTTCTGAAGCGCGGTATTATTTTCATTGACCTCGCAATCGCACAGATCGCCGGGCTGGGTGTTCTTGCCGCAGGGGTCATGGGTTGGGAGGATAGCCTGTGGGCCGTGCAGCTTTCAGCGATCAGCGCTGCCTTGCTGGCTTCCGCTTTTCTGGATTGGACAGAACAACGCTGGCCCGATTTGCAGGAAGCCCTGATCGGCATCTCCTTTGTGCTGGCCGCTACCGGCAGCATCCTGTTATTGGCCGAAAACCCGCACGGCGCTCAGCACCTGAAGGATCTGCTGGTCGGCCAGATACTGTGGTCCACCTGGCAATCCCTGATAAACACTGCGTTTTTGTACGCAGTTCTGCTGGCAATGTGGTTCAAATGGCATCACCAGTTCGGGAACAGGGGCTTCTACGTCATATTTGCCTTTGCAGTCACCGCGTCGGTCCAGCTCGTAGGTATTTACCTGGTGTTCGCCAGCCTGATCATTCCCGCAATTGCCACCCGCCGCCTGCAAGGCAAGAAACGCCTGTTTGCAGGTTACCTGCTGGGCGCGGCAGCTTTTGTTGCGGGAATCATGCTGTCCGCACTGTTTGACCTGCCAACAGGCGCCGTTACCGTCTGGACCATGGCCGTACTGGCGGTCGTAGCCGGCAGTTGGCTCGGGCGCAGGTTTGGCAGGTCCTGATTGTGTTTTGATATCGCCAGGTTTTTGGGGGGTTAAATCACGATCTACATGGTATAGTTAGCGCCTGCTATTTTTGGGGTTGCCAGGGCAACCATTGATTGATCAGTACAAGGAGTTTTTCATGAAGCGTTTTTCCACTGGTACCAGGCTTATTACGGGCCTGATGTTAATACTGGCCACTGGCACCCTGATGGCTCAAACCCAGGCGGCATCCTATGTCAAATCTGACGTTGACTTTTCCACCTACACCAAGGTGCTGGTCAAGCCACTGAACATGGACAATATCGAAGTTATCAAACCTGCATGGGAACAGGATAGTGACGAAGAATGGTCATTTGATTCAGGAAACCGCGAAGCAGTCCAATCGTGGTTCATGGAAGCCATGAAGAGTGAAATTGAAGGCAATGGCGGCTATCCGCTGGTTACAGAGTCAGGTGATGACGTAATCCGGATCGAAGTCGAGCTACTCAGCATCACACCCTATGTGAAGCCCGGCACACAGTCCGCCGATAGCGAGCACAGAATCTCAACTCTTGGTTCCGGCGACGTCGTGATTTCAGCCGAATTCCGCGACTCCACCACCCGTGAACTGCTCGTCCTGGTAGAAGGCGAAAGGGCCATCGGTGAAAAGTACCGCGAAGTCAGCCAGGAAAATCACATCAAGAACATCAAGGCCATGTTCACCAAGTGGGGCAAAAAGACCCGCGAAGCTCTGGACAGAGCCCACGGCAAATAATTAAAGCATCAAAAAGAAGGCTGCCATTGAAAAATGGTAGCCTTCTTTTATGGCAGCGTAAAGTCCTGGCAACATTTGCTCTTTCTACTTTCAAGAATCCACATGACTCCAAGGCGGGATGTGGGTATACCCATAGCGCGGCGATCGGATAGCACAATTCTGAAAGGATCTTCAGATACTTTTTAGCAAATCCTCCATCACACTATCAAAAGCCTCCTGAAAAGCCCCCACGATCACCGTCATACGCTCTCCACCCACCGGTACAGCAGCACTCAACCGCAAAGGCACGGCTTCCGCGGCACCACATTGATAACGCCCACTAACAGCTACCCTGACCCCACTGGTCCCTCCGCCACTATCCAGATGCGCAAAAAACTCACGCACTTCCAGTTGCAGTTCACAATCTTCAAGACCAGCCCTGCCCCGTTCGGTAACCACTTCAAAGCGCCCCGACGACTCAAGTGTTCTGCCCACAAGCGACTCGACCAACTCGGGCAGGTTTTCCGCCCAGCGCGCAGCAGCATAGCGATTGAGTTCGGCGTCATCTGAAAGTGTCAATATGCGGTTTGTATCCAGGCCCGGTACCGCGCTGACGGATACCTCAACCAATGGCACCGATTCGGCGGTCAGTGACAATGTTGAGCCGGTGTAAGGCTCCAGCCACCAGGTCCGGTTGGCCGGTGCATCGCTACTGGTCAGCCCGCTGCACGCGGCCAGTGACATGATGACCATGGATACGCTGACCAGGGAGATCTTGCTTGGAATCTTCATGACGGACTATCGCTCCACTTCAATGGAGCCCTCTTGGGGCTGATACATAAGGCGTGATGGATTCTGTTGCAGTTCGTTCATCAGTTTCTCTACTTCACGTAAAGCGGCCCGGGCATCCGTGACCAATGCCGGGATCTGCCCGAGGCCGTCCTGCATAAAAGATTTCATCTCGGAATCATTGAGCGCAGCCCATTCATCCAGTCTCTCGGTAATACCCGCAAGGTTCCGGGTTGACTGGTTGAGGTTTTCGAGGCTGGCTTCCAGGCCGGGCTCCAGTTCACCGGCCGTGGACCTGATCTGCGCCAGGGTGCTGTTAAGTTCCCTGATCGCGGTTTCCAGCAATACCGGAATTTCACTGATGGCCTCTTCCTGCGAGGCCAGCGCGCTCGTGACAGTTGAAATGTCTTCCAACATGGTAGCGACAAATTCGCGGTTTTCCTCACCCAGAACCTGGTTGATTTGCACCAGCACAGAGTCCAGCTTGTCGACGATATTAGGCGCCTTCGCCAACACCGCGCTAAACCCGGTGTCCTCGACAGCGATTACAAGCCGGTTATCTGTCTCATCCCTGGTAATAGGCTGGTGCTCACCCGGTTTCGCAGACAACTTGATCACTGCAACACCGGTGATTCCCTGGAAAGCCAGGCTGGCGTATGTGCCCGAATTGATCGGGGCCGATTTCAGTATCTTCGCATCCACGCGTATACGCATGGGGTCACCGGGGATGATTTCCATGGCGGTCACAGAGCCCACTTCCACACCCAGGAAAAACACCGGCCCGCCGAGCATCAGACCGCTCACGTCTGTCTCGAAATACATCGAATAGCTTACCGTGGGTTGCGAACCCTGCTTGCCCGTCAACCAGATGGTGCCGGCCACGAAGGCCGCCAGTGCCACCGCGACGAAAATTCCCACGACAAAATTCCTATTTCCCATCACGAGACTCCCTGCCAGCCTTCCGCGCCCTGAGTGCGCGTGGCACACCAAAATAGTTTCTGATCCATGGGTGGTCAGATTCCACCACGTCCTCCACGGATCCTGCTACAACGCCGCCGTCAACCAGTACGGCTATGCGGTCACAGATATTAAAAAGACTGTCGACATCATGGGTGATCATCATGATTGTCAAGTCCAGGTTATCGTGCAGGTAAGTAATCAGTTCGTCAAATTCAGTGGCCGCAATCGGATCGAGGCCCGCGGTTGGCTCATCGAGAAAAAGTATCCTCGGTTCGAGTGCCAGCGCACGCGCCAGCGATACACGTTTTCTCATTCCACCCGAAAGTTCCGATGGATATTTGTCCGCTACCGACAAAGAAAGACCGGTCATGAGCAGCTTTAAACTGGCCAGTTCATGGCGTGTCTCCACTGGCATATCCGAGTGCAGGGCGATCGGCAGTTCAACATTCTGCTGCACGGTCAGATCAGACAACAGCGCCCCGCCCTGGAATAAAACACCCCAGCAACGGCTGGGTCCCGGTTGATGGTAAACGATTTCCTGACCCATAACCGTAATACTGCCGCTGCTTGGTTTTTGCAGTCCCAGGATGCTACGCATCAGCACCGATTTACCGGTTCCTGAACCGCCGACCACACCCAGGATCTCGTCACGCCGCACATCCAGGCAGAGCTTGTCGTGTACGACATGCTTGCCAAAACGATTGACCAGATTCCGGACCGAGATAATGGTATCCATCAGATACCCATCCGCGTGAACAACACTGCAAATACCGCGTCTGCGACAATAATCATGAAAATCGACTGCACCACCGCCATGGTCGTTTTCATGCCCAGTTCCTCGGCGGAAGACTTCACCTGCATACCACGCAATGTTCCTACCATGGCGATCAGAAGTGCAAAAACCGGCGCCTTGCTCAATCCGACATAAAAATCAGTCAGGTCGGTGCTGTAGGCAACCCGTTCGACGAACTGCAAACCGCTGATACCCATCGTACCCACGGCGATCAGTGCGCCACCGGCAATACCGGCAATATCCGCGAAAATGGTCAGTATTGGAAGCGCTATGACCAGACCAAGTATGCGCGGGATGATCAGCACCTGATTTGGGTTGAGCCCCAGCACCCGCATGGCATCCACTTCCTCGTTGAGCTTCATAACACCGAGGGCGGCAGCAAAAGCGCTTCCTGACCGGCCCGCTACCATGATCGCGGCCAGCAGCACACCCATCTCACGGGTAATCGAAATACTCACCAGGTCCACCACGAGCACCGTTGCACCGAACTTGCCCAGTTGCCCCG
>CALBDB010000177.1 GCA_937927755.1 uncultured Lysobacterales bacterium
GGATTGCAAGTGCACCAATAGCCAGTGCTGCTGGTGCGTGGAATACTGAGGCTTAAAGCGCCTCGGACGCAAAGTCTGCCAGTCGTGAGCGCTCACCGCGTTGCAGCGTTATATGTGCCGAGTGTTCCCATTGTTTGAACCGGTCGACGGCAAATGTCAGCCCCGAGGTGGTTTCAGTCAGGTAGGGCGTGTCGATCTGGGAAACATTGCCGAGGCAGATCATCTTTGTTCCCGGTCCGGCGCGCGTCAACAGGGCTTTCATTTGTTTTGGCGTTATGTTCTGGGCTTCATCGATGATGACGTAGCGGTTCAGAAAGGTCCGGCCGCGCATGAAGCTCATTGACCGGATCTTGATCCGGTTGGCCAGCAGGTCGTTGGTGGCCGCACGCCCCCATTCGCCACCTTCTTCAGACTGGGTCAGCACCTCTATATTGTCGGTCAGGGCGCCCATCCATGGGGTCATTTTTTCTTCTTCGGTACCCGGCAGAAATCCGATTTCGTCACCGATGGAAACCGTCGCGCGTGTTACGATGACCTCGTTATACAATTTCTCATCAAGTGTCTGGGAAAGCCCCGCAGCCAGTGTCAGCAGTGTTTTACCTGTGCCGGCGATGCCCATCAGGGTGACGAAATCAATTTCAGGATCCACCAACAGGTTCAGGGCAAAGTTCTGTTCACGGTTGCGTGCCTGGATACCCCATACCGAGTTTTTGCCGGATTGGAAATCGGTCACCAGTTTGAGAACCGTGAATTCTTCGGCGACTTCAATAACAATGGCCTCGATACTGCCATCGCCTTCACCAATGACGATGCACTGGTTCGGGAACCAGTCGTCGTTGTCGGCGCGCTTTATACGGTAATAGGTGGAGCCGTTCTCGCTCCACGAGTCAACCTGCGGGTACTGCTCCCAAAATGAGTCGTCCTCGATGGTCATACCCTTGTACAGCAGGTCTACATCATCGAGTGCGCGGTCATTGTAATAGTCCTCCGCAGGTATGCTCAGGATGGCAGCCTTGATTCTCAGGTTGATATCCTTGGATATCAGGACAATTTCACGGTCTTCCTCTGATTGCTGCAGGGTAAGGGCGGTGCTGAGGATTTCATTGTCAGCAAATGACCCTTCGCTCAACAGGCTGGGGTGTGTCTTCGGAGTACTGGTCTGGAAGTACAAACGGCCACGGGCAGCGGGCAATTCCAGGCCGTGGGGCATAAGCAGTTCCAGGCCGTCTTCCAGGTTATCAGCACCCTGGGCATTCATCATGTCGCCGATAAACCTGCTTACCTGGCGCACGTTGCGGGCAACTTCGGTGAGGCCCTTTTTGGCCGCATCGAGTTCTTCCAGAACTATCATCGGCAGGAAAACATCGTGTTCTTCAAAGCGGAACATTGATGTCGGGTCGTGCATCAGGACATTGGTGTCAAGGACGTACAGGCGCTTATTTTTTCCCATCAGGGGTGCTTTTCCTTTTGCGGCGGTCAGGGGAGATCAATCTTGATGTTGCCGGTATTTCAACTGGCATTAAGCACGTCAAGCACGGCCTGTGCATGGCCAGGCACACGTACTTTTCGCCATTCCTGCTGCAGGACGCCTTCGGGGTCTATCAGGAATGTGCTTCGTTCAATGCCCATGTAGGTGCGGCCGTACAGTTTTTTTTCCTTGATCACATCAAACTGTTTGCACAATTTTTCATCACCGTCGGACAAAAGGTGAAATGGGAAGCCGTGCTTGTTCCTGAAATTTTCATGGGTCCTGAGCGTGTCGCGCGATACGCCAAGTATGTCGGCACCGGCTGCATTGAACAGCGGATACAGGTCACGAAAATCCTGGCCTTCGGTTGTGCAACCGGGGGTATTGTCCTTGGGGTAGAAGTAGATTATCAGGCTGCGGCCTTTGAAGTCGCTTAATGACAGGCTCTGGTCGCCTGTGGCGGGAAGTGTGAAATTTTCTATGCGCTTTCCTACGCTAACCATAAGCACTCCCTATCTGAGGCGGGTGGTTGATAAATGTGATGATACGCGGAACTTGTTTTGCTGCTCCTGAAAGCAGGATACTTGTCACTCAACAGGTCCGCAAGTACTATTGCGCAACGCCTGATTTGCACGGAATTATTTATGTTCCACGGCAGTATTGTCGCACTTGTAACACCCATGGATAAGGATGGGAGAATCGACTTTGACGCATTGCGGCGATTGGTCGAATTTCACCTTGTCTCGGGCACACACGCCATCGTGGTTGCCGGCACAACCGGTGAGTCGGTGACGCTGGGCGAGAATGAGTTCAGGCAGCTGCTCGGCAAAGTGGTAGAGCAGGTTGGTTCCCGTATTCCGGTGCTGGCGGGTACCGGCAGCCCGGATACTGCCAAAGCCATTGAGCATACGCATATAGCTGCCGGGCTGGGTGCCGATGGGGTACTGGTCGTAACGCCTTATTACAACCGGCCTATGCAAACGGGCTTGCTCGCGCATTACCATGCCATTGCCGACGCGACCGAGGTTCCAATCGTCATTTACAATGTTCCGTCGCGGACCGCGGTCGATATCAAGCCGGAAACAGTTGCCGAGCTGGCAGGCCGTGATGAGATTGTTGCGATCAAGGAGGCCTTGCCTGATATGGAAAGAATCAGGGAGCTGGTCGAATTGTGCGGCGACTCTCTGGTGGTATTGAGCGGTGATGATCCAAGCTGTCTAAACGCGATGCGACAGGGTGCGGCTGGCGTCGTGTCGGTAGCCGCAAATGTCGTTCCGGGCATGTTCAGCGATATGTGTGGGTATGCAAGTGATAAAAATTGGCGGGCAGCGGTTGAAATTGATGAGACCTTGCGCCATTTATACGGCATACTGGCACTCGAAGCTAATCCAATTCCTGTAAAATGGGCTTTACACAGAATGGCATATTGCGGTCCGGGAATACGGCTGCCGTTACTGCCATTGAATGCGAAATACCACGAAAAACTTGAGCAGGGCCTGAAAGCACTCGGGCTTGTCTGAAACGACCGGAAACCAGGGCCTAATATGACAATTTCTTTATTCCGAACGGCAATAATACTGACTTTAATTGCTGTTCTTTCCGGCTGTAGCCTGTTTGGCGAGAATGAGCCTGAATACATTGACAGTATCGAGGCGGAGCCGTTGAAAATCCCACCCGGCCTTGACAATCCCAGTGGACCGGCGCCGGTCACGATTTCCGTACCCTTCCTCAGAATGCCTGAAGGTGACGAATTGGAGCCGATGCCGCCGCGTGTTGTCAGCACGGCGGGCAGGAGGGACACCAAGGCCTACATGGCTTGGTCCGCCGAGGGTGTATACCTGATGATCAAGGATGCGCCGGTCAACGTAGCCAGGCAGCTGGAGTCCGCAATCGGTGAACTGGGGATGACAATGCTGAAGCGGGATGAAGCAGGCTCACACAAGTTCCACTACAAGCAGAATATGAACACCGATGAAGGCTTTTTCTCAAACATGGCATTCTGGCGCAGTAAACCGACTGACTATTCGGGTACCTTTATGACCAGCTTAAAAGCGGATGGTCGGGATACGCGCGTGTACCTGCTGTTCGGTACCGGCGAGGCCGTTGACACCACTGGTGCAGAACACATATTGGGAATTTTTATGGATAGCCTGGGTGACCCCGGGCCGGGCGCTTAGCGTTCCAGCAGTTTTAATTTATCCGGCTTGCCGTCCCATTCGGCGGCATCTTCAGGTGGTTCACCCGCTTCGATGATCACCGGCCAGACCAGTGATAGTTCCGCGTTGAGTTCAATGAAATGCTCCTGTCCCTCGGGCAGGTCATCTTCGGGATAGATGGCTTCGGCGGGGCATTCCGGTTCGCACAGCGTGCAATCAATACATTCTTCCGGGTCAATGACCAGGAAGTTTGGTCCCTCGTGAAAACAGTCCACCGGGCAAACTTCAACGCAGTCCGTATATTTACACTTGATGCAGTTCTCAGTAACAACGAATGTCATTGTGTCTGGTGTCCTATGTTTTTTGGTCAGTGACCGGTTGCCAAATTTGCCTGGTCAATATCTGCCGAGCAGATGCTAAGGATACTAAATTTGAACGATTCGTCACACATGTTTCGCAGCTTCCATTACAATCTGCAGCAGCGGTTTACAAAGTCATTGCTGTTTCTGGTTTGAAGCAGCTCAATTTAAATTTTACGCTTGGAATTACAACATGCTAAAACGCCTTGTCTTGATTGCCCTTCTAGTCGCCACGAGTTCTGCCGTCCTGGCCCAGTACGATCACCAGAGAAAAGAACGCTCGCCATCGGGTTCCCGGGACACGCGCTTTGAGGCCAGCGCAATAATGGTTTATCAGAATGGTGTCGAAGAGTCCTCGGAAGGTGGTTCTGCGATCGATGTTGACAACACGTTTGGTTGGGGTTTCAGCGTGGGCTGGAACTGGACATCCAAGTGGAACCTGTCTTACAGGTTGCTGTCGACTGAGCCAGATTACCTGGCCACAATCGTGCCTGATGATGAGACGCTTGTTCCGCAGACAGTCGAACACAAGATGACCAAATATTCTCATCAACTGAATGCGACCTACAACTTCAGCGAAAAGGCATTTACACCGTTTGTGACGGCTGGTATCGGCTATACCAAGTTGGATTCCAATATCCCCGGCGGTCCGCCAAATACCATTTGCTGGTGGGATCCGTGGTGGGGGTATATCTGTATTTCGGACTGGGAAACGTACGAAACATCTGAATTTTCCTACAACCTGGGCCTCGGTTTTCGCTGGGATATCAACAATGCAGTTTTTACCAGGGCCGCATACAGCAGGGAGTTCCTGAGTCTTGACAACGGCACGCTGAATCTTGATATGTTGACCCTGGAAATGGGTCTTATGTTTTGAGTTTGATCCGGCACCCTCGAGTCACGGGGGCTCCGCAATAACTTATTTGATGATTGACTACGGAGGCTTGAGTTAGATGGGCAACTTTGGTTTTGGAAAGATTGTTGAAGCCGGCTTCGATGAGACAATTAAGCGTGTCACCGAGGAACTATCTAAAGAGGGTTTTGGCGTTCTGACAACGATCGATGTGCAGGCAACGCTGAAGGCGAAGCTGGATAAAGATATGAAGCCCTACCGCATCCTGGGCGCATGTAACCCGGTACTTGCCGACCAGGCGATTGCAGCGGTGCCTGACATAGGTTTGCTATTGCCTTGCAATGTGTTGGTCCGGGAGGACGAAGAAGACCGGGTTCATGTCGAATTCATGGATCCGGGCGCAGTTCTTGGCCTGGTCGATGATGCCAGGGTCGATCCGCTGGCTGGGCAGGTCAGGCAGAAACTCGAAAACGTTTTGGCGGCGCTCTGAAAAAAGCCTGCCCAGGGCAGGACCCGGGGCAGGCTTGATTATTACACTGGCTGTTAACGCCAACCAAAGGCGAACTCAAGTTCCCACTGGTTCATATCGATGGAAACAGTCTGGGTAGGATCAAACGGATTACCTGAATTCATCGGATCCGTAAATGTAGCTGGTCCTTTTACCTTGTTGTTCAGGGCATACATGAAGGAAACGCTCCATTCGTTGCCCGAGGCCAGGCCACGGGTGAGTCCAACCGTAAGATGATCTTCAATGGTCGCTGGTGCGAGGATATTGAACATCGTTTCATTGTCCGGAATGGGCTGATCACCATGGCTGTAACCTGCACGGAATGTATAGTCATTACCTACACCCCATTGTGCACCAACCTTGTAAATGGTCATGTCTTCCCAACCAAAACCGCCGCCGTTTTTGCCGCCGAAGCAGTACGATGTATCCATGCCACCGGCAGTTGGGCAGTTGTAGACATTGCGTACCGGGTTGGCGATAGAGTCGATATCACCATAGGCGATATTCTCAACGTCAAAGTTCAACGCGAGATTGCTGTTCGGGCGAAAGGTCAAACCAAACTTGATTGCCGCAGGAATATCAAATCCTCCATTCTCAGCAAACAGGTCTGAGTACTTGTCAAACTTGCCCATGTTTATCTCGGACTGATAGCTGCCCGCGAGTGCGAATTTATCGTTCAGGTCCCATTGGAAACCAATCTTGCCACCCCAGCCGTAAGACCTGTCGTGTCCGTTATTCGAGAGGTTTTCCACTGGTGGTGGAGGCTGACCGGGGACGTAATTAAGGTTGAAAGATTCCGTATAACCCCCGAAGGCGCCCAGACCCCTGGCGGAGAATAACTGCATGACGCCGATCAGTGACGCACCCCAGGTGAAATTGTCACCGGCAGCACGTGCGTAACCGAATTCAAGGAATGCCTGCATCAGATCAACACCTGCTGTGCCATTGTCACCTGTGCCATAGGGTCCACCGCCGTAGGTGCCGGGAACCGTCCATGGTGTCCCTCCCTGACCGGTGGGATCAAAAGAGGCAGTACCGCCTTCCCAGCGGGTGTTCATGCCGCCCCTGCCGTAAAAAGCTACAGACCAGGCTGACTTGTCGTCAATTTGCCAGGCCCCGGCCATATGAGGGATGAAGAAATAATTACTTTCGCTGTCAATATCATTGGGGCCTATAGTGAATGCGCCACCATAGCCATCGGCCATGCTATCGCCTGTTTCGTAATGGCGCAGCGGGCTGAAAATAGCAATACCCAGGTCATATTTACCGGCATTGGCTAATGCAGCTGCGGGGTTGTTGGCTACTGAAATTGCATCTTCAGGCATTGCCAGCCCTGAGCCTGCCATACCCTTGTTCTTGGTTCCGATACCGTGGGTAAAGTAACCATTGGTTGCCCACACAGGCGTTGTTAGTAGTAATGTTGCGATGGCTGTAAACAGCCGGGTGCGGTTCTTGAGCTGCATTTTGCGCTCCCTTGTAGTCTCATGAAAAATCGTTGACTGCTTGTGCAAAATGGCTCTTCGCACAATATATTTATGTAATTTAAGTAACTCTAATGTAATGGATTACACTATAAGAAGATTCGCTTAGAAATCAAGCAAATTTGATTTGAATTCGAATAATTCATGATATATGTCATGAACTTGACATACGTAAATCAAGAAAACCAAAATCGGCGAAATCAGACGGCGCAGCCCTCGGACGCGCAGAACAATTCGTACAAAACTTCAACGATCCTTGAGGCTTCACCGCTTTTGAGTGAATAGTAAATTGTCTGTGCTTCGCGGCGCGTCTCCACCAGGTTTTCCTTACGCATTCTTGACAGGTGCTGGGACAGCGGCGATTGCGAAATTTCGAGTAGTTCAGCAATCTGACCGACGGATTTCTCGCCTTCGGCCAAGTGACAAAGTATCATCAAACGATCCCGGTGGCCCAGTGTTTTCATCAGGCTGCTGGCCCGGTCCGCAGATTGTGACATTTGATTTAAGTCTATATCAGCGCCATGCTTCATGTTACTGGTGTCCTTTCCAATTATTGCTTTTCGTTTGGGTGGCTATCTTACCAATATTGCCTGATGAAACTACCAATTTTCTGACCATAAAGTAAATGCTTTCTATCGAAATGAGCTTTAATGACGGTTGTGCCAAAATTGATGTAAGGTATTTCATAAAGCAGTAATTCAGGTTTTTTAATGGTGTTCCGTTTAATTTCGACCTGATTTGTATGTTAAGTTTTCTTAATATAAACCATATCACAAATAATTGCCCGAAAAACTCGAGTTGATAGTTGGGAGATATTACAAGCGGAGTGATTTATGAAGCCCGGTATCAAGCCTTTCTTTGATAAAGATAGCAAAACAGTCACGTACGTCGTGTACGATCCGGCTGGAAAGGACTGTGCCGTTATTGACCCGGTAATGGATTTTGACCAGGCATCAGGCCGGACGTCAACCGGGTCTGCGGATAAGGTCATTGAGTACATGGCTGAATATGATCTTGAGCCAGCCTGGATTCTGGAGACCCACGCTCACGCCGATCACCTTTCTGCAGCGCAATACCTTAAACAGAAAGCAGGCGGCAGGACGGGAATTGGCAGGTTTATCACCGAGACACAGGCGACTTTCAAGAAATTGTTCAACCTCGGCGAGGAATTCAAGGCCGATGGCACACAGTTTGACTGCTTGTTTGATGATGGTGACCTGCTGAAACTGGGAACGATGAATATTCGCGTTATGCATACACCAGGCCATACGCCTGCGTGCGTGACATACATAATTGGTGATTGTGCATTTGTTGGAGACACCCTGTTCATGCCGGATTTTGGTTCTGCACGGGTAGATTTTCCGGGTGGTAATGCAGCAATCCTTTTTCAATCCATCCAACGTATTTTCGGGTTACCTGATGATACACGCTTGTTCATGTGCCATGACTATAAG
>CALBDB010000178.1 GCA_937927755.1 uncultured Lysobacterales bacterium
TTGAGCACGATGGAAACCTCACCCTTCCAGCACTCGAGAACAGGCATGCCGCCAATCGGGCCGTCGGGATCGGTCAACGCCGAGGGATTAACGATGTCATTTGCGCCGATGATGACCGAAACATCAACATCCGGGAAATCATCGTTGATCTCGTCCATCTCGAAGACGATATCGTAAGGCACCTTGGCCTCAGCCAGCAGTACGTTCATATGGCCAGGCATACGTCCGGCAACCGGGTGAATACCGAAACGCACGTTGACACCCTTTTCACGCAGTGCCTTGGTGATTTCATGCACAATATGCTGGGCCTGCGCTACCGCCATGCCGTAACCAGGGATAATCATCACTTCCTTGGCATTGGCAAGCAGTTCTGCCGTCTCTTCAGCCTCGATCGGAACAACCTCTCCCTGGTCCTCGCCGGAACCGGCGGCAGGTGAACCGCCACCTGTGCCAAAACCACCGGCTATCACGGCCAGGAACTTGCGGTTCATCGCCCGGCACATGATGTAACTGAGGATGGCGCCCGAGGAGCCAACCAATGCACCGGTTACGATTAACAGGTCGTTACCGAGCATGAAGCCCGTGGCCGACGCCGCCCAACCGGAATAGCTGTTGAGCATGGAGACCACGACCGGCATGTCGGCGCCACCGATGGCCATGACCATGTGGATACCGAACAGCAGTGATACGGCCGTCATGATGATCAACGGCAAGGTGCCGCCGCCGGCTGCTGATTCAACCACGAAAGCGTAACCGTAGTAGACCACAACAAGCAGCAGGATCAGGTTCAGCCAATGACGTGCCGGCAGCATCAGCGGGTTACCGCTCATCTTGCCGGACAGCTTGCCAAAGGCGATTACGGAGCCGGAGAAGGTCACTGCACCGATCAGGATACCGAGATACGTTTCGATATCGTGGATGGTCAGTGCTGTACCCGAAAAATGTTCCAGGCGTCCCGGGTCCATAAAGTTGGCAAAACCAACCGCGACCGCAGCCAGGCCAACCAGGCTGTGCAGGATAGCCACCAGTTCCGGCATCTGGGTCATCTGCACACGGCGTGCTGCGATGAGACCGATGGTGCCGCCAATCAGCAGCGCGATGATCAGTTCAACGTATGCCTGTTCGACGATACCCCAGATGGTGGCCGCCAGTGCGATCGCCATACCGATGATGCCGTACCAGTTACCCCTGCGGGCGGTTTCCTGGTTTGAAAGCCCACCGAGGGCGAGGATAAAGAGGATGGTCGCGATGATGTACGAGACCGCTAATATTCCATTGTATTCCATGACAGTCTCCTCACTTCCTGAACATTTCAAGCATGCGACGCGTCACCGCGAAGCCGCCGAAGATGTTCACCGCTGTAATACCCACGGTAACTACCGCGATCCACTTGATCAGGGGTGTTCCCGAACTGATCTGCGTTAGCGCACCGATCACGATGATGCTCGAAATCGCGTTGGTCACGCTCATCAGCGGCGTATGTAATGCCGCGGTGACATTCCAGATCACCATGTAGCCCACAAAGCAGGCCAGCACGAACACGGTAAAGTGCGCCATGAAGTCCTGCGGTGCGACTGCACCCATGCCGAGCAATGCAAGACCGGCAATGACCATACCAATGATCGGGCCTGCAACGGATTTCTTCTTCTCTTCCTTAACCGCCGCGACAGGAGCCGGTGCCGGCTCGGCCTTGGCAGGCGCGGCGGAAAGTGTGGGCGCTGGTGGTGGCCAGGTGGTTTCACCATCCTTGCACACGGTTGCACCGCGGAACACTTCGTCCTCCATGTCAACATTGATCTGGCCGTCCTTTTCAGGGGTCAGGTCGGTCAACAGGTGACGCAGGTTGGTGGCGTACAACTGGCTGGACTGTGCGGCCAACCGGCTGGGCATATCGGTATATCCAATCAGGGTCACACCGTGGTGGATAACGACCTCGCCAGGCTCGGTTAACTCACAGTTACCGCCCTGCTCGGCCGCCAGGTCAACGATGACGCTGCCGTCTTTCATGGATTCGACCATCTCGGCCGTCCATAGCTTCGGCGCCGGCCGTCCCGGAATCAGGGCAGTCGTAATCACGATATCCACGTCCTTTGCCTGTTCGGCAAACAAGGCCATCTCGGCCGCGATGAACTCATCGCTCATGACCTTCGCGTAGCCGCCTTCACCTGAACCATCTTCATCTTCAAAGTCCAGCATCAGGAACTCGGCGTCCATACTTTCGATCTGTTCCTTCACTTCAGGACGTGTATCAAAAGAACGAACGATCGCGCCCATGCTCTTGGCTGCGCCAATGGCTGCCAATCCTGCAACACCGGCGCCGATAACCAGCACCTTGGCCGGCATGACCTTGCCGGCGGCGGTGATCTGGCCGGTGAAGAAACGCCCGAAATGCTGCGCGGCTTCAACGACGGCGCGGTAACCTGCGATGTTCGCCATTGAACTCAACGCGTCAACTTTTTGCGCGCGTGAAATACGCGGCACGCTGTCCATCGCCATGGCGGTCACGCCGCGTTCGGTCAGCTTCTGCAGTAGTTCGGGGTTCTGTGCAGGCCACAGGAAACTGATCAGCGTCTGTCCGGACTTCAGCCGATCTGCCTCATCATCTTCCGGTCCACGTACTTTCAGGATGATATCGGAATTGCTCCAGATTCCATCCAGCGTATCAATAGAACAGCCAGCTGCCTCGTAACTCGCGTCAGAAAAATTGGCAGCGACACCCGCATTGGACTCGACTGCAACATCAAAGCCCAGTTTGATTAACTGGGAGGCCACGTCGGGGGTTGTGGCTACGCGCTTTTCACCCGCATATATCTCCCTCGGTACACCGATTCTCATAAAAACTCTCCGGTTGATTTGCCGTTTAAAGCTTGGGTAATTTCGATTTAATGGTCTCTTTTTTGAGTATTTACCAGGTATTTTATTACGGCTGTCCTGGCGACCACGCCGATTCGACGTGAGTATACCCAGAATTGACTTCTGAATGACGATCTAGGTCAATTAAACCTCAATGATTACCCGACAAACGGACAGATTTTTGTCGAGTGCTGGAAGACTATTCCTCGGGCAGTTCGGTGCGCAATCCAAGTGCGTGGATTTCGTTGCCCATCAGTTCACCCAGGGTGGCATACACCATCCGGTGTCTTGCCAGTGTGGTCTTGCCTTCGAACGAGGCACAGCGGACCACGGCTTCAAAATGGACACCGTCTTCACCGCTGACGGTTACCTCGGCGTTGGGCAGACCTTCACGTATCATTTGCTCTATTGTCGCGCTATCCATACACTATCTTCCTTCGAAACCGGGCGATGCTCCTTCATGGCGGATCGACGCACCGGAGAACACCTGAATATATTGAACCGCGTGACCGGGGGAGGACAAACGGAATGACCTTTCAGAAGCGGCTATAATAATGGATTCTATTGTCATAAAAAACTCCCCATTGATGCAGACTGACTTAAAGGCATTTGCACTCCGCCGTTTAGACACCCAGCAGGACCACAGCACCGTATGCTGACGGCCATCATCCAACTGGTTGCCGGTTTCCTGCTGTTGGTCTGGGGTGCTGACCGTCTGGTTGCCGGCGCATCTGCAACTGCACGCAACCTGGGCGTATCGCCGCTCGTTATCGGTTTGACCATCATTGGGTTTGGCACATCGGCACCTGAACTGGTTGTATCCGCCGTCGCCACGCTCAAGGGCAACGCGGGGCTGGCCGTCGGCAACGCCATAGGCTCGAACATTGCAAACATGGGACTTGTGCTTGGCATAACGGCCCTGATCTACCCCTTGCGGCTGGAATCCACTGCGCTTAAACGCGAATACCCGATGTTGCTGCTGGTCATGTTGATCTGCTTCCTGATGGCACTTGATGGCAGTTACAGCCATCCGGAAGGCTGGGCCCTGTTACTAAGCCTTGTGCTGGTCATTATCTGGATCATCCGGCTCGGTTTACGGCGACCGCTTTCAGACCCCCTGGCGGAGGAGTTTGACGCCGAGATACCCAAGGGCGTGCCGACCAAAATTGCCCTGTTCTGGCTGGCGGTCGGGCTCGTAGTACTGCCTGTCAGTTCAACATTCCTGGTCGATGGCGCAGTGACCATCGCCCGGTTCCTGGGTGTGACGGATACAGTTGTCGGCCTGACCATTGTTGCTTTGGGCACCAGCCTGCCAGAACTCGCCACGGCAATCACCGCCGCCCTGCACAAGGAAGACGACCTCGCCATCGGAAATATCATCGGCTCCAATATTTTTAACCTGCTGGGTGTGTTGGGTGTCGCCGCCACCATCCAGCCGGTCAGCCTTTTACCCATTTTCCTCGCACGTGATTTTCCTGCGATGTTCCTGATAACCGGCGCACTGTACCTGATGGCCTCGGATTTTCGCGGGCCGGGCCGCATCGGCAGAAGATCGGGAAGCGTTTTGTTGATGATGTTTATCGGTTACTCGGTGCTGGTCTGGATGAGTTCCGGTCACGTAAAGGAACTGTTGCTTGGCTGACACCCCGACCTGGCACACAACATCCTTCCAGCAAACGGCTCTCTATATTCGATTGCATCCAATCAATTCGGGTTAGAATATGCGCATGGATAGCCAAGCCCTGAAAAAACTGGCCCGGGCCGTCATAAGTACGGAAGCCGCTGCCGTGGCTGCCCTGCATGACCGTATAGATGACGAGTTTGTAGAAGCATGCAAGATCATACTTGAGTGCCTGGGCAGGGTCGTCATCCTGGGGGTGGGTAAGTCCGGGCATATCGCCAGCAAGATTGCCGCCACACTGGCGAGCACCGGCACGCCTGCTTTTTTTGTTCATCCGACGGAAGCCTCGCATGGCGACCTGGGAATGATCACGGCCAATGACGTGGTGGTCGTATTATCCAACTCGGGCGAAGCGGACGAGGTCAGACTAATTCTGCCGTTGCTTAAACGGTTGGGTGTCAGGATTATCGCCATGACCGGAAAACCTTCCTCAACGCTGGGCAGCCATGCAGATGTTCACATCAATGTGGCTGTCGACGCGGAAGCCTGCCCATTGGGACTGGCGCCCACATCCAGTACAACTGCCTCCCTGGTAATGGGTGATGCACTGGCGATTTCATTATTGGAAACCCGGGGGTTTACGGCGGAGGATTTTGCCCGCTCACATCCTGCCGGCCAGCTTGGCAAACGGCTGTTGCTGCATATCCAGGACATCATGCATACCGGTGAAGAAATGCCGGTTATTTCAAAACAGGCCAGTTTGTCGGAAGCCATAATGGAGATGACCAAGAAACGGCTGGGCATGGTCGCGATCACCGATGACGACCTGCTCGTCCAGGGTGTTTTCACCGATGGTGATCTCCGGCGCACAATGGAGTCAGCGCTTGACCCGCACACGACAGCGATTGGCGATATCATGACTAAAAACGGCAAAACCATCCAGCCACAAGCGCTGGCAGCGGAAGCGGCTAAAATGCTGCAACAATACAAAATACAGGGGTTGCTGGTCGTCGATGATGAGCATCGCTTGCAGGGCGTTTTGAATTTCAATGACCTGCTGCAGGCAGGCGTAATCTGAGGGGCCGCCATGGATGCTGCGCTAAAGGAACGTGCCTCCAATATACGTATGCTGGTGCTGGATGTTGATGGCGTCCTGACCGACGGAAAGCTGTATTTTGATCACGCCGGTAACGAAATGAAGGCGTTCAACACCCGCGATGGTCTCGGAATGAAGGCTTTGCAGCGTTGTGGTATCGAAGTTGCCGTGATTACCGGCAGGAAATCCGAAGCCGTTGCGCACCGTATGTCCCGCCTGGGTATCAAACATGTTTACCAGGATCGCGAGGACAAACTGAACGCATTTTTGCATTTGCTGGACGCCACCGGTCTTGACGCCCACCAGGTCTGTTTCGCAGGTGATGACTGGATCGACCTTCCCGTGCTGATGAGGGTCGGGCTGGCGGTCTCGGTTGCGGACGCCGAGGACCGTGTAAGAGACCATGCCCACTGGATCACTGACCGTAATGGCGGTGATGGCGCCGTCAGGGAAATTTGTAACCTTATCCTCGCTGCACAGGGCAAGGACCAATTCATCCTGGATGAAATTCTGGCATCATGATTACCCGAAAAACCCGACGCGGAATTGTTGTCCTGGTGATACTCACCGCCGTTAGCTTCTGGCTCAGCCGCAAACAGGATATTTATATTACGGAACCCGTTAGCGGCCTGGATCCAAAATTGAATTACGTGCTGCGCGATTTTGAATTACAGTTCTACGATGAAAATGGACAGCCGACCATGAACTTGCAGGCACCGGTTTTGAGAAATGACCCGAAATTGCAGTTGGGCACCATTGAGCAACCGGTCATAAAGTTGAACAGGTCCGGTATGGTATGGAGGCTGGGATCGGAATCTGCCACAGTCACTGCCGACAAGGAACACGTCAACTTGCTGGGGCTGGTTCACGTGCAAAGAGTCGATCCGGCAACCGGAAACCGGGTTGAACTCAACACCCGGCAGGTACACATTGAAGTCACAACGCAGATTGCCAGCACCGATCAGCCTGTCAGTATTTTTGACGGTTACAACCAGGTTGATGCCATTGGCTTTGAACTGGATATGAAAACAGACCAATTTAAATTAAAACAACAGGTTAAAGCATATTATGCAATCAATTAACCGGCCATACGCCAACCGGGCAAGCGTCACTTTATGCGCATGTCTGCTGCTTCTGAGTTCACCTTTATTGGCTCTGGAGTCCGACCGGCAGCAGCCCCTCGAAGTCAATGCCAATTCTACTGACGGTACGCTGGGTGATGGTGTCACAACCTTGCGTGGAAATGTTGAAATCCACCAGGGCAGCTTGCACATCACCGCGGACGAAGCCGAAGTCAACAAGATAGACGGGCGTGTCAGCTCCGTGACTTTTCGCGGCCAGCCGGCATTTCTTGAGCAGGAAATTGAAGAGCAGGGCCTGGTACAGGCCACTGCAAATACGATTGACTACCAGGTCGCCAGTGGACTGGTAACGCTTGAAGGCAATGCCGATGTCAAACACCCGCAATACCAGATCAGCGGTGAATTGCTGACCTATGACCTCAACCTCCAGCATTTCGAGGGTAGCAGCGATAAAAATGGAAACGGAAGAATCCATATCCTGCTCGACCCGGAAGTCATTAACGACAGCACCAAAATAAAGAACGGAAAAAACGGAAAAAAAGAAAAAGACGGGGATGATGTGGACAAACCCGGCGAGGGCGGTAACTGATATGCTGAAAGCAAGCAACTTGCACAAAGCCTACCGCAAAAAAGAAGTCGTTCGTGGTGTGAACATCGAGGTTGAACCAGGCCAGGTGGTGGGTTTGCTCGGCCCTAACGGCGCCGGAAAAACAACATGTTTTTACATGATCGTTGGCCTGATTCCGACCGACAAGGGCAACATAACGGTCGATGACGTGGATATCACCCACAAACCGGTAAATGTCCGCTCCGGCCTCGGGGTGGGATACCTGCCGCAGGAAGCATCCGTGTTCCGGAAGCTTTCTGTTCGCGACAATATACTCGCGATCCTGGAACTGCGCCGCGACCTGGACGTAGACGGCCGCAATGAAATTTTACAGACACTGATGGAGGAACTCGGTGTAGCGCACCTGGCCGAGCAGATGGGTCAGGTTCTGTCGGGCGGTGAACGGCGCCGCGTCGAAATCGCACGCGCATTGGCAGCCAGGCCGCGGTTTATCCTGCTGGATGAGCCCTTTGCAGGGGTTGATCCGATTTCTGTCCGGGAAATCCAGGAAATTATCAAGCACCTGACGGACCAGGATATCGGTGTCCTGATTACCGACCACAATGTCCGTGAAATGCTGGGTATCTGTCACCACGCCTATATCATGAACGAAGGCCGGGTGCTGGCCGAAGGCAACGCGGAAACAATCCTGGCCAACGAAGAGGTTCGGCAGGTTTATCTCGGTAACGAATTCCGCCTCTGACACCCAGGATTCTGCAAGCGCTCCCCATGGTAAACCCGTCATTACAACTCAGGCTCACACAGAAACTCGCACTGGCGCCACAGTTGCAACAGGCCATTCGCCTGTTACAGCTAAACCGGATTGAGCTGCGCGACTATATTCAGGAAGTGGTTGAAGCCAACCCACTGCTCGATCACGAAGAGAATGCTCAACAGCCCGACAGTACTCGTGAAGAGGTTTCACTCGAATCCGGCATGGCCGAGGCCCGGAAATCGGAAGATCAGCAAGATTACGCAACCGACGAGTACGCGTCCGACCAATGGCAGGCAGAACCGGGTTCCGAGCCCTGGATGGACAGTGGCGGCTGGTCCGATGACTTTCCGGACCGCCAGATTGCCGATACCAGCCAGGCCTCTCTGCGCGAGCATTTATTGTCCCAGGTCCGCATTGCACACTTCAGTGAACTCGATACAGCCATAGCAACGGCCATTGTCTATGCGCTGGATGATGATGGCTTCCTGCAAGACGGTATCCAGGAAATCCGTCAGAGCCTGTTGCCGGAAATCCGGGTCGAGGACGACGAGATCCTTGCAGTCCTGCACCGGGTGCAAAGACTCGAGCCCGTCGGTGTCGCCAGCCGCGACCCCGGTGAGTGCATCTGGATTCAGCTGAAGGCGCAACCCGCTGGAACGGCCGGTGTTGATCTGGCGCTTCGCCTCGCGCGTGACCACCTTCAACTCGTCGCAGCCAACGCGTACGAGGATATGCGCCGTGCAACCGGGGCAACACCCGAGGCTCTGAAGCAGGCCCTGGAACTGATCCGGGGTCTCGAACCCCGCCCGGGGGCACGTTACGACAATCGTCACTACGAATACCTCGTGCCCGATGTCTACGTACGACTGGATGGCGATAAATGGATTACTACGCTGAGCCCGGAAAGCAACCCCAGTTTGCGGCTGAATAAGTACTACATCAACTTACTGCGAAAGTCCGGTGGCAAGGATGCAGACTACTTGCGGGGACGGCTACAGGAAGCGCGTTGGCTGTTGTCCAGCCTTGAGTTACGTAACCGAACCCTGTTGAAGGTATCACAATGTATCGTGGACACACAGCAGGGATTCCTCGAGGATGGCGAAATTGCCATGAAACCCCTGATTCTGAAAGATGTAGCCGAGCAGGTCGGTGTTCACGAATCAACCGTATCGAGGGCAACCACGCGAAAATACATGCTCACACCACGGGGTATTTTTGAACTGAAATATTTTTTTTCCAGCCACGTGCGTACAACCTCCGGCGGCATTGTCAGTGCCACGGCCACCAAGGCCCGTATCCAGATACTTATAGAAAACGAACCAAACGGCCAGCCGCTGAGTGACCAGGAGATTTCTCAACTGCTACGCGAAACCGGAATTTGCGCAGCCCGCCGCACGGTTGCAAAATACCGTGAATCACTGGGGCTAGGCTCATCCAGCGAACGCCGCCGCACTTATCGACGAACGATTGAGTTCTGATCCGGAATCGATAGAAAATTCTCGATCTGATGTATAAACTGTAAGTATGAGCGGCGCATATTCAGCACCAGTTAGCCAACGGAAACAATACGCCGCAAACCCCGGAACACCTGAACCAAGGTCTGCTACCTATTGAGGTACGTGAGATCGGCCTTACATTAATTGGTAAGGGTTTCACTGAAAAGGAGAATGTTGATGCAGATAAATATTACCGGACATCATGTCGAGGTCACAACGGCACTGCGTAGTTATGTCACCGAGAAAATGCAAAGGATCGCACGTCATTCTGACCAGGTGAATTCGATCAACGTAATTCTGAACGTGGAAAAATTACAACACCAGGCTGAAGCAACAATCAACGCAAATGGCCGGACCATATTTGCCGCCGAATCTGAAATGGATATGTACGCTTCAATCGACAAACTGGTGGATAAACTGGATAAACAGGTCAGGCGCTACAAAGACCGTATCACCAACCGCCACCATGACAAACATGCCCCCATAGAGACAGATGGTGGATATTGACGCACCAATACCATCAACCTTATTCATTACGTGACAAACAACCATGCTAGATAGTGATTTACTAAGCCCTGGCCGTATTCTTGCGAACATAAGCATCAACAGCAAGAAGCGGCTTCTGGAATTAATCAGCCTGACCCTGGCGAAGAAAAACAAGGAACTGGATTCCAGGGAAATTTTTGAAAGTCTTTGTGCAAGGGAACAGCTTGGCAGCACGGGCCTGGGTAACGGCGTGGCCATTCCACATGGACGAATTTCCTGTGCCGATAATGTGGAGGCACTCTTCCTGAGGTTGGTCAAACCCCTTCCACTGGACGCCGATGACGGAATACCGGTGGATCTGGTTTTCGCCCTGGCGGTTCCGAATAACTTCTCCAAGGACCATTCTAAACTGCTGGCAAGTATCGCAGACCGCTTCAGCGACCTGGAGTTGCTGGAACAACTGAGAAAGGCAAAAGACGCCACCGAACTCGGGCAACTGCTATCAAGCTCACACCCGTGAATTCTGCTGCCGACATGCCCATCCAGGACATCATTATTGTCAGTGGCAGATCGGGCAGCGGAAAATCCACTGCCTTGAATGCGCTCGAAGACCTCGGTTATTACTGCATAGATAATCTACCCGGCGCCATGTTGCCGGATTTTGAACCACAGATTTCGGCAAACCCGGAACTGTACAGAAAAGTCGCCCTTGGGGTTGATGCGCGCTCACGCGAATCCGACCTCCAGGTCGTGATCGACTGGATGTCATCGCTGCGAAAAAAAGGTATACACTGCAAGCTCCTTTTTGTCACTGCAGACAAACCGGTTCTGATCAAGCGTTTCAGCGAAACCCGGCGGCGCCACCCGCTCACGGGCAACGACCATGTCCTGACGGATGCCATCGACAATGAAAAACAGCTTCTGCAACCAATGCACTTGCACGCCGACCAGGTCATAGACAGCAGCCATACCAATATCCATCAACTGAGGCGACTGGTCTGGGATTTTGTCGACCGGCGCCACAGCGGCCTGACGATTATCCTGCAATCTTTCGCGTTCAAACATGGCGTGCCGACGGAAGTGGATTTCGTGTTCGATGCCCGCATTCTGCCCAACCCCTACTGGCAGGAAGACCTGAAGGCCTTGACCGGCAAGGATGAAGCCGTCATTGCCTGGCTGGAAAATGATCGGAATGTATTGAAAATGACGCAGGACATCCAGGGTTTCATGACCAACTGGTTGCCGGCTTTCCAGAATTCCCAACGCAGTTACGTCACGATCGGGATCGGTTGTACCGGTGGAAAACACCGTTCGGTCTATCTCGCAGAAAAACTGGCCGCTTCACTCCAGAAAGAAAATGACAACGTATTGGTACACCACCGCGAAATATCCTCATGGAACGATCCCTGAGTTGCAGCGGGTCATGTTTCCGCCCACCTAAATAAACAGCCCTGTAAAATTTCCCCTAAATCCGGCAGCCGCCTTGTTACAATACGTCTTTATGCCGGGTTGATGCGGTTTGACAGACTATTCCCGGATTTCCTACTACAAGGTTGGCGAAAGCGATGCGTGATATTCAGCACGAAGAAAAAACAGCCCGTCACCTGGAGCGTTTATCCGAGGCGCTGGACAGTGGCGTTCAATCGCAGGTCAGGAAGTTGCTCAACAGCCTCAATGGCGCAGAGATCGGTGACCTGCTCGAATCACTGCCACAATCCCGCCGCCAGACCGTCTGGAACCTGGTCAAGGTCGACCTCGATGCCGACGTACTTGTAGAAGTAAATGACGAAGTACGCGCCGGCCTGATTCGTGACACCTCACCCGATGACCTGGTCCAGGCGATGGGTGACCTCGATATCGATGACCTCGCCGACATTCTGAATGATCTGCCGGACGCCGTCATCACCGAGGTCTTGCGCGCGATGGACAGGCAGGACCGCGACCGGCTGGCCCAGGTCATGTCCTATCCGGAGGATTCTGCCGGCGGCCTGATGGATCCCGATGTGGTCACGGTGCGCCCGGATGTCAGCCTGGATGTAGTGCTGCGCTATTTGCGTGTGCGCGGTGAATTACCGGAGGTGTTTGACCAGTTATTTGTTGTCAACCGCGCCGGCAAATACCTCGGCCAGCTCAAGCTTTCGGATGTATTGACCAAAGACCCGGCCAGCCAGGTCACTGACATCATCGATAAGTCCACCGACCCGATTCCGGTCGATATGCCCGCCAGGCAGGTAGCGATCGAATTTGAGCATGATGACCTGGTTTCAGCTCCGGTTACCGACCCAAATGGTTACCTGCTTGGCCGGATAACCATTGACGACGTTGTCGATGTTATCCGTGAAGAAGGTGACCACATGGTGCTGACGGCTGCCGGCCTGGACGAAGAAGACGATATGTTTGCACCCGTGGTCCAATCAGCACGCCGGAGATGGGTATGGCTGGGAGTCAACCTCATCACGGCACTGTTGGCGGCCGTCGTCCTGTATTCCTTTCAGCCCACACTGGATCAACTGGTCGAACTCGCAGTCCTGTTCCCCGTGGTCATGAGCATGGGCGGTATAGCCGGTACACAAACCCTTACATTGATGATCAGAGGTATGGCAACAGGCCAGGTCAGCGCCAGCAATTCCATGGCCATCCTCAGAAAGGAACTGGCGGTGGGTGTTCTCAATGGAATTGTATTTTCCATCATCGTCGCCGCCATTGCCTACTTCTGGTACGGCAACCCCGGCTTGGGAGTTGTCATGGGCATCGCAATCATTGTGAACCTGGTCGCCGGTGCGCTGGCAGGCGCGCTGATACCGGTTATTTTGAAACGTATGTCAATTGACCCGGCACTCGCAGGCGGTGTTGTTCTGACCACCGTGACCGATGTCATCGGTATTTTTGCCTTCGTCGGCCTGGCCAGTTATGTACTGCTCGTCCACTGAGACTCGCAGACGGGAATAATGGAATGATTTCCGGTATGCAGATTCTTCTGATAACACAGGAACCACCGCTGGCCCTGGATGCGGTCGCGACCGGTAATGCCGTACGCACTTCGCAACTTGTGTCCGCACTGACCCGCGCCGGGCATGTGATTACGCAAACGTGGCTGGATAGAGAGAACACGGGGCGCCCGGGTGCATTTACCAGTCGTGATCAGTTGCAGGCCATTATCAACCGGCAAAATCCTGATGCCTTCCTGGTCTCTTACTGGGAACTCCTGGAGTTGCTGCCTTTCGATCTCCCACAACCGGTGATCGTGGATTTTGTCGCACCCAGGCCATTGGAACTGCTTTTTGAGCACCCGGAAAAGGTCTGCGCCGAGCTGAGCCTTTTGCAAAGAAACCTTTCAAAATGCGACCTGCTGCTGACCGGCAACGAAGCCCAGCGCGACCTGCTCTGGTTTAGCATGCTGCAGGCCGGGTTTGATCTTCGGGGAAATGAGCCGATCCTGGTTTTACCACTCTCTGCAGAAGTCGCTGGCAAGCCGGAATCCGATCCCGGAACCGATGGCTGGACACTCGTTAGTGGCGGTGTCAGCTGGCCCTGGCGGAAATCCGAAGAATACTGGCAAGCCATCCAGGCCATGAAGAATGAATCGGGTGAAGATGCTCCCCGGTTGGTTCTGTTCGGTGGACCCTACCGCTGGCACGATGTATCCGGGGAAGAAGATGACAGGGGCCATGCAGAAACTTCAAAACATACCGGGCCGGGCCGGGCCGCCAGCGATGTCCAGACCCAGGGGCTGGCGCCCTATGACCACTTCAGCCGTTTCCTGCTCGAATCCGCCCATATCGGCCTAGAGGTCGCGCGGCCAAATATTGAAAGAAAATACAGCCAGTCATTCCGGTCACTCGAATTCCTGCGCCACGGCCTGCCCCTGATCTGCAATGACTACCTGCCGATCGCCGCGCTGATCAAGCAATACAAGGCGGGCTGGACCATCAAGGGTCCGGAAGAACTGGCCGGCTTACTTCGCAAAATCATGTCGAAGCCCGAAGAGTGGAAAGCCCGGTCTGAGAACGCACTGCGCCTGGTTGAAGAAGTCCTGAACCCGGACATTGCCGCTAAACCATTGCTCGACTGGCTGGAGATGCCGGCAAAATCGCCCCAATTGCCGGGCAGTCGGCGTCAGCCAGCACCCACTGTTCTCGGTAAACCGCCATTTATCCAGCGGCTTAAACGTCAGGCCGGCCTGGTAAGACGTGTCGTACTCAGCCGGGTTTTCCAGTCCGGATCAGCTAACGGTACTGGCGATAACGTATTGATCGTTACACGCAGCGATATATTTCCGGCTGACCATGGTGCAGCGGTTAAAATCGTTGAGACCGCAAAAGCTCTGTCACAGCATGACCGCAAGGTGGGTATTGTCAGCGATGACCGGAAAACCTGGTGGCTTTTTGATAAAGGCCAGGTGACAAAACACCGCCTGCCCTTCTGGTTGCGTTTCCTGAGTCTGCCACGTTCGGTATCGCGCCTTCTGCATTTCAGCAAGGACCTGCCTGAAAGCAACAGTTTCCTGTATCTTCCGCTGACTGACAGCAGCTTCTTCTGGCATTGCCTGTACGTGGGGAAGAAACTGAATGCCGGAATCCTGCAGGCGGAATTCCCCGCTTATGCGAAGCCGTGTATAGACGCCAGGGAAATCCTGAACGCGGCTGTCGTGCTGGTGGAGCACAATGTTGAGTATGCCAGGCTCAAGGCACAGGTCGCCGAACTCAGCCGGGACCAGTTCAAAAATCTGCAGGCCATCGAGGTTGATCTTTGCAACCGTTCGGATGCTGTCATTTGCGTCTCGGATAACGACCGCCAGCGACTGCTGCACGACGGTGTGAAACCCGATCTGTTACACACCATTCCGCACGGCTTTGATCCTGAGCCTTACAAACTCCCGGCGGTTGAGTCATTGAGGCAGGATTTTGGATTGGCGGATGACGCATTGCTGATAGCGTTCCATGGCACGTTTTCCTATCCGCCCAATCGTGATGCGCTGCAGGTTTTCGCCAATTTACTATTGCCCCAACTGGCAAAAAGTAAATATTCCTTCCACGTCATCGCCATCGGACGCAACCCACCAACCGAAAACCTTCACCCCAACATCCACTTCACGGGCAGTGTTGATGAGGTTGGCCCGTGGCTGAAGGCCTGTGACATGGCGGTAGTTCCGTTGCGCGAGGGTGGTGGCACACGGATGAAGATCATTGATTGTTTTGCCGCCGGCCTGCCCGTTATCAGCACCTCAAAAGGTATCGAGGGTATTCCCGTTGTCAATGGCCGCGAAGCGGTTATTGTTGATGACTGGTTAAGCATGGAAAATGAGATTATGGAGTTGGCTGAATCCGTGACACGACGGGAGAAATTATCGACCGCCGCCCTGGAATTTGCCGATGAAATGGACTGGGTGAGCATAACAAAGCGTTACCTGGGAATTTTTTCAGCAATCCGGCGGATACCCAAATGACAGAAAGGCGTTCCAGAGTAGGCATCCCCACAGCCTTTTTACCGGTGACGCAGACGACTTGGAATTTGCATCATGACTGAAATTTCCAACGCAAAAATTCAAATCAAAAAGGTTTCCGGCAAACAGGCGCTCAATGCATTTATCCGGGTTCCCTGGCGTATTTACAAAAACGATCCCAACTGGATTGCGCCACTGGTTTCCGAGCGCAAGGGGGCCTTTTCACCCAAACATCCGTTTTTCAAACACGCAGCCTGGCGCGCCTGGGTAGCCGAACGTGACGGCACGCCGGTAGGGCGCATATCAGCACAGGTAGACCAACTACACCTTCAACAACATGGCAACAATACCGGGTTTTTCGGGCTGATCGAGTCACCGGATGACGATGAGGTCTTCTCGGCACTATTTGAAACTGCAGAAAGCTGGCTTCGCGAACAGGGCATGGAACGGGTTACAGGGCCTTTCAACCTGAACATCAACCAGGAAATCGGCCTCCTGGTCGAAGGTTCTGACTCTCCACCCTATATCATGACCGGGCATGCACCCGCCTACTACGGCCCGGCCATTGAACGATGCGGCTACCAACCGGTTCAGGACCTTCTCGCCTATGAACTTGATTCCGGCTCGCTGAGAATCCCCAGGATCATGCAGGCCCTGATCGACCGCAGCGGTGACCGAATCAAGGTCAGAAACCTGGATCGGAAGAACAGCGGTGCCGAACTTGAAGTCATGCGGGACATTTTCAATGACGCCTGGAAAAACAACTGGAATTTTGTGCCATTTACCCGTGACGAATTCAATGCCATTGGCAAAGAACTGTTAATGATCGTTCCACCTGATTTCATCCAGATTGCCGAAATCGATGGTGAAGACTCCGCTTTTATCGTCCTGCTGCCAAATATCAACGAGGTAATCGCCGACCTGAACGGCCGGCTGTTGCCAATTGGCTGGGCCAAGCTCCTGTGGCGTCTGAAGGTGAAATTCCCCAAGTCAGGCAGGGTGCCACTGATGGGGGTCAGGGAGAAATACCAGAACACCCGCTTTGGCCCGGCACTCGCCTACATGACCATCAAGGGCGTAATCGATGCAGGCAAGGCCCGGGGATTGGAACGCGTGGAAATGTCCTGGATTCTTGACCACAACCACGGTGTCAGGAACATCATTGAAAGCGTGGGCGGCGACATAACCAAACGCTATCGCATGTACGAAAAAGACCTGTAGTGAAGACCACGCCAAGCAGAATCCGTAGTGTCTGAACAAGCGATAAAATTTCGAACGGTCGTGCTTGCAGGTGAACGTCCGGGCGGCAACGCGCTGAGCCATGCCTTCAATATCCCGGCCAGTGTCATGGTCCCTGTTGCCGGAAAGCTGGCACTGGCACACGTGATTCAGGCAATAGCTGACAGCCGGGAAGCCCATGGCGGGATCATCTGCGGCCCTGCGGCCGATATCGTTGAAACCACCCCTGAACTGAAATCCCTGTTGCAGACTTCCGGTCACCAATGGCTGGAGCAAGCCACGGGACCTGCCGCCAGTGCTATATCGGCCCTGGAAAAACTCAACCACTACCCTGCCCTGTTGACCGCCGGTGACCATGCCCTGCTCACGGGCGAAATTATTGACGACTTCTGCGGGCAGGCACTGACACATACCCCGACAAGGCATTCAGGATACGATCTTGTAGTCGGATTCGTGCCCTTCAAACTGGTGAATGCGGCCTGGGCTGACAGCAAACGAACCGTCCTGAAGTTTGCCGACGGCGGGTTTTGCGGGAGTAACCTGTTTGCCGTTCTTAGCCCTGAAGGCCTCAAGGCACTTGCCTTTTGGCGCCAGGCGGAAGCCGACCGGAAACAGCCCTGGCGGATAGCGCGTCGTTTTGGTTTTGTTGCCCTGTTGCGGTATCTGTTCAGACGGCTGACGCTGGAAGATGCAATGCGGTCATTATCGGCCGCTGCGGGTTGCCGGATCGGATATGTCGAGGTGAAATTTGCCCGGGCTGCTGTTGATGTTGATTCAGTTGAGGATCAGCGGTTGGCTGAGCGGATCTTATCTTCCAAAACACAACGGAGTTAAGCTTCCTTGTAGGATTCTGTAAGGCCGTTACGGCGCTGCGGGGTATCTCACCCCGGGACACGCCGTGAACCCATCCATGGGGGCTCTTCCGCGAACACGACTGCAGGGACGTACTCGCAGCGTGTTTCACAAGCAATTACCCTGCCCGTGGTGCGCGGCCTCGCACACCCCCTTTAAACGCCCAGAAAAACTACCTATCAAACAAGCTATTCAAATGCACCCCAAGCCGATGCGTCAGAGCCAGCAAGGTAAGCGTAGGATTAGCCCACCCCCCTGTTGGAAATACCGAGCTGCCAGCAATGTGAAGGTTGTGGTAACCATGCACGGTGCAGTTGGCATCCACCACACCCTCTCTGGGGGATGTGCTCATACGAGTAGTCCCCATGTGGTGATAACCGCCGATGGGGTGATTGCCGACGCTGATATCGACCGGCCAGTCCGGTTTGCCGTCTTCCAGCCATTCGTATGTTGTTACCTTACCGAGGCCAAGCCGGTCAAACTCCTGTTGCAGGGTTTTGCCAAATTGCAGCATGGTTTCCTTGTCCAGGGCGCTCAACCGCCAGTCAAGGTCAGCGCGCTGGCACCCCAGGGCATCCTTATCGGCGGACAGGCGCACCCGGCTATCGGGATTCGGGGCCTGTTCAGCCCTTGCGATTACATACAATCCCATGCGGTTCAGCTTGACGCCGAATCGTAGCAGCGGCATGGAAACATGGCGCTGTAGCCAGTCCTGGCTGCCTCTCCATGTTTGCCAAAGACGGCGGCCTGATTTGGTTGGCGACAAGGCATGTTTAATATTCAGGTATGCCTTCTTGCTCAGTGTTGCGCCATTGGCCGGGTCTTTCTGAAGCTTGAAAGTTGCCGCACTGTTCAAAACACCCAGGCGCTTTTGCTGCGATGGCGGCAATACCAGCGCTGGCGCTACCGGTGTATCTGTTTCCGGATAACGCTTGCGATACAGGGCCCAGAAATGTGCGGGGTCCTGTGTCTCAATATGGGCGATTCTGCCGTGCGGGTGTTCCATGAAGTAGCGGCCCAACTGGTCATAATGGTTGCCGAGCCCGTCAGGTTCCACGTCGTTGGACAACATAAGCAACCTGGCATTTTCTATCGCACCGCATGCCAACACGAAATGTTGGGCTTTCACCTGCAATTTCCTGCCCTGCATGGATTCGGCATCCAGATGTGTGATGCCCGTTGCGTTTTCACTGGCCCGTAGACCGGTGGTGTTTGCGTGCAGCACGATGCGTACGTTTTCCGAGTTGACCAGGTCGTCGCTGCGCCGGTGGTTGAAACGTTCGGCCAGGTTGTCAAAGCGCCAGAAGCGCGTGGTAATTTTGTCAGGATCAAAGCCTATTGGGTTTAGCTGCAGTTTCTCCCAGATGCCCTGCTCGTAATCAAACTCGCCCAACTCGAGTGAATCGTGTGCGATTCGGTAATATGGCTGCAGTTCATCCAGGGTGATCGGCCATCCGCTATGCGGAACCCAATCTCGTTTTTCAAAGTCTATCGGGTCCAGGGGAACACTGCGCCCACCCCAGATATTCGTTGTTCCGCCAAAAAAACGTAACCGGGAATGATCGAGATCATAGTATTCCATACCCACGTTTCTGCCTTCGAACAATGACTGTGTGTCTTCTTCGTAATCCATCCCGCCGGCTTCCAGGAGTACTACGTCACGTCCTGCATTCATAAGGTCCCTGGCCAATGCAACACCCGCCGCACCGGCGCCGACGACACAGATTCCCCCCTCCAGATGAACGTCATGGGTGGACTTTTGAAGATCGATTAACATGTTCTTAATCCGTGGTCTGTTAAGCTTGCGAGCGCCGGGAAGAATGTAGAATTTAAGTCACCAGGCACATTGCACAACCCAATGGAAAATCGTGCGGCTGATTGTAGCAATTCTGCGTTTTGCAGATCTCTGAAATCATGTTCTAATGCGCACGTTCTTGCAGCAGATACTGCAAAAAGGAGTTTTTTTGAAAGCCATAATACTAGCTGCAGGCCAGGGCCGCCGATTGCTTCCGTTGACTTCGAACCTGGCCAAATGCTGTTTGCCGCTTCATGGTCGTTCGATTCTCGAGTGGCAATTGAGCCAGATTGCAAAGTGTGACATCGACGAGGTCATAGTGGTTACCGGGTTTGCATACGAGATGGTCGATGCCATCGTAGACAAGGTCAAAGGCCTGAATGTGCGGACCTTGCACAACCCCATGTACGCCCACACCGACAACCTTGGTACCTGCTGGGAAGCGCGCTCTGAAATGGACGGGCCATTTGTGCTGATGAATGGCGATACGCTGTTCGAGGCCAGGGTCCTGCAACAATTGCTCGCTTGTGACAAGGGTTATCCCGTCACCATTGCCACCGACACAAAAGCCCATTTTGATCTCGATGACATGAAAGTCATCACCGACGGTGACAGGTTGCTGAAAGTGAGCAAGCAACTGGACATACACCTTGTCAGTGGTGAGAGTATCGGCCTGATGGTATTCAACCAGGCCGGTGCGGATGCATTCACACAAAAACTCGAAGAGATGATGGACAAGCCAGATGCTCTCAAGCTCTGGTATCTGTCTGCAATCGACCAGCTTGCCAGCGAGGGAATTGCTGGTGTCTGCTCGATTCACGGTATGAGTTGGTGTGAAGTCGACGATGCATCTGACTTTGCCGCGGCAGCCGATGTCGTAAATAAATGGCCGGAGTAAGCCTCGGTTTTGAGACAGCGGGGTCAGTCGACCGGCGCAACCTCGATCAAGACACCATCTTCTCCACCGGCCTGGTATCGTTCCGTTTCGATATCGTATTCGATCACCATGCTTCGAATTACCTCGTCTTCCAGTTTCAGCGTGGCACCACCGGATAGCTTCAAAAGGCTGGTGGAACGCTGATACTCGATCTCCGGAGCCGTAGCCTCGAAAGTGCCCTGCCCTCCGTCCTTATCCCGGGTGATCAGGAACCTGGCTGGTGAACCCTCAAGATAGACTTTATCCGGTCTGTCCGGCTTGCCGTAAACGGTTGCCTGCCCGGATTCCAGCCTCCAATAGTGTGTCTGCATGATGAAATGACCTTTGAAATGAAGCACGCCGGGCTGTATATCCTCGCTGGCTTCATCCGCAGATATGCTGATTGTTCCCAGGCCAACATCATCTGCCGGTGACGCCATTACAGGCAAAAGCACCAGCAAATACAATACTGACAGGCACCAAAGCCCCGCTTTTAACATTTCAATCTCTTAATGCCCGTTAACACTATGCAGATACCCGGTGTTGCACTTTCGCTCATTTACCAAGGGTATACTACGCGCAGTACGTCTTGCCTTACAAAAATATGGCCACAAACAAGATCATCGATCAATACCTGATCCGGGAAATCGTGCATCCATTGCTTGCGATTTGCACCGCCCTGGTGATCATATTTATTACTTACAGTTTGAGTCGTTTCCTGGTCGATGCCGATGCAGGGCTGCTACAGCCTATGGATGTGGCACGTCTGACTTTTCTGAAATCTATAATTTCGCTGGATGTATTGTTACCGCTCAGCGTGTTTCTGGCTGTTATGACCGGTCTGGGACGTCTGTATACCGACTCCGAAATTTATGCCATGCGTGCCAGTGGTATCAGTGAGGCGCACCTGTTACGTCCGTTGATGCGTCTGACGCTGGTTTTGGCCATCAGCGTAGCCCTGCTGTCTACCGTGGCACGGCCGTGGGCTTATACACAGTCCTATTCAATCAGGGCCGCGGCGGAGGCCTCAGCCGAGACCGGACGAATCCGGGAATCCAGGTTTTATAGTTTTGGTGAAAGCGAACGTACCGTATTTATTGAGCACATTGCTGAAAACGGCAGTGACCTGGATGGGATTTTTGTCCGCACCCGCAAGGGTGATGATTTGCAGGTCATAACCGCTGCCAAGGGGTTCTTTGAGTACTTTGCCAACCCCGATTTTCACCGGCTACTGCTCACAGATGCACGGGTATTCAAGAAGGTACAGGAAGGAACGGACCTCTCAGCCCTGTTTGGTAAATTTACTATCTGGCTCCCGGTTGAAAACCCAAAGACCCCTGGTTTCAAGGTCAAAGCGGCCTCAACCTGGTTATTGAGACACTCCGACAACCCCATTGAGCGGGCGGAGTTTCAATGGCGTCTGTCCACTCCCGTTTCGATGCTGCTTCTGGCGATGGCTGCTATCCCGTTGAGCCGTAGCCGCCCCCGGCAGGGGCGATATGCAAAGATGCTGGTGGCGCTGGTAATTTATGCCGTTTATTTCAATCTGCTTGATGTTAGCCGCAGCTGGGTGGAACAAGGCAGTAGCACCCAAATCTGGTGGGTTCCCAGCCTGCTGGCACTATTGGTTGCGGCCTTGTATTTACCTGTAGTTCTCAGGAAGCGAAAGGACCGGCGTGCTCAGGGTTGACCGGTACATCATGCAGCGCTTCCTGATCGGGATTATCCCGGCATTGTTGTTATTGCTGGCTTTATTCAGTTTTATGGCGCTTGCCGAAGAATTGGAAGATGTGGGCAAAGGGAGTTTTACACTCCCCGACGCACTGATGGTGGTATTCCTGACAACACCCAAACGCATCGTGGAACTGCTGCCGGTCACCGCACTACTGGGAGGATTGCTTGGACTGGGAGCAATGGCAAACAATCTTGAGCTGATTGCCATTCGAGCAGCAGGAATATCAAAGCGACGCATAGGGCAGACCGTTGCCGTTTTGGCGCTGTTCCTTTGTGTACTTATTACCGTTTTGCAGTTCTCAGTAGTGCCCGGGTTTGAACGTGAAGCTGCCACATTACGTGGTCAGGCCCTGCAAAGTACTGATACCGGATTTGGAGACACACAAGCGTTCTGGACTCGAAATGAAAAGCAGTTTATTCGCGTTAATAGTGTCGAGTCCGGCCAAACCCTGACGGGCATAGAAATCTACCTCATCGATGCACAAGGCCGCCTGACCGAGTTAATCCAGGCATCCAGCGCGTACTATGCCGGAGGTGAAGACTGGCTGTTAACCAATGTGCTTGAAAGCAGGTTCAGGCAGGCACAGGTCGTTGAGACCAGGCTGGATAACATGCAGTGGGACCAGTTGTTATCCGCTGAACAGGCTTCTGTACTGATACTTCCACTTGAGGCACTGGCGCCAAATGATCTGGTTAAAACCATCAAAAACCTCAAACGCAACCAACTAGATACCCACCAATATGAGATCGTGTTCTGGCAGCAAGTAAGCCTGTTACCCGGATTGCTGGCCATGGCGCTGATGTCACTACCCTTCCTGCTGGGATCGGTGCGTGCTGTTTCTGCCGGCCAACGGGCCATGATCGGTGGTCTGATTGGAATTGGTTTTTATCTTCTGCAACAGTTGAGTGGACAACTTGCCGGTATTTTCGGGCTTAACCCCGCCCTGGTAATCCTTTTACCGCCATTCCTGCTTCTTGCCATTGCAATAGCTGCGATACGTCACCGCAACCTATAAGCCGGCTACTCACTTTTGCAATTGCCACGTTTGTTCATCAACAGTAGCAAATTCCAGTTCATCTCCGGATTCCATTGCCAGTGATTTCAGCGCCATGCGAAAAGACCGGAACTCACCATTGTCTTCAATATCAATGACACGATAAGACGCATCGCTGATACTCGACGCCGCCGATGTACAATAAATACGGGAGTCACCCCATTGCTGTTCCCGGTTATGGTGGAGATGGCCATGAAAAACAAGCATTGGCGGGAATGGCTCCAGTATCGCTTGCAATGCAGCGGCATCTGCCAGCCCCTTACGTCGATTTGTCATACCCGGCAATGGCGGATGATGAATCAACAGGCACACCAATTGTCGTTCAGTGGCAGCCTGTTCCAGCAATACCGAAAGTCTTTCCAATTGCTCCTGCCCCAATTTCCCACTGGCCGTAAAGACAGGAGTCACACAGGCACTTGAAAGACCGATCAGGCTCACCCCCTCCAGTTTCCGTACAACAGGAAAATCGTCACTGCCGGAACCCAGATCATGGAACAGGTATTTTGCCCATTCACGTTGGACGTTATCAGCACTACCGTGTGCGTAGACATCATGATTGCCCGGTACCAGCATTACCTGCTCTACAGGACCCAGTTCACCAAGCCATCGTCCTGCCTGCTCTATCTCCTTTATAAGACCGATTTGAGCAAGGTCACCGGTTAACAGTAACTGGTCCGCGTTTTCGGCCTTGACTGCAGTGACAAGTCGTTCAAGTACTGCCGGCAGGTATTTCTTACGGCGGTTTTTGTGCCAGGAAATATAACCAGACCAGCGCTTGCCGCGTAAATCAAAAAATCCTACACCGTCAAGGTCAGTGAGGTGCGGGTCGGTGACATGAACCAGCCGCATTAAACCGGCACCCCGGCTTTGCCGCTTCTTACCACACTGTCTATAATCCAAGCATTCATCAAAACCTTAAGCCAACCGGCCCTTCTCAACTGTAGCCCGAGTCGCAATATAGCATGACCATTTACGCGCTTGTTTCTGAAAATTCAACGGTTCGGTTATGGGGACTGGATTCCGGCCAACGCCTGCAGCGGCAACTGAGGGCAATCGGCAAGGACAAGCCGGATCAATTCAGCGGTATTCGCTGGCTGAGAAATGCCGGTGATGCTCCCGCCAGCGCTCGCGTCCTGTTGCTCAATGGGTCCTTCCTGTTTGAAAACCGCACACTCAACGGCGTGCTGGAGAGTGACAATTCCATCCTGTTACACAACGATGGCTCTGCTGCCGCGGCCTTTGTAGACGCCAGCCGTGTTCGCGAAACACTTGAGTACATGCAGACCCCCGACCGGGTTTTTCCGCAAGGCCTGCAAACGGTTCACACGAGTGATATGGAAGCATTTGACGAGAGCCTGCGGCGGTCGACCAGGCCTTTGCTGGAGCCGGTCAGCACCGGGCGAAAGACCGAACTCGAAAACCGCCTGTACGGCAATGCCTACCGGGGCATTACAGACCTGGTGACAAAGTTTGCCTGGCCGAAGCCCGCAAAACGCGTGGTGCACCTGTGCGCCGACCTGCATATTTCCCCGAACATGGTGACCAGCCTGGGATTATTGCTGGTCGTGGCCGCCTGCTACCTGTTCCTTCAGGGCCAGTATGGCTGGGGTTTACTGGCCGGCTGGATAATGACCTTTCTCGATACGGTCGACGGAAAACTTGCGCGCGTTACGATCCAGTCGAGCAAATTCGGCCACCTGTACGATCATGCAATTGACCTGTTCCATCCACCGTTCTGGTACATCTATTGGGGGATGTCGCTGGTGAATTTCCAACCGGTCCTCGGTATGGAATTAGGGCAGATGTACTGGATAATCGCCATTGGCTACATTGCCGGGCGTGTTGTTGAAGGTCTGTTCCCATTGCTGGGGAACTGCAGTATTTTTACCTGGCGGCCTTTTGACGCCTGGTTCAGGCTGGTTACTGCCCGGCGCAACCCCTGCCTGATCTTATTGACGCTAAGTCTTCTTATAGGCAGGCCGGACTGGGGATTTATTGCCGTAACACTCTGGACTGCCTTGACGACTTTCATTCTTATTCTGCGGCTGATCCAGGCATTTTTTGTCAGGCTGACAGGCGGGCCGCTGGTTTCATGGCTGAGTGAAGAAAATGTCGCAAGCGGCCCGCATGCTTATTCTTACTCCATCTTCGGTGCGACCCGGGGGGCATATGCACGGCGAAGGTGAATCACAGCAACCGGAAAACCGGACAGTGACCGGGAGTGAGGGATTCCACGGGGAACCGTCACAGGATGCGGGTCTTGAACCGTTGCTTGAAGAGATCAGGAACAAGCACGGTGAAGCCTTGCTGGCCATCCTAGTTTATGGGTCCTGGCTGCGCGGCAAACGCGACACCATGCTCGACTTTTACGTATTGGTGGAAGACTACCGGACGCTCGATTCAGCCTGGCAAGGCTGGATGTGCCGCGCGCTGCCACCCAATGTTTACCACATTCACCAACAAGCCGATGATGCTGATCTGCAGGGCCACAGCCTTAGGGCCAAGTACGCTGTGTTGACCTTAAGCCGGTTTCATCACGCCATGCGGCACGATTTTCATTCCTACTTCTGGGCACGCTTTGCACAACCCTGCGAAGTCCTCTATGCCCGTGACCAGGCAACCCGGGATATCCTCACAAGTGCATTCAACCGTGCCCCGGCCACGTTTGTGCGTCGTGTCCTGCCGGCCATGGAAGACAAGTTCAGCAGCGGCGATTTGTGGGCACGGGGTTTGTCTCTTACCTACAAAAGCGAGCTGCGCACCGAAAGCAGCAACCGTGGAGAATCCATATACGACTTCAACCCCGGCTACTACGACCGTGTTACCAACTCACTTGCATTGGAGAACACGAACTTTTCATATTCAGGGCCTGACAATGTCTATTTCAACCACAGCAGCCGTTTATCCAGGCGGCTGTCTCCATTGATCTGGTGGGTCCGCCGTGTACAGGGTAAAGTGCTGTCGGTCCTGCGCCTGGGCAAGGCGGCCTTTACATTCAATGAGCCGCTCGAATACCTTTTGTGGAAGATTGAACGTCACTCCGGGATATTCATCGAACCTACCCAGAGACAACTCGACCACCCGCTGATTTTTGCCTGGCCATTGTTATGGAAGCTCCGCCGCCGGGGGGCATTTCGCTGATGCAGAACGGCGCCGCGGGACGGGTATTGAAAAACTTTGGCGTGGTGCTCCGCGGCCGGGGTATCGCTGCAATTTTAACCCTTTCTGCGACAGCATTGATGGCCAATGCCCTGACAGCCACCGAGTTTGGGCTCGTCATCCTGCTGCACACCTACGTGCTGGCCGTGCGTGGAATCCTCAATTTCAGAACTTACGAGGCCATTGTCCGCTTCGGTGTTCCGCTGCATGAAAATGGCGATGACGAGGGGCTCAAAAAGCTGTTTCGTACGACAACTTTTATCGACCTGACATCTGCGGTCGCGGCTACTTCGCTGGGTGTCGCTGCGGCATCAATAGCCGGAGGCTTCCTGCACTGGGATGAACAGATGATCTCCCTGGCTGGTTTGTACAGCCTCGTTATGCTGACCACCTTCATCAACACGCCAAACGGAATATTACGGCTATACGACCGTTTTGATGCGCTGAGCGTCTTCTATACAGTAGGTCCAACCGTCCGCATTACCGGTGTACTCCTTGCCTGGTACCTGGATGCAGGAATGCACGTATTCATTGCCGTCTGGGCGGCAGCATTTGTTCTGGAAAACTGCTGGCTAATTGCCCGGGGCCGGCTGGAACTCAAAAAGCATATCAGTGGCTCGCTTTGGAAAGGCGCGAAATGGCGGGGTATTGAATACGCGAACCGTGAATTCCGGCAATTCATCATGGTGGTTTACTGGCAAACGAATATCGATCTGCTGCCAAAACACCTTTCGGTGCTCCTGGCAGGTAACCTGCTGGGACCCGCCGCGGCCGGCATGTTCCGCCTGGCACGAGATTTTTCCAGTGTGCTGAGTAAGCCGGCGATGATGTTACGCGAAGTACTTTTCCCGGACCTGACGCGCATATTGCACACCGAAGCCACCGGCTTTCACGAGCTGGGTTACCGTGCGGTCAAGGTGGCCGGTGCGGCAGGCTTACTGCTGGTCCTGGTTTCCATACCTGCAGCAGGCCCCATTCTGGGCATTATCGGGCCGGAATACACCGGGGCTTCGACGCTGCTTACGCTGATGCTGCTTGCTGCAACATTTGAACTTGCAGGGTCACCCTTACGTGCCGCCGCCTACGCCATGGGCAAGGTCGCCCCGGTACTGCGTATCCACCTGTTGAGCGTTCTTATCTACCTGGGCCTGTTCTATGTCCTGACACCGGTCATGGGTCTGAGCGGGCCGGGTCTGGCTGCGTGCACGGGCACATTGATGACACTGGTGTTGATGTTCAAACTTGTACGGTACAGGTAAGTCCACCGCAAAATCACGGTTTACAATCTTGCAAATTCTTCAATTATTTTGCTGATCTGTTCCGGTGTGTGCGCGGCGCTAACGCTGCAACGTAAAAAACTGGCGCCACCGGGCGTCGCAGGCGGAAGCATCATGTTGACGTAAACACCGGCTTCAAGCAGTTTGTTCCAGTCGGCCAGGGCCGTTTCCCGGTTGCGGCAACGAACGGCTATCACCGGGCTTGCTTCCGGCCCGAGTTCAAACCCAAGCTCCCGCAATCCGCCGTAAAGCTGATTTGCATTCGACCACAACTTATCTTTCAAGCCAGGTCTTGTGCGTAACTGGTGAAGGGCCTCGCGGGTCGTGGCCACCACCGCCGGACTGGGGGATGCCGTGAACATAAATGGCCGGGAGACATAGCGGAACAATCCCAGCACATCGTGATGGCTGGCGCAGAACCCACCCATGGCACCCAGGCTTTTACTGAAGGTGCCAACGATAAAATCGACCTTATTCAACACGCCCTGCTCTTCGGCAACTCCACAACCACTGGCGCCATAAACACCCAGTGAATGTGCTTCATCAACCAACAGGCTGGCGTTGAATTTCTCCTTAAGTCGTACGATCTGCGCCAGCGGTGCCCGATCACCCAGTACGCTGTAAACACCTTCAACAACGATAAGGCAACTACCAGTGCGGCCTTCCAGCCGTTCAAGCCGGCGTTCCAGGCTATGTACATCATTGTGTTTGAACCGGAATATATCCGCGCCGCTCATGCGGCAGCCGTCATAAAGACTTGCGTGCGCATCGGCATCCAGCAATACAACATCGCCTTTGCCCAGCAATGCAGTAAGAACACCGAGGTTTGCGGCATAACCCGTGGAAAAGACCATGGCGTTTTCGCAGTGGTAGAAATCCGCCAGTTCCGCTTCAAGCTTGCCGTGGGTCGAATAACTGCCGTTTGCCATCCGTGAACCGGTGGTTCCTGTGCCGTGTGTCTGCATGGCTTCAACGCCGGCTGCAACACAGTCAGGGTCAAAGGTGAGCCCAAGGTAATTATTGGTGCCCGCGAGAATGGTTTCACGTCCTTCAACTACGCCGCGGGTTGCGGTGTGGATGTTGTCAAAGACTACCGTCGTCGGGTCTTTCCCGGTATCCGCCAAACCTGATTTGAGTTGTTGTACTGCTGTGAATTTATCCAGAAGCGACATCGGCGATTATTCCGGTTGTGCAGCGATTACAAAAGATGCCAGGTCCGTGATGGTCTGGATATCGGAAAGACTCTCAAGGTCTATCACGATATCAAAATGGTCTTCCACCTCCAGCATGAATTCCATCACCTGGAATGAATCCAGCTGCAACTCCGTGACCATATTGGTTGCTGGTGTAATGGTTTGTTTGCTTGACGGCGAGTCTGCCCAGTTATTTTTAAGGTACTCCGTTAGAATTTCAACAAGATTCTGACCCACTGTTTCGATCGACTTGTTCAAAAATTATCTCCACCGGCCCGCGGCCAGGCCAAGGTTGCACAGGACTGGGGATTGTAGCGCAGGATGAGTCTTAGTGCGTTATTTGCACTACAGTTCCGACCGGCCGGCGGTCACGGTTCCGTTGCAAACAGTTGCCGGGCGCCTGTTTTCAGATCCAGCTTCGGCTCCCAGCCCGAAATGGCCGAAAAATCGCTGTTGTCACACAACCACTCAGGATGTGTGAGTTCGCGTACCTTACCCGGGGTCAACATCGGCGCGTAACCCAGCAGTGTTGAGACCAACATATTTGACCTTGCCGCAATATTCAGCAAAGCGCGGGGCAGCTTTATCATGCGGAAGTTTCCGTCTTTGACGGCTTCACCGATTGCGGCCCAGTCATACCCGCCGGCTGTGCCATCATCAATGGCAAAGGTCTTTTGGTAGCAAGGTTGCGGGGCCGATAGCCAGGCTGTTACCGCAGCGGCAAGGTCATCGACGTGCAACAGTGACAAGCGCTGATCCCGCGGCCCGGCGTGTGCAAGCAAACCGCGACGGATCATCTTCAACAGCGGCAACATTTCTTTATCACCAGGCCCATATACCGCTGGTGGGCGGATTATCGTCCATGGCAGGGAGTTCTTGCCGAGCAACAGCTGCTCACCCTGGTACTTGCTTCGGGCGTAGTCGGACAGGCCGGGCTGGCTCGCCGCAAGTGATGAAAGCAGCAGCATGGGTGGCGCTTCGGCAACGCGTCCGAGCGCAGCCAGCATGGCCCCGACACCCTCGACGTTTGCAATAGAAAAATCTGCGGCGCTGCGCCCCCTGACGCTGCCGGCACAATAAATGACCGCACTGGATTCCGGTACTATCCCGGCCAGTTTATCAACATCCGTGATATCGACCGGAATCTGTTCAACATGCGGCGGCAGGCGCGTATCGATCTTGGCATCCGGGCGCACCATTGCCCGCACACGGTAGCCCTGTTCCACCAGCGCGGATACAAGACGTTGCCCGATGAATCCGGTTGCACCGGTAACAAATACGGATGGAGGTGTCGCCTGCAAATCAGGCTGACTGCTTTTCGCCGGCCTTCGCCGCTGACCGCTCTACACCCTCGAGGGTCTTACGGGCGAGATAGTCCTGCTTGGACTGGGACCGGGAAAGCTTGCCGGACGACGTTCGTGGTAATGTTCCGCGCGGGGTCAGGTCAATCAGTACATTGATTCCAAAATGGGCGTGTATGGAGCGGCTGACCTCTTCGATGATGTGCTGACGACTGGCGGGATCTTTCTCCCTGGTTTCAACAACCAGTACCGCCTGTTCTTCCAAACTGCTGCCGGTAACGGAAAAAGCGGCCACTCCTCCGAGTTTGACGCCACCGGTGCGCTGGGCCAGTACTTCCAGATCGTACGGCCAGATATTACGCCCCTTGATGATAATGACGTCCTTGCTACGCGATGTGATGACCAGGTGATTGTCGATCCGGTAGCCGATATCGCCGGTATTTAACCAGCCGTCATCTGTCAGCACCGCGGATGTGGCTTTATCATCCCGGTAGTAGCCACGCATAACGCTGGGGCCTTTCAGGTAGATATTTCCACAATGACGATTCTCCAGTTCGACACCATTGTCGTCCAGGATCAGGAACTCAAAACCGGGCAGGAGCTTGCCGCAGTCCACATACTCCGATGTGGAAACAGTGTTTCCATTTGAAGGTCTTGCCTCGCCGGTTTCAGCCATCAGGACCCTGTCAACCACGTCGACAGCCAGACCCCGGTCCAGGGGCGCGAAACTGGTAGCCAGCACACACTCCGCCATACCGTAGCAGGCAACAAACGCCTTCTCGTCAAAACCACTGGCCCGGAGAATATCTGCAAACTCCTGCAAGGGTTCGGGATTGATCCGTTCGGCGCCAACGCAAGCCGCCCGCCACTTGCTGAGATCGTAAGACTCAACATCCGAGGGCCGCAATCGCCTGGCGCACAGGGCATAACCGAAGGTCGGTGCGGAAGAGATGGTTCCACCATTGTCGGAGAGTAATTTCAGCCATAGTCTCGGGCGCATTGCGAATGTGCGTGAGCCCAGGTAATCAACGGAAAGCTGGCCGATTAACGGTACAAGGATAAATCCGACGAGGCCCATATCATGGTAGAAGGGAAGCCACGAAACGAAACGGTCTGCGGCGGTCAGCTTCAGTCCGTAACGTGCTATTTCCATCAGGTTGTTCAATACGGTTTTTTGCGTGATTTCAACACCGCGCGGAAAACTTGTGCTGCCTGAGGTGTACTGCAGGTAGGCCGGTTCGTCTTCACCCAGTGGTTCGAATTCGACATCGGCTACTGGCAAGGCATCAAAATCACCTTGTGTGCCGGCCATCAGCAAATCAAGGCCCTGCACGGCCTCTTCCATAAACTTGGAATGCGTAGCGGGGGCAACCACAACGGATGCGCCGCAACTCTTCAACATCCGCCGCACCTGGCCTACGTAAGCGCCATGCGCGCCCAGTTGAATACCCGCGGGCAGTGCAACGGGGATCAGACCAGCGTACTGGCAGGCAAAGAAGAACCTGTGAAACATGGGGTCGGTTTCAGCAATGATCCCAACCCTTGCGCCGCGTTCACAGCCAAGCCGGATCAGGCGTTGCGCCAATACCATGGCATCATCGCGCAATTCTGAATAAGACAAGACAGTGGACAAGTGGCCACGTCCATCGTAAAAATTGTACCCGGTCTCGCCCTGGGCGGCGTACTCAAGAACTTCCACCAGGTTTTTATAACCAGTGACCTTTACGGGCAATTTGTGATTTTTTTGCGTTGGACTCATAAAACTAATCGCAACGCGCCCACGTTCATGCAGTACAAAGTAAAGGGGTCAATTCCCACAAAAACGGCCTCTTTTATTCAGGTTTCTGGCAGTCGGTCTGCAATACATCACAAACCTGGTTATCCCCCACCCGCGCTTGGTATATCCGATTTTCGCAAACTTGGCCCATTAAGTCGTTAATTTAATGTAAATTTACCGCTGTTTGAGCATTATTATTATAAAAGACCCGGCCAGGAGGCCGTTACAACGGCGTCAATTCTAACAAATCAAACAACAAAAACGCTATTTCTCCTCACTTGTTTTGTGATTTTCCCTTCCGGTTCGCGGGTGCATCGCGCCCGACAATGGGGCAAACTGACTGATATGACAATCGCAATATGGCTTACCGTGGTCTCCATATGCCTGCTTGGTGCAATGTCACCCGGCCCATCGCTTGCCGTTGTTCTCAAACAGACCATTAGCGGAGGACGCAGGAACGGGATTATTGCAGCAGTCACGCATGGTTTGGGCATAGGACTTTATGCCCTGCTCTGCATTTCAGGCATTGCATTCTTGATCACCAACACCCCATGGCTATTCAAAGCGCTGCAATGGGCGGGGGCAGCCTACCTGGTGTGGATTGGTATCAAGGGCCTGAGGGCGAAGGCCGGAGCCAGCGCGCCACTGGAAGCACAAGCGACCACGGGCAGCGCTGCGCGCGATGGTTTCCTGGTGGTATTCCTGAACCCAAAAGTCGCCGTGTTTTTTATCGCGCTTTTCAGCCAGGTTATCGGCAGTGAAACCTCGTGGATTGAAAAACTCGCATATGCCGCAACTGCGATGTTCATCGACATGGGCTGGTACCTGGTTGTCGCCTGGGGTTTCTCAAACCAGCGCTGGCTTGGGCACCTCCAGGAACACGTGGTCTGGATGGAGCGGTTGTTTGGCATTATCCTGATCGCACTCGCGCTCAGAATACTGACGGGCGGTTTTGCCGGCTGATCACTGGTCCTTCTTTTTCCTGGCCACGTTATCCCGCAGGTAAACCGGTTGGGCCTGTTCAGCCGGCAGTGCCTCGGAGTCGCGGAGCCATTCCCGCGCCAGTTTGATTACACAAGAAGCCTTCGGCCATATCTGCGGACGAATTCCGGCCAGGTTTCCTGACCGCTCCTTGAGGACATCGTAACGGTCAAAGCCAATGCCAATTCCGTAAGCATCAGAACCAGACGGGAATTGGACATCCACCGGAGCACAGACTTTCTCCTCGCTTGCCGGCACCATGATTCCGCGCTCATTTGTAGCGAAAATGCCGGTAAAAACCTCGTTCATGCGTGCATCAAGCGCAACCAGGGCATAGCCGACCCCATCGGCAACAGCGCTTTGCGCGGTCGCTGCGAGGCTGGAAACCGGTATGACCGGGCGATCCGAAGCCCAGGCCAGCCCCTGCACAACACCGATACCTATACGCAGACTGGTGAA
>CALBDB010000179.1 GCA_937927755.1 uncultured Lysobacterales bacterium
TCATCTTGGTACCGGTATCGGCCTGCTGATAATTACTCGTCAGGGCGACCGAGTAAAACTCCCCCACGGAATCATCACCGCGCAGGATGCAACTCGGGTACTTCCAGGTAATGGCCGAACCCGTTTCCACCTGGGTCCATGAAATCCTTGAGCGTGGTCCGCGGCAATCACCGCGCTTGGTGACAAAGTTGTATATACCACCAACCCCGTTTTCATCCCCGGGGTACCAGTTCTGCACCGTTGAGTACTTGATATCGGCATCGTCCAGTGCAACCAGTTCAACTACCGCAGCATGTAGTTGGTTCTCATCGCGCATGGGGGCCGTACAGCCCTCGAGATAACTGACATGACTGCCCTCCTCGGCAACGATCAGCGTGCGCTCGAACTGGCCGGTTTCCGCAGCGTTAATGCGGAAGTAGGTGGATAACTCCATCGGGCAACGCACACCTTTTGGAATAAATACAAAGCTGCCATCGGTGAAAACGGCCGAATTCAGTGCGGCAAAATAATTGTCGCGCTGGGGTACCACGGTACCGAGATATTTCTGCACAAGTTCGGGGTAATCTGCCACCGCTTCGGAGAAGGAGCAGAAAATAACACCGGCCTTTTTAAGTTCTGCTTTAAAAGTCGTACCCACGGATACCGAGTCAAACACGGCATCAACCGCGACACCCGCGAGGCGTGCGCGCTCATGCAAGGGCACACCAAGCTTGTCATAGGTTTCCAGCAGTTTCGGATCAACATCGTCCAGGCTCTGAGGGCGGTCTTTATCCGACTTGGGTGCGGAAAAATAAGAGATGGCCTGGAAATCGATCGGTTCGATATTCAAGTGCGCCCAATCGGGTTGCTGCATATCCAGCCAACTCGCATAGGCTTTCAGACGCCATTCGAGCAACCATTCCGGCTCGTTTTTGCGTGCTGAAATTACGCGTATGACTTCTTCGGACAAGCCCGGAGGAAGAGTATCGGATTCGATATCCGTTACAAATCCATGCTGGTATTTTTGTTCGACCAGACCGTCAATGGTTGATGTTTTGCCACTCATTTCTTCAAAAACCCCGATTCACGAATTCAATGTGGTGATGTGTAAAGGCCCCGTAGCCGGTTTTACCGGCTTGGCCATTTCTGCCAGCGACACGCCTTCCATCGCCCTGGCGACCGCGACGCTGATACGTTGCCAGTTACCGCGCAGACCGCAATTATCCTCTTGTGCACACAGGCCCTCTTCCACGCTGCACTCCGTCATGGCGATAGGCCCTTCGATTGCAGCAATGATCTCGGCGACGTTGATCCTTGTTGCACTGCGCTCGAGACTGTACCCCCCGGCAGCACCGCGGTAGGAATCCACAAGACCAGTTTTTACCAGCAATTTCAAAACCTTGCTAACTGTCGGCAATTCCAGGTGCGAACGTTCAGCCAAGGCATGTGCGCTCAGCACTTCACCGCGTGAAGCGCTCAACTCAACCATCACCATGATGGCGTAATCCGTCATTTTGCTGATGCGTAACATATGGACCTGCGCTGATTCGGCGTAAGAACGTGATCTGGAATTCATATAGTACCATATTAGTACACATTAAAAACCCCCACACCGGCATTTCATCACCGGCCGGTTTACGGCAGAATCCCCACCATGGATTTAGCAGAAAAAAAAACAGGCTTGAATGACCAACGTCTTGAGCAGGCCAATAACTGGTTGCAGAAGCAGGGTGTCGATATACAATCCGGCTTCAAAAGCATCGCGGGAGACGCGAGTTTCAGACGCTATTTCAGGCTGAAAGCAGATCATGAGTCCAGGGTGTTGATGGACGCACCACCCGCGACGGAGGATATCAGACCCTTTATCGATGTGGCCCGGAGGCTGCGCTCAGCAGGCCTGCACGCACCGGAAATTTATCACGCAGATCAGTCAAGCGGATTCTTGTTGCTGGAGGATCTTGGTGATGCGCTTTTCCGAGGCTTGCTGAACGACAGCAACGGCGATATGTACTTTCCGGGTTTATTCAGCCTGCTAAAAGACATGGCCCTGGAGGTGGATGCCGCTCGTCTGCCCCTTTATGACGGTGCCATGCTGCGGCAGGAAATGGATCTTTTTCCCGATTGGTACCTGGGCCGCCACCGCAACTCGGCGCCACGCGAGCAGTTTGATGCGATGTGGGGCTCCTTTTGCGATCACATCATCCAGTCTGCACTGGACCAACCCCAGTGTTTTGTGCATCGCGACTTCCATTCTAGCAACCTGCTTAAAACCGGCAATGGTGATATTGGAATCATCGACTTCCAGGACGCTGTCAGGGGGCCGGTCAGCTATGACTTTATCTCGCTGGTCTGGGACCGTTACATACACTGGCCGAGGACGCGGATAGAGAAATGGATGGAGCATTACCGCTCTGCGCTGGGCATTGAAATGGACGCAGCCCTTTGGCAACGTTACTGTGACCTGATGGGTTTGCAGCGCAATATAAAGATCGTTGGAATTTTTGCGCGGCTGTATTACCGGGACGGTAAAAACGGCTACCTGGAAATGATCCCCCGGTTTTACGACTATGTCACCGGCACACTGGGCCTGTACCCTGAATTTTCTGAAATGCTGAGCATCCTGGAGCAACCTGAATGCGTGCCATGATTTTAGCCGCGGGCCGCGGTGAACGGCTCAGGCCGGTGACCGACACGACGCCCAAACCGTTATTGGATGTTCAAGGCCGTCCACTTATAGTGCACCACCTCGAAAGATTGGCTGCCGCCGGGTTCCGGGAAGTGGTTATCAACCTGGCGCACCTGGGTGACCAGGTCCGAGACGCACTTGGCAATGGCTCAGACTGGGGCATGAACATCCATTATTCGCAGGAACCCCCCGGCGCCCTTGATACCGGCGGCGGGATACTCAAAGCCCTGCCGCTGCTGGGTGAATCACCGTTTGCTGTGATTAATGGCGATGTTTTCTGCCAGTATCCGCTGGCGAGGCTGCGGGCGATCAAGTGCGATTATGCGCACCTGGTGCTCGTACCTAACCCTGAGCAGCACCCAAAGGGCGATTTCGCGCTGCAGGGCGGCTACGTCAACGACGAGGCACAGCCCAGGCACACGTTCAGCGGCATCAGCGTATATAACCCGCGCTTCTTTGCAGACACGCCGGGTGGACGGTTCTCAGTGGTGCCCATGTTGTTGTCGGCGATGGCGGCGCGGCGGGTCACGGGGGAGATTTTCAGGGGGGAATGGCATGACATTGGCACTTTGGAGAGATTGGAAGCACTGCGCAGATAATTGAGTTATTTCAATTTTCCGGCAGCGTGCGGGTCAGTCGCCGGGACATGGATACCTTCCTGCTGAGACCTTCGCTTATTTGTATTTCTAAATCAATAACTATTGTGTTTAGTGTTGTACTGTGGTATAACACCTATACATAACTGATTTACAGGACATAAAGACCATGAAATTTGCCAGAACATTAGCACTCATTGCCGGCATTGCATTGCTTTTTTCTGCCTGCAGCAGGGAATCCGATGAAGTATCGGTAAAAGTTGAAGCAAACACCAACCCCTTGCTTGCACATGTACCGGCGGATACCGCATATGTGTTTGCTGCCCTGGAACCGGTACCGGAAGAAATTGTTGATGCTTACCTTGCACGCTTTCAGCCGGTATTGGATGTCATGGCGAAGGAAATCGGGGAATTCCAGGCGGATTATGCCGCAGGAGAGCACGAAGGCAACGAGATGGCCCAATTGGCCATGGCCGTTCTTGATGAGCTGGGTGGTGAGCTGAACTCGGAGAACCTCGAAAAACTGGGCATTAACATGCAGGCGCATCAAGTCATGTACGGTATGGGTGTTTTCCCGGTAGTCCGGCTTGGTCTTAGTAATTCGCAGGCGCTTCGCGAAGCAATTGCCCGGATCGAGGCTAAAATGGGCTATGACATGCCCGAGAAAAACCTGAATGGCGTCAGCTACTGGAGTGTCACCGGGGATGATATGCCGTTCGGGATATATATTTCGATTCTTGAGCAGCAACTGGCAATCACCGCTTTTCCCTCCAGTGCTGAGGATCAGTTACTGGCCGATTTCCTGGGACAGGAAATGCCTCAAGTAAGTCTTGATACCACCAATACGCTGGCTGTCCTGAACGCTGAAAAAGGCTACACCGGTTACGGATCAGGTTACGTAAACCTGCAAAAACTTGCAGAAGAAATGCTCGAAGCTGACAGCGACACCCATGCATTCCTCGGTCCGGATATGGGTTTTGACCCCACTTCCCTGGATCCCGTGTGTGTTGCCGAATACAAATCCATTGTCGCCAAGGCACCGCGCATGACAGCCGGAACCACCGTGCTGACCGCCAATGAACTCGCAGCACGATACGAAATTGAATTCGAGGACACGATGGCAGGCAGGCTCGCCGAACTGGTTTCGGCTACCCCAGTGGCTGAAGATGGTGAAAACATCTTGTCCACGTCAATTGCACTGAAAGTCGGTAAATTGCGTAGCTATGTACTTGAGAAAGCCAATGCCCTGGTTGCCTCTCCCTATCAGTGTGAAGAACTCCAGGAACTCAACCAAAACGCGGCAGAATTGGCGGCACAACTCAACATTCCAATGCCCCCGATGGTTAATAACCTGATGGGTGTGCGCATCAGGCTGGATGACCTCGATATCGATGCTGATATGCCCATGGCTGAAGGCCTGTTTGCTGTACACGTGGATAAACCGGAAATGTTTGTTGGAACGGCCAGTATGCTGGTGCCGGGATTTGAAGAACTGGACCTGGCCAACCAGTCCGAGCCCGTCAATATTCCAACGGAACTGATGCAGGTGAAAATAGACGATCTTGAGATTTATGCAATGATGAGCAAAGACGCAATCGGACTCGCGATGGGTGAGCAGCACGCGCCGCACCTGGCTGACTTCCTCGAAGCCGAACCACAGCAGGATGGTACTTTCTTCTCAGCCTCATACGACATTGCCAGGCAATTTGAGATCCAGGCAGCGATGCAGCATAACTTTGATGTCAACCCCGATCACCCGCATGGGTTTTCCGATGAATTTTCCGACGCTTTCGAGTCGTCTTACAAAGCCATGCTGGGACGCTCACGTGTTGATATGCGTCTTACTGCAGATGGACTTGTCGTCGACAGCAGCATGACTTTCAAGTAATCGCTTCGTGCGTATATAGGGCCGCGCAAGCGGTCCTTTTTTTGTACTCAATAACGAAAGTGCTTTATCTGCTCGCCTTTCTGGCCAAGTTCGGTCATGGCCTCGATACCGATCTGCAAGTGAAGGTCGACCCAGTCGGCAGTGACTTTTTTGTCTGACTCCTCGGTTTTCACACCATCGGGCGTCACTGGAACATCCGAAACAAGCAACAATGCACCATGTGCGATCGCGTTTGCGTGCCCGACAATGAACAGGGTGGCGGTTTCCATGTCGATGCCGATGCAGGTCATATCGTGCAGTCTTTGATGAAATACCTGGTCGTGTTCCCACACCCGGCGGTTGGTCGTGTAAATTACTCCCGTGCGGTAATCAACACCGTGCGCCAATATCTTGTCCGAAACAAACTTGTGCAGTTTGAATGAAGGCAGTGCCGGAACCTCTGGTGGGAAATAATCGTCACTGGTGCCCTCCCCGCGTATCGCGGCAATGGGCAGGATGAAATGTCCGATTTCAGTGGATTTCTTCAGGCCGCCGCATTTACCGAGGAACAACACAGCTTCAGGAACCACCGCAGCGAGGAGATCCATGATGGTCGCCGCATTGCTCGAACCTATTCCATAATTGATGATTGTCAAACCGGCAGAGTTTGACGCGGCCTGCATGGCGCGGTCTTCACCATAGATCTTGCAGTCAAAAATTTCTGCAAAACGACGTACATAATTGCCAAAATTTGTTAACAGGATATAGTCGCCGAATTCTTCCAGGGGCATACCCGTGTAGCGTGGCAACCAGTTTTTGGTAATCTCATTTTTTGTCAGCACTTTGTGCCTCCGTTTCACCGGCCGCTGCCTTGAGCACTTCGCGTGCGAGCGGAACCGTTATTCTTCGTTTGCTGACCAGTGCAGCCTGGTACAGGTTCTCCACTGTGCGGATCAATGCAGCCATGCTCCGCTCATGGTGTTTAAGCAAATAATGCTGAACGTCTTCGGGCAGGGTGAAACCAAGTGCATCAGCCTGCATGCTGATAACTTTTAACTTGTCATGATCCTCCAGCGGCAGCAGGGGCAGGCGCAAACCCCAGGCCAGTCGCGAAGCCAGGTCAGGCAACTCAATATTCATCGCTGACAATTGTTTTCGGCTACTGGTCAACAGCCTGCCATTGGCCTCCCTGATGCGATTGAAGCAATGAAACAATGCTTCCTCCCAGGCTTCTATACCGGCAATGGCGTGCAGATCGTCCACGCATACGAGATCCAGTTTCTCAAGACCGCGCAAAGATGCGATGGCATCCTCCGGCAGACGTTTCAGTGCCAGGTAAAACGCACGTCCGCCACGCTCGCGGGTTTCGTAACACAGGGCATTGAGCAGGTGTGTCTTGCCGCTGCCCTCGCCACCGTGCAAAAACACATGTGAACCCGGTTCATCCGGCATATGTTTCAGGGCTTCGACAACCGCCTTGTTGGGCCCTTCGACAAAGTCTTCGAAACGGCTTTCCCGGCGCGGTGTCAGGGGCAGTGGAATTTGTGGCGAAAATAACATTTCGTTTCAACCATCCCCGCCTTGTGCAGAACCGTACAAACTGCTCGTTCGGTATTTCTGATGCATATCCCGGACCAGCACATTGAGCGCTGCTGCAACCGGCAAGGCCAGCAATATGCCGAGAAAGCCGAATAGTTGCCCACCGGCAAGAACTGCAAATATCACGGTGACCGGATGTAAGCCAATCTGGTTTCCAACCAGTTTCGGAGTCAGGTACATACCCTCGGCCGCCTGGCCAAAACCAAAAACCAACAGCACCATCAACACGTGGTACATGTCGTGGAACTGGTAGACAGCAGCGCCGGCCGCAACCAGCACGCCGACTATTGACCCAAGATAGGGAACGATACTCAACAAACCGGCACCCATTCCTATCAGGACTGCCAACTCAATACCAACCACGGACAAGCCGATGGTATAAATCAGGCCAAGGGCCAGCATGACCATTAGCTGACCACGGAAAAATGCACCCAGCACTCTGTCCACATCACCCGCCATGCGGCTGATTTCCCCCTCCATATTCCGGGGCAGCAAATCATGTATGCCCCCGACCAACAAGTCCCAGTCCCGCAACAGGTAAAAGGTAACAACCGGGATCAACACCAGGTTGGTCAGGACGGCTGCTACCGCCATTCCGCCCTGCGACACCAGATCTATCACTTTGAATGCGGCCGTACTGATTTCTTTCCAATACGCCTTCAACATATCCGAGAACTGTGCAGGGTCAAAATTTTCCAACTCCACCCCCGCTTTATCAGCCAGCCAGGGCAGCGCCGTGGACGAATACCACTCAATCCATTCCGGGAAACGCTGGATCAGCAAGCGGACCTGCTCAACCAGCATCGGAACAACGATCAACAGCACCATCACGTTGGCAAAGATTTCATGCGCCTCTTCCAGTATATCTTCATATTGTTGCAGCGATTGCGCCAGCATGGCCAGCGGTCCGGCAGCCTCTTCGGCGGCATACACGGCAACACCGCTGGCCGCCGTCAGTGTCAGAATGATCAACATCAGCACCACCATCATACCGCCAGCGGGGTTGTGACCGATATAGCGTTTCGCCCTGAGATACAGGGTGTCTTTCAGGAAACCTTTCACATCCTCCGCGGAGTATACGAAATCACTGAACCGGGCGTGACGGGTTCCGACAAACCCCCACAATAACCGTAAAAAAACCAGCCCGGCAACGGCATAACCGGCGTAGACATGCAACATCAGAAGATCGTCTTCGGACAGGTACGCCACCGCAAAGGCCACCACCAGGCTCCAGTGGAATACCCGCACAAAGATATCCCAGACCTTGATGTCCTGCTGAATCATTTCCAATGCTCCTCTAATCGCCTTATGGCGCAAGAATATCCATCGAAGCTGAA
>CALBDB010000180.1 GCA_937927755.1 uncultured Lysobacterales bacterium
ACGGACTCGCTTGCCGGGCGCAGACATATGCTTGATTTTGGCTGGCTTATCAACGTGCGCAATACTTTCGACCTGTTCCAGCGGGGCTGGAACAACTGGGTGGTAGCCTTCAGCGCCGACAGCCAGTCCCGTCTGTTTTCGATGTTTGGCTGGGGTTTTTCCAGTACCGCCAGGCTGGTCGTAGCAATGATTGTCATAGTCCTGATAATCGGCGCTGCCATTTTTCTGATGGCGCCGATACTGCTGAAATTCAGGTCCACCAGGAACCAGGATCCGCTGCTGCGCCTGTGGCGGAAATTCATACGGAAACTCGCCAGGGCCGGGTTCGTTGCGCGCCCCTCCATGGGCCCTATGGAACTCGCCATGAATGCCGGGAGTCAATTAGAATATAAACGTGACGGCATTTACCGGATTGCCCGGCTCTACATGCTGTGCCGTTATTCTCAGGATACCGGCAGCCAGACCGAACTGGCACAATTGATCGACAGTTTTCGGGTACGGCCGGCGTGATCGGGCGGAGAAGTCGATGGCACGGTGCTTCCGTTGCCGGGGCTATGTTTTTCAGGACTTGGAGATTTGAAATGAAGCGCATGATCCGCACAGCCAGCCTGGCCACCCTGACCGGGTTATTATCCTACGCCTGCACCACCGTTCCGGAACAGCTAAAGGGCGAGTACACCCCCTTGGCACCAAAGAACAGCACTGAGAATGACCTGCAAACACCAGTGCGCTGGGGTGGCGTGTTACTGGAGACCCGGCCCGAATCCGATTTCACGTGTTTTGAAATTCTCTCCAGACAACTGGAAAAATCCATGCGGCCGAAAATTTCCGATCAGGACAACGGACGTTTCATAGCATGCAAGCCGGGGTTCTATGACCCCGAGGTATTTAAAAAGGGCCGTGAAGTTACGCTGACAGGCAAACTCATATACATGGATACCCGTAAAGTCGGTGAGTACGACTACCCGTTTCCGGTGGTCGATATTGAGTTCATTAGCCTTTGGCCAAGGCGTCGAATACGCGTTCACTATGGTTATTATGGGCCCTATCAGCCCTATTACTGGCATTACCCGCCACACAGGTACTATTACCGCTATCCTTATTATTGAGTCCGGTGAGTAACTCCGGCTTCCGGCATTGGCCGGAATCAACCCGATTGAGTTCATAAAGATGACAGTATTCGAAGGCTTCGGTAAGGATTTTTTCAAGTTTTTTAACGACCTGAAAAAGAACAATAACCGCGACTGGTTTAAGTTGAACAAACCCCGCTACCTGGAGTCCGTTGTCGAGCCAATGGGCAAGTACATCGTCAGCATAGCGCCGCACCTGCAACGCATCTCACCCCACTACAAAGCGGATCCGCGACCGCACGGCGGCTCCATGTTCCGGATATACCGGGATACGCGTTTTTCCAATGACAAAACCCCTTATAAGACCCATGCCGCCTGCCACTTCAGGCACGAGGCAGGTCGTGACGCCCACGCACCCGGTTTTTATCTGCATATTGAAACCGACCGGATTTCGATGGGTGGTGGTATATGGCTGCCGCCGTCAAAGCAGCTAGGCATGATTCGCGAATTTATCAGCGACAACCCATCGGCCTGGGCGAAGCTCACCGGGTCTCCCACGATCAAGCGCATGGGGGGCATCCAGGGCGATTCCCTGAAACGACCGCCACGTGGTTACGACCCCGGCTCAAAACACATAGAAGACCTGAAACGTAAAAGTTTTTACCTGATGACTGAAGCCGATGCAGAACTGGCGCTCAGCCCGGCACTCGTTACCGAATCCGCCAGGGTCTTCCGCTCGGCTGCCAAGCTCAACCACTTTATCAACGATGCGCTGGAATTGCCGTTTTGATTTGGGAGCAAGAGCATCGCCGCGAGACGCGCCTCCCACATCAAATTCAACGATTAAATCTTCAGAAAATCTGTGTAATCTGTGGGGCCGCTCCTGCTCTTTAGCCGGTTCAGGTTGAACACAAACTTGATACTGTATATATTTACAGTATATGAGTGGAGCAATGATATGAGTGAACAATCACTGACCAAGCGGCAAAAGGAAGTTCTCGCCTTTATCTGTGATCATATCGAGTCGGTCGGCTTTCCACCGACCAGGAATGAGCTTTCCAAACACTTTGGATTCAGATCCCCGAATGCCGCAGAAAGCCATTTGCGTGCCCTGCAGCACAAGGGTGTGATCCGGATCGAGGCGGGGCGTTCCCGCGGCATCACCCTGACCGCCCTGTCGCACTCCAGCCTGCCATCATCAGGTGCTTTACGTATGCCCCTGCCCCTGGTCGGGCGGGTAGCTGCCGGTAGCCCGGTGCTGGCGCAGGAAAACATCGAACATGAATACAGGGTGGATCCGTTATTGTTTTCTGCGCGGCCGGATTATCTGCTGCGGGTTGAGGGCCATAGCATGCGCGATGCCGGCATCTTCGACGGTGACCTGTTGGCGGTACACCGCACACCGGAGGCCAGCAACGGGCAGATCGTGGTTGCGCGCCTGGATGATGAGGTCACGGTCAAGCGTTTTGAGCGCAAAGGACACCAGGTCACCCTGTTACCGGAAAACCCGCAGTTCCAGCCTATCCAGATCGATCTGCGCCGGCAGGAACTGGTTATCGAAGGTCTGGGCGTAGGTGTTATACGCCCCCGTCTGGAGAGCTGATGGTGAAGCTCGATGCCCACCCATTGCTGTGGCGCGGCAAACAGGTCGCACACCATATCCACACGCTTGGCAGCGGTCATGCTAGCCTGGACAAGGTCTTGCCGGGCAATGGCTGGCCGGCTGGTGCAATTACCGAGCTTATCAATGTTACGGCCGGTTGCGGGGAACTCAGCCTGCTATTGCCGGTGCTTGCACGGCTCAGCCAGGAAGGTCACTGGATCACCATGGTCGATCCACCCTGGATACCCTGCCCGTCTACCCTGCATGGCCGTGGTCTCGCGCTGGAGAAATTGCTGCTGATTCACACGCAGAGCAGGGCTGAATCCTTGTGGGCCTGTGAACAGGTCATACGCGGCATACCCGGTGGCGCCCTGCTCGCCTGGCCCGGTGGCCTGTCCTTTGGCGAACTACGGCGTCTGCAAATATCGGCTGGAAGCACGCATAAAACAGTGTTCCTGTTCATGGGCGAAAATAGCGCAGCCAGCTCATCACCAGCCGCACTACGGCTACAGCTTTCAGCGGATGATGGCGATCTCCGGATCAAGGTCCTGAAGTGCCGCGGACAACGGCCGGTATCAGATATCCGTATCCGCCGCCGTCAGTTAATGCAGAATCATGTGCCGGCACCGCCGGGTTCAAGCGGACTGGAAAAATGTTCCAGGCTTTCATCAAAAAAACCAATAGCTTCTATTCCTGCTTTACAGACCAACCATCCTTCGCTGTAGGTCAGCCGGGTGCCTGTCGTGGGTTAAAGAGCAAGCGCGACTTCTTTGCCCTGGTATGTAGACACTGTGGGAGACGCACCTCCCACATCAAACTCAACGATCAAACCTCCGGAAAATCTGTGTAATCTGTGGATAACTTCTTTTCAACACTAACCTTATCGCGTTGCTTATTTTTGTCAGAAAATTTTGCTCTTCCGGTCAATTATGCAAACGTCGGTGGTATCATGACGCTGCCCATAAAAGAGCTAAAAACCATGCAACTTTCTTCCTTGACCGCTGTTTCATCTGTTGACGGACGTTATGCCGGCCGCACTGACGGATTGCGTGAAATTTTCAGTGAATACGGACTGATCCGCTACCGGGTTATCGTCGAGGTCCGCTGGTTCCAGGCTTTGGCCGCCTGCGCCGACTTGCCCCAGGTTGCGCCATTGAGTGCAACTGCCAATGCCTTTCTCGATGACCTGGCTGGGGAATTCGGGCTTGCAGGGGCTGAGCGCGTCAAAACGATTGAAGCGACCACCAATCACGATGTCAAGGCGGTCGAGTACTACCTGAAAGAGTGTTTTGAGAAAAATGACGAGCTCAATGTGCTTTCCGAGTTCCTGCACTTTGCCTGCACATCAGAGGACATCAATAACCTTGCCTATGCGCTAATGATGGCAGACGCACGCGAAAAAGTTTTCCTGCCGGCGTTTGCCGCAATAAACGAGGCGCTGGCGACCATTGCAAAAGACAACGCCGATATTCCCATGTTGTCGCGTACGCATGGCCAGACTGCCTCGCCGACGACCCTCGGCAAGGAAATAGCCAATGTTGCAGCGCGTCTGCAACGTCAGGCAGACCAGTTAAGCCAACAGCCCATACTGGGCAAAATCAACGGAGCGGTGGGTAACTTTAATGCGCACATCACAGCATGCCCACAGGTCGACTGGCCACAATTTGCACAACGGTTTGTTGAGTCGCTTGAACTGACCTGGAACCCGTGGACCACACAGATCGAACCACATGACTGGATGGCCGAGTGTTTTCACACGCTGAGCCGCTACCACACGGTTTTGATCGATTTGTGCCGGGACATCTGGGCATATATTTCGATCGGCTATTTCACCCAGAAAACCATCGCGGGCGAGATCGGATCATCCACCATGCCACACAAGGTCAACCCGATAGATTTTGAGAATGCTGAAGGCAACCTCGGTGTCGCCAATGCACTGCTGGGACATCTTGCTGAAAAGCTCCCGGTATCGCGCTGGCAGCGCGACCTGACCGATTCCACCGTGCTGCGCGCGATCGGTACTGCGGCAGGTCACGCGGCAATCTCCTATTCATCACTACTCAAGGGCCTGGGAAAATTACAGGTCAATGAGAAGAGCCTTACCGCCGATCTTGATAACAGCTGGGAGGTCCTGGCGGAACCGATCCAGACAGTCATGCGGTTACACGGTATCGAAAACCCCTATGAACAGCTCAAAACGTTGACACGCGGCAAGGCCATCAGTGCTGATATTTTGCGGGAATTTATCCAGACACTAGCTATTCCAGACGCTGCAAAACAAGACCTCCTTGATCTGACCCCGGCCGGTTACACGGGCAATGCAGCTGGTATGGCACGTTCTTTCGGTCAGGAAGAAAAATGACCGCACCGCTGGGCGATCTGAGCCCGGAACGTTTTCTACAGGAGTTCTGGCAAAAGAAGCCCTGCCTGATCCGCCAGGCAATACCGGATTTCGAACCGCTGCTTGACGGTGATGACCTTGCCGGACTGGCCTGCGAAGAAATGGCCGAATCACGCCTGGTCAAAGGTACTTTTGCTGCGGCTGACTGGAGTGTTGAACACGGCCCGTTCAGCAATGATCACTTCTCCGCCCTGCCCGGCAAGAACTGGACCTTGCTGGTTCAGGATGTGGAAAAACACTACGCCCCCCTGCACGCATTAATGCAGCAGTTCAATTTTATCCCCAGCTGGCGTCTTGACGACCTGATGATCAGCTATGCCGCTACCGGAGGTTCGGTCGGGCCACATACTGATCAATATGATGTATTTCTGCTCCAGGCCGAAGGAAGGCGCCGCTGGCAGATTTCCCGATCATTCGAACCGGAATTGCTGAAAGATTGCGCACTCAATGTTCTGAAGCAATTTGAGCCCGAACAGGAATGGATACTGGAACCAGGTGATATGCTCTACCTGCCTCCCAATGTCGCCCATCACGGTGTTGCCCTGGATCCCGGTATGACCTGGTCGATCGGCTCACGCGCACCTTCCGGTGCTGATCTGCTCCAGGGCCTGGGTGAGTGGCTGGCGTTCTCTGACGAACAAGGCGGCCGCTATTCCGACCCGTCTCTGGAAACAGGTAACCGCGCTGGTGAGATTGACGTGAGTGCACTGCGCGGATTGCGTGACCTGATGCTTGCCGGTATTGACGGGAACGAGGATCTGGATAACTATCTCGCCGCCTTTATGAGCCGTTTCAGGCTGGCACACGAACCGCTGCCGCCGGCTGAAACCCGGACATCAGCAGAATTGCAGCGGGCGTTGATTGGCGGTGCAGTACTTTTTCGCAACCCGTGGACCCGTTTAACCTGGATCGAAAACGAATGCGGCGCACGATTGTATGCCGCCGGTCAGGCGTATGACTGCAGCACCTCGCTTGCCGAAAATTTATGCCGGGGGAATCAACCTCATATCGACGCAGCATTGCTGGATCAACCATCTCTCACCACCCTGACCGCACTGGTCAACAACGGGCACTTTCTGTTGACCGCAGCCGACTAAAAAAATAGTTTTCTGGCCCCATTTAAAGTTAGCTATAATAATCGGCTTGGCTTAAAAACGTGTATGCAAACCGTTTTTAAGGTTTTGCGGACTTTGGCAGCAACAGGTTTTCATCAACAGGCATATCTGGAAGGCATATAAATTGTGAGCTCAAAATTAGAGCAGTTATATCAAACCTCGCATCTTTTTGGTGGCAATGCTTCCTATGTAGAATCATGGTATGAAGCCTGGCTTGAAGATCCGGGCAGCGTGCCTGCACAGTGGCGTAAATATTTTGACTCCCTGCCCGCCTCAGACACCCCGGAAACCGGTCACATAGAGGTCGGCGAACGCTTCCGCCGCTTACCGCTGAACAACCATGGTTACCCGGTAATCAGTACCGAATTTACAGATCACAAGCAGGCCGGCGTGTCGCGGATGGTCAACTCATTCCGTATTCGGGGACATGAAATTGCCAAGCTGAACCCATTGGGTTTGGCCCACCATGATCCTGTTGCCGATCTCGAACTGGGCTTCCATGACCTGAACGAATCCGACCTGGAGCACGAGTTCGACACCGGCTCGCTTGCCGCACCCGCGTCGCGAATGAAACTCAAGGACATCCTGGCCCTGTGCAAACGCGTTTACTGCAAGAGCATTGGTGTCGAATACATGCACATGGTCGATACGGCCAAACGTGACTGGATGCGTGAAAGACTGGAAGGTTCACAGGGTTTTTACGAGGTTAATGACAAGGAGCGGTTGCGTATTCTGCAGATGCTCACGGCAGCAGAGGGCCTCGAAAAGTACCTGCACACCCGTTATGTGGGTCAGAAACGTTTTTCTCTCGAAGGTGGTGACAGCCTGATACCGCTTTTACATGAAACCGTTCTGCATGCCGGCACCAACAATGGCGTTGAGGAAGTGGTCATAGGTATGGCCCACCGCGGCCGTTTGAATGTGTTGGTTAACATCCTGGGTAAATCACCTTCTTTGTTGTTCGACGAATTTGAAGGCAATCACATTGAGAATGATCCGGATCGCCCCGGCGATGTCAAATACCACCTTGGCTTTGCATCGGATATCAAGACCCCCGGTGGCGAAGTGCACATGGCGCTTGCCTTTAATCCGTCCCACCTGGAAATCGTTGATCCGGTTGTGTTGGGCTCGGCCCGCGCCAGGCAGGTCAGGCGCCATGATACTGAGCATGACAAGGTTATGCCCATACTGATCCACGGTGATGCTGCTTTTTCCGGCCAGGGCGTGGTCATGGAATTATTTCAGATGTCTGAAGTACGCGGATTTGCGGTCGGCGGCACGCTGCACATCATCATAAACAACCAGCTCGGGTTCACCACCAGCAATCTCGAGGACACGCGCTCAACGCTGTATTGCACGGCGGTTGCCAAGATGGTGCACGCGCCGATATTCCATGTGAATGCCGATGATCCTGAAGCGGTGCATCACGTGATGAAAATCGCCTGTGATTTCCGCCGCGAATTCAAGCGTGACGTGGTCATCGACCTGGTCTGTTACCGTAAGCATGGCCACAACGAAGCTGACGAGCCTGCAGCGACACAACCGATGATGTACAAGACCATACGCGCGATGAAGACCACGCGTGAGAAATACGCCGAGGACCTGGTCGGCCGTGGCATTATCGACGCAGACCACCCGCAAATGCTGATGGATGAATACCGCCGCCGTTTGGACGACGGTGAACAGGTGGCCGATGTCGTGTCACAGCCGCGCTTGAATGAATACGCTGCGAATTGGCATGGAATTGAACACAGCAGCACTTATACCGGCAGCGGAATTGAAACCGGTCTTGATGCCGCTACCATCAGCCAACTGGCTGAAACAATGACCCGCCTGCCCGATGGCTTTGTCCTGCACCCGCGGGTCAGAAAAATCGTGGATGACAGGATAAAAATGGCCCGTGGTGATATGCGTCTGGACTGGGGTTTCTGTGAGACCGTCGCCTATGCGAGCCTCATCAGCAACGGCACAGGTTTGCGTCTGGTCGGCCAGGATTCCGGCCGTGGTACATTTTTTCACCGTCACGCCGTATTACATAACCAGGCCGATGGTTCAGTTTACACGCCGCTAGTGGAATTGAACCACGATGTGGACGTCAATATCATCGACTCCCTGCTGTCCGAGGAGGCCGTAACCGGTTTCGAGTATGGTTATTCAACTGCCGCTCCTGAAACCCTGGTGATCTGGGAAGCACAATTTGGTGATTTTGTTAACGGTGCACAGGTGGTCATTGACCAGTTCCTGAGCTCCGGAGAAGCAAAATGGGGGCGCATGTGCGGCCTGGTGATGTTTCTGCCCCATGGCTATGAAGGCCAGGGCCCGGAACATTCGAGTGCGCGGCTCGAGCGCTTTATGCAGTTGTGCTCCAACAACAATATCCAGGTTTGTATTCCTTCAACCCCTGCACAAATGTTCCACATGATCCGCAGACAGATATTGATGGAAACACGCAAGCCATTGATCGTCATGACACCCAAAAGCCTGCTAAGAAACAAGGCGTCTACCTCGATCCTTGAAGAACTGTCACAGGGCAGCTATCAACTGGTAATTGATGACGCACTTGTTAGTGATAAGAAACAGGTCAAACGTGTCGTCCTGTGTTCGGGCAAAGTATATTACGACCTGCTCGAAGCACTCGCTGAAGCGCCGAGAGAGGAAATTGCAGTCGTGCGGATTGAACAGCTGTACCCGATTCCGCACCAGGAGTTATCTACAATACTGGCAAGCTATCCTGCAGACTGCGAGGTTGCATGGTGCCAGGAAGAACCGCGCAACCAGGGTGCGTTATACCAGACCATCCACAATCTTCTTGCCAATATGCAGGAAGGACAAACTCTTTATTACGCTGGCAGGCCCAGTTCGGCATCACCTGCCGTGGGTTACTTCGCGGTTCACATGGAAGAGCAAAGGGCCCTAGTCAGCGAAGCCATTAGCGTTGGCGCAGGGCAAAAACTTTAGTTTGAACGAAATGAACAAATGGTTTGAAACCAGGATCAGAGAATACGCATGAGTACAGAAGTCAAAGTTCCGGTATTACCAGAATCCGTTGCCGATGCAACGGTCGCAGCTTGGCATAAGAAGCCCGGAGACAGCATACGCCGGGATGAAAACCTTGTTGATCTCGAAACCGACAAGGTGGTTCTCGAGGTGCCCTCCCCGGTTGATGGTATGCTCGAAAAAGTCGTCCGTGACAGCGGTGAAACGGTTATCAGTGGTGAACTGCTTGGCGTTATTCAAGAAGGGGCCGTGGAGCCTGCGGACACGCCGGTCAGCAAAGCAGAACAGGTACCCGTTGTTGAAGAAAGTGCGGCTCCCAACCCGGATACGGCCAGGTTGAGCCCGGCCGCACGGCGTGTTGCCGAAGAAGAGCACGCAGATGTAAGCCAACTCACCGGCACCGGCCGTGGCGGACGTATCACAAAGGCTGACGTTATCCAGCATGTCCGTAACGGCATACAAGGCGGGCCGCGTCCGGAAGAACGTGTCAGGATGACACGTCTGCGCTCCACCATTGCCAGCCGGATGAAAGAAGCGCAAAACACGGCTGCAATCCTGACCTCGTTTAATGAGGTGGATCTTAAAGCTGTCATGGATTTGCGCAAGAAGTACAAGGAAGCCTTTGAAAAAGAGCATGGGGTCAAGCTGGGACTGATGTCCTTTTTCGTCAAGGCGGTCTGCGATGCGCTGCGTAAACACCCCATCGTCAACGCATCGCTGGAAGGTGACGAAATCGTCTACCACGGCTACCAGGATATAGGTATCGCCGTATCGACCGAGCGGGGACTGATGGTTCCGATATTGAGAAATGCCGGGCACATGACCCTGGCCGATGCCGAACAC
>CALBDB010000181.1 GCA_937927755.1 uncultured Lysobacterales bacterium
TTTCTGGCGCAGTATGTATTGCGAACGTGTATACAGTACCGATGCCTGGACGGTATTCAATTCAGGTATGCGTTTTGCCCTGACCCTGTTATCCGGCGGCCTGTTTCCGGTTAATCCAAGGGCATTTCTTGATAACACACCATTGCGTCGGTTTTTAGATAAAAACTTGCGTCTTGATGGCATCCAGACCGCCCTGGACCTGGACGCGCTGAGGGGGGTTGCCGTTACTGCGTCCGGTTACACCTGTGCCAGCGCAATCAGTTTTTTCCAGGCACAGGACGACATCCGCGAATGGGAACGCACACGCCGAAAAGGCCAGGCTGAAAAACTGCAGGTCAGTCACCTGCTTGCCTCGGCAGCTTTGCCAATCATTTTCCCCGCTGAACTTATTGGAAATGAATATTTTGGCGACGGCGGTATGCGCATGGTGGCGCCTCTGAGTCCGGCGGTGCACCTGGGCGCGGACAACATACTGGTAATCGGAACCCGTGATGAAAAGCCCGACATGTCGCCGGAAAGTCCGGTTGATTACCCTTCAGCGGGTGAAATCGGTGGTTACCTGATGGATACCATTTTCATGGACACCCTCAACGCGGACTTGTCTCGTATGAAACGTATCAACAGGACGATAAAGTTGGTGCCGGAAAAATTACGACCACAGGCCGGCCTGAAAACCATAGAAAGCCTGGTGATTAAACCCAGCAAGGATCTGCGGCATGTAACCCGGGAGCATGTGCGCAATATACCATTCAGCGTACAGGTCCTGTTGCGCACGCTGGGTGGCTGGGGGCGTGACTGGCGGATGGCCAGCTACCTGTTATTTGAATCCGCCTACTGCGGCGCGCTGATAGATCTTGGGTACCAGGATGGCATGAACGCGGCGCAGGATATCACCCATTTCCTCGAGAGTTAGGGATTCATTGAGCAAGTCCATGTTATATCTGCGTGACCTGGAGCATGCATGTGCAAGACGCAGTTTGCCGTTAATGGCCAAAGTCCTTAACAAGAATCCCTAGGCCTGTGCCGCATCTGCTGTTTGTTCAGTGCCCCGGCGGTTGATGGCAGTATCTACCGGGGAGTCCGCCTGTTCAGCGGGAAAATCATCGACTGCAATGACACAGGCACTGGCCTGTTGTGCCAAACGCACCATGGTCGCCTGTTCCTCGGTAATCACGCCGCTCTCGGTGGCCCGTTTGACCAGGCTCTCGTAGTTTTCAAAGTTAACCGAAACCTTTAAAGCATTCTTGATTGCAACTTCCGCAGGCTCCGCTTCCAGTACCAGGTGAAATGCCTTGTTGACACGCCCCGTTGCATCATCCCGGTCTGAAATAAAGACACCGTCGGTCAAACGGTCACGGGCCTCACTTTCCTGCAGCAATAACTGGGCCACAGCCTTTACATTTTTATCGGATGGCGGGGAATAGCGCAGGCCGAGCGGGAAAACTATCAATTTCACAATCCAGCCGAATAGCGGGAGCGGGAAATTCCGGATTACGCCGAGCAGGGCCTGCTGAATCCTGAACAGGCTGTCTTCCATGCCCCATTCAAGCAGTGGCAGGTCTGCTGCAGGGCGGCCATCGTCCTCGAAGCGCTTCAACATGGCGCTGGCCATGTACAGATGGATCAATGCATCGGCCAGTCTGCCCGACAGCTTTTCCTTGAACTTGAACTTGCCGCCCAGTATTACCAGTACCGAGTCCGCCACAAATGCAAACGCGGAACTCATGCGGCTGATCCGCCTGTAATATTTTGCATGCGGACCGTGCACAGGGGCGGGCGTCATCCTGCCCCCCGTAAGACCCAGCAGCAGGCTTCTGACAGTATTGCTGAGGGTGAAGCCGATATGGGTAAAAAGGGCATTGTCAAAATCACGTCGGGCCTGGCTGTTGGCAGCACCCATGACAGCATTCATTTCTTTCAACAGGCAGGGATGGGCACGGATCGCGCCCTGGCCAAAAATGATCAGCGAACGCGTCAGGATATTCGCACCCTCGACGGTAATCGATATCGGCAGGGTCTGGTAGGCGTGGGCAAGGTAATTGTTGGGCCCCTGGATAATACCTTTGCCGCCGTGCACATCCATGGCGTCCAGGATGCACTGGCGGTTGCCTTCGGTTAATTGGTACTTGTTGATGGCGGACAGAACACCGGGCTTTTCCCCCTGGTCCAGTGCAATCAACGTGAGTGTGCGTGCTGCGTCCATGCGATAAGTTCTGCCGCCGATCCGGGACAGGGGTTCTTCAACACCGCCAAACCTGCCAATGGGCACATCGAACTGGGTACGGATTCTCGCATACGCACCGGTCAGCAATGATGACATCTTGCCGCCGGCAACACCCAGTGACGGCAATGATATTGCCCGGCCCGCCGCCAGGCTTTGCATCAGCATGCGCCAACCCTGGCCAAGACGCTCCTGGCCGCCAATGACCCAGTGCATGGGTATAAAGACGTCGGTGCCCCGCGTCGGGCCATTCATGAACACGGCGCCGATAGGCATATGGCGGTTACCGATTTCAACGCCCGGGGTAGTGGTCGGGATCAGTGCACAGCTAATGCCAAGGTCTTTGATGTCTCCTAACAAGCCGTCAGGATCGTATGCCCGGAACGCCAAACCGAGCAGGGTGGCTACCGGCGCGAGCGTGATGTAACGCTTGTTCCAGCTGACACGCAGCCCCAGCACTTCTTCGCCTTCAAATTCTTCCCGGCAAACGATCCCTTTATCCGGCATTGCGCCGGCATCCGAGCCGGCCAGTGGTGAGGTGAGCGCAAAGCAGGGAATCTCTTCACCGCTGGCGAGACGCGGCAGGTAATGCTGCCTTTGTTCATCCGTACCGTAATGAAGCAGGAGCTCACCCGGCCCCAGCGAATTTGGAACCATGACGGTTACGGCGGCTGTCACGTTGCGGCTCGCGAGCTTCATGACCACGGCCGAGTTCGCCTGTGCGGAGAAACCGAGGCCGCCGTACTCCTGCGGGATAATCATGCCGAAAAATCCATGATCACGGATAAAGCGCCAGGCGGTCTCCGGTAAGTCCCTGTATTTGTCGGATATCTCCCAGTCATCCAACAACAGGCACAGTTCCTCAACCGGGCCGTCTATGAATTCCTGTTCGCGTTCACTCAATGCAGGTGCGGGTTGCCGTAGCAGACGACGCCAGCGCGGTTTGCCGCTGAAAAGCTCGGCGTCCCACCATACCGTGCCCGCTTCGAGCGCTTCGCGTTCGGTGGAAGACAGCTTGGGCATGACCTTGCGGTACAGGCTGAACAAGCGGTTGCTGATCAGCAGACGGCGCAATGGTTTGACTGCAAAGCCGGCGAGGCTGACGGTGAGAATGCCATAACTCCAGCGGAACCAGCCTGGAATAGGGTAGAAATGACGCAACTCGGTAAATGCAAATGTGAGACCGGCCAGGATTGCGACCGAGATCAGCAAGGGAATACGGTAATAAGCCAGTAAAAGCAATGACAATACGATTAAAGCCAGAAAAAGGGCAGTCATACATGTCCCCGCTTTTGCGTGAAAAATTGCGATCGAGGTCCGATTACCGGACCCGCTCAGTTTACCCGCCAATATAATAGGTGCGCCCCGAGCACACGGTCAAGATGAGTCCGTCAATGTCGTGATGCTCGATTGCATGCAAGAGCGTCTCAGCTTAAAATTACCTGTTGGCTTCGTTCTTGTTATTTTAAATATATAATTCTTAACATATCAATACATATCAATTAGTTATAGGGAGTTCTTAAGTGTCTGTTGAGCGTACATTATCTATTATCAAACCCGATGCGGTTGCAAAAAACGTGATCGGTGAAATTTATAGCCGTTTTGAAAAGGCCGGCCTGAAGATTGTTGAAGCCAGGATGCAACACCTGACGAGCGCAGAAGCCGAAGGATTTTATGCGGTTCACCGGGGCCGCCCGTTCTTTGATGACCTGGTCAAGTTCATGACTTCAGGTCCGGTCATGATCCAGGCACTTGAAGGTGAAGACGCCATCGCCTTGAACCGCAAGCTGATGGGTGCTACCAACCCGGCAGAGGCAGAGCCCGGAACAATCCGTGCCGATTTTGCGAAGAGTATCGACGCCAACGCTGTACACGGTTCCGACGGACCAGACACGGCCAAGACTGAAATAGCGTACTTTTTTGGTAAATAGCAACACAAAAAGTCAGGCCGCGGTGAGTGATATCACGGAGCGCGTCAACCTGCTCGACTTTGACGAAGCAGGTTTACGCGCTTTTTTTGAGACCCTGGGTGAAAAACCATTCAGGGCTCAACAGATATTGAAATGGGTCTACCATCACGCCGAGACTGATTTCGGCGCAATGACAGACCTTGGTGTCGCATTACGCGAAAAACTAAACCGGATCGCAGAGATAAAGCTGCCCGAGATCATTCGCGAGCAGCGCTCGAGCGACGGCACGGTCAAATGGCTAATCGGTTTTCATGGCGGGAACGCCGTCGAAACCGTTTATATTCCCGAACCGAAGCGGGGCACCTTGTGCGTGTCTTCGCAGGTCGGTTGTGCATTGAACTGTTCGTTTTGCTCCACCGGCGCGCAGGGGTTTGCCCGTAACCTGAGCACCGGTGAAATCATCGGGCAGGTCTGGCTGGCGGCACAGGCGCTCGGGCACGAACGCAATGGCCGGCGCCGTATTACCAATATCGTAATGATGGGAATGGGCGAGCCACTGCTCAATTTTGACAACGTGGTGCCGGCCCTGTCGCTGATGCGAAACGATCTTGGTTTTGGTTTTGCCGCCAAGCGTGTCACGGTGAGTACGGCGGGTCTGGTTCCGGGTATACGGCGTCTGCGTGAGTCCATTGACGTCGCACTGGCTGTTTCCTTGCATTCACCGGTGGATGATGTGCGCACCGACCTGGTGCCGCTTAACCGCAAATACCCCATCGCGGAATTGATGCAGGCCTGCAGGGATTACGTTTCTGAAAAACACAAACGTACGGTAACCTTTGAATACACCCTGATTGATGGTGTCAACGATCACCCGGACCACGCACGTAAACTGGTAAAATTATTAAGAACAGTACCCAGCAAGCTGAATCTGATACCCTTTAACCCGTTTCCCGGGACAAGGTACAGTTGTTCAAGCGCCGAGCGGATCACCCGGTTCCAGGAAATTGTCATGGCTGGAGGCCTGATTGCCACGGTGCGAAAGACACGTGGGGAGGATATCGACGCAGCCTGCGGGCAACTGGTGGGCAAAGTGCTTGACCGAACAAAAAGAAGTGAGCGAATAAAACTACAAATCGCAGAGACCTCAGCATGAGCAAGCCGTCATTAAAAAGGAAGGGAATACGCGCCGGCTGCGCAAGCGCGAAAATGTGCCTGCTGATGCTATCGGCTTTCATGGCTCTTATCAGCGGATGTGCAACCACCAATCCTGACCAGGATCTCAACGAGAGCAAGGGCCGGAAAGCCGCAGAATCAAATACTTCACTCGGTCTCGAGTACATGAACCGGGGCCAGTACGAAGTGGCGCTGGGCAAATTGAAGAAGGCCGTCAAGGAAGACCCCGATTATGCACCCGGACATACCGTACTGGCCGTTTTGTATGAACGTATCGGAGAATTGGAACTGGCCGGGAAACACTATAAAGCGGCCTACGAGGCGGACCCCGCAGACGGTGACGTAAACAATAATTATGGTGTTTACCTGTGTAAAACCGGCAAAGGGCCGCAGGCGCATTCACACCTGGAAAAGGCGCTGGATGACCCGTTTTACAGCTCACCCTGGGTTGCCCTGACCAATGCAGGCTCTTGCGCGCTCAGCAATGACAACCTGGCCGGGGCTGATTCCTATTTGCGCCGCGCCCTGAAGATCGAGCCGGGGTTCCCGGATGCCCTGATGAACATGGCCAGACTGAATTTTGAAAGACGGAACTACCTTTCGGCGCGTGCGTTCCTGCAACGCTACGAGGCCGTGGCCCGGCATGACCCTGAAAGCCTGTTGCTGGGTTTTGAAATAGAAACAGCAGCGCGTGACAATAAGGCTGCAAACAAGTATAAACTCGCCCTTGAGACAAACTTCCCAGAATCAGACCAGACCGCAGAAGTCCGGAGAATTTCAGGAAAATGAAACAACAACACGATTTGATCCCAATGACTACAGGTGAACTCCTGAAACAGGAGCGAAGCGCCCGCAAATTGTCCCTGGCGGATGTCGCCAGGGCCATCAACCTCGATGAAAAACTGCTCGATGAAATAGAATCGGAGCAAACAACCCACCTGGCCCCTGTATATCTGAAAGGTTATATCCGTGCCTATGCGCGTTATTTGCAGATCGGGGAGGACAAGATACAGGCCCTGGTTTCTGAAAGCGGAAGTCACGAACCCCCGATCCAGAATATTTTCGCCGCACCACCAAAAAGCAATCCGCTGGACAAATGGTTGCGCGCTACGAGTTACGTGCTGGCATCCCTGCTGATCGGGACATTGGCATGGCAGTTCAGCCACGAAGCGGTCCGGTTGTCACAGGACGGTTCTCAGCTTGGCAAGACCACGGACAATCGTCAGCGAATCGAAAGCACGATAAAGCTGGACCAGGCCAAGGGCATACGCGGCACGGTCAATGCCTCCATCGCACCGCTAGGCGCACTGCATGGCGGCAATGCTGAAGGTATTGATGCCGCAGAGCAGGCCTGGGCCGCCGTGTCCCGTCCGCCAGTGCCGGATGGGGAAAGCCGCTTAAAACTGGTCGTGTCAGCAGACAGTTGGGTAGAGATCACCGATGCCAACGGGCAACAGATCGAAATGGACCTGCTGCGTGGCGGAAGCGAGAAGGGCTACCACGGTAAGCCGCCTTTCCGGATTCTGCTGGGTCGCGCTTCTGCCGTGCGGTTAACGATTGATGGTGAGCCGGTAGACCTGACCGGTTACGGTGCGGATGACATTGCACAGTTGACCTGGCCAAAAAACCTGCAGGCTGACAATAGCGGGCAAGACGAAAACTGACATGGTTTCCCCCATCCGCTCAGTCCGCGGGATGAATGACATTCTTCCCGGAGATATTCACTATTGGCAAGTCCTTGAAGCAACGGCCGAACAGGTATTTTCCGGCCACGGGTTCGAACAGATCCGGATTCCTTTGCTTGAAAAAACAGAAGTTTTCAAACGGGCGATCGGTGAAGCAACCGATGTGGTTTCCAAGGAAATGTACAGTTTCGATGACCGCAACGGTGAGTCATTGAGCTTGCGGCCAGAGGGAACCGCAGGCGTGGTCCGTGCGGCGCTGCAAAACGGCCTGTTGTACGGGCCGGTCAGGCGCTTATGGTACAGCGGCCCGATGTTTCGCTACGAGCGACCGCAGAAAGGCCGAAGCCGGCAGTTTCACCAAATCGGTGCTGAGCTGTTTGGCGCAACCGGGGCGGACGCGGACCTTGAAATCCTGGCGCTGGGCACCCGCCTGTGGAGCGCCCTCGAATTGACTGGCCTGCGACTGGAGATCAATTCACTGGGCAACTCCGGGGAGAGAGCGTCCTACAGGGACCAGCTTCATAGTTTCCTGGTTGCCCACAGGGCAGAACTGGATGAGCAAACCAACGAACGGGCCGAACGCAACCCCTTGCGTGTCCTGGACAGCAAGGATCCGCAAGTACAAGCCTTGCTGGAAAACGCACCACTGCTCGCGGATCACCTCGGTGATGACTCACGTACGCATTTTGATCAACTGAAGCGTTATCTTGACCGCCTGGGTATTGAGTACCATGTCAATGCGCGACTGGTGCGTGGTCTCGATTACTATTGCCACACCGTTTTTGAATGGATGACCGACGAACTGGGTGCACAGGGCACCGTTTGCGCCGGTGGCCGTTATGACAACCTGGTTGAACTTCAGGGCGGCAAACCCTGGCCGGGCATTGGTTTCGCCATGGGTGAAGAGCGGCTGGTAGAGTTGTTGCGGCAGAAAGAGGATACTTCTCCACCAACCGTTCACGCATACCTTGTGGCTGTGGGAGACAACAGCACTGAAACTGCGTTAAAACTCGCGTATGATCTGCGCGCCGGAGTACCGGGTCTGAATCTTGTCGCAAATCTGAATGGCGGTAGTTTCAAAGCCCAGTTTAAACGTGCGGACCGAAGTGGCGCCCGCCTGGC
>CALBDB010000182.1 GCA_937927755.1 uncultured Lysobacterales bacterium
GAAGAAATCAGTACGCAAGCAGCCACTGCTGAAGATGCCACGGTAGATGCCAATGCGGAACTTGAGGTAATTCTCAAACAAAACAGGAAGTGTCTGAATTGCCATAAAAGGGAAAAATTCAAGGAACTGGAAAACGGTGAACAACTATCTTTGCAGGTGCACCGTGACAATTATATTGGTTCGGTCCACGGTGAGGTTGCCTGCATTGCCTGTCACACGTCAATTGGCAGCAGGAAGCACCCCAGCAAGAGCACCAATATTGCGATCCAGAGCCAACGCGAATATTCACTGGAGTTAAACCAGAGTTGCACCCAGTGCCATGCCGAGAACACTACACAGTACGAAGGCAGCATACATGCGGCGCTGATTGCACAGGGAAGCACCAAGGCGCCGGTTTGTACGGACTGCCACAGCGCCCACGCGATTCAAAACATGGCCGATTTTCAGTCGGAACCGGGGGTTCCCTGTAAACAGTGCCACGAGGGTGTCTATGACTCCTATGCTGAAAGTGTGCACGGCCAGGCCAGGCTGCATGGCAATGTAATCCGGGACACACACATCCAGGCGCCGGTATGCGCAGATTGTCACCGCGCCCACGCAGTAACAGCGCTGGAAATTGGTGATACCTTGCGTACCACCTGCATTGCATGTCACGAAAACGTGAACCTGCTTCACCGTCAATGGTTACCGAATGCGGGCGTCCATCTCGATGTGATTTCCTGCGCTGTATGTCATGCCCCGTTTGCCCAGAACAGGTTTGATTTGCACCTGTTTGACAATTCCACGCAGCAACCCGTTGGCCAGAAAGAGACCGATGAGTTCATTCGGAATCAAATGAAATCTTTCGAAGAATCGGAAGGCAGCACGGACCTGTTGGAGTTCTTCACCTCGGTAACACATGGTGAGGTAGAGGGAACGCTGGGAAATATTTCAGTGCGTGGCCGCATGGAAACCAAATCCGGTGTTTCTGCACACCAGATCGCATCAATGAATTTTGCCCGCAGAACCTGTGACAGCTGTCACAGGGACGATCGTCAGCAAAACCAGAATCTGACGGTATCCGTGCCGGGCGCCGATGGCAGGGTGCAGCAGTTTGAGGCTGATCGGGAGGCCCTGGGCTCGGTAGCTGGCGTGGAATCCATGAGCCAGGTTTATGCGCTTGGCGGCAACACCAACAAATTGCTGGATATCGCCTTCCTGCTGTCACTGGCGGCCGGGATTGCCGTTCCAATAGGTCATTTCACCCTGGGAAGAATGATCAAAGAAAAAATGGATAGAGGAGAGTCATGATGGCCACCGATCATTCAAAACAACCGGAATCTACCGCCTGGGTAAAGGCGCCTGACCCGAAACTGTATATCAATCCTCTGCCGGTACGGATCTGGCACTGGCTGCACGCACTGGGTTTTGTAACCCTGATCCTGACCGGTATCCAGATCAGGTATTCCGCCTATATCAACGTGCTGAACTTCGAAACGGCTGTACGCACCCACAACTGGGTCGCATTTGCTGTTATCGGAAACTACTTTATATGGCTGTTTTTTTATCTTTTCACGGATAAGATCACGAACTACCACCCCGAGCTAAACCCGAAGAAGTTCTTCGAAAAAGCCATGGCCCAGATGCAGTACTACGGCTACGGCATATTCAAGGGCGAGCACAGCCCGCACAAGGTAGTACCCCACGACAAGTTCAACCCGATGCAGAGCATCACCTATCAAATCGTGATGCTTTTCGTGGTGCCCATCCAGTTTCTCACCGGCATCATGATGTGGGACGTCAAGCGCTTCGAAAGCTGGATTAACGCAGTGGGCGGTTTGGCAGTCGTGGATACGGTTCATGTCGTGATATTCATCTTCTTCGTCTCCTTCGTCATGATCCATGCCTACATGGGCGCACTCGGTGCGAGACCTTCGTCGCATTTCAAGGAAATGTTTACGGGGTATGAAGAAGAGCATTAGTAATCAGCGTTTGTTGTAGGAGCGACGTGCTCGTCGCGATTTGATAAATTTCGCGCAAACCTCAAACCAATCGCGATCAGCTTCGCCGTTCGCTCCTACAACCCCGTAGGAGCGACATGCTCGTCGCGATTTTCTAAATTTCGTGCGAACCTCAATCAATCGCGATCAGCTTCGCCGTTCGCTCCTACAGGCAATTGCTTACAAATCCTTCCGAAACCATCCAAAGATTCGACCCTCAAACCCGGCTAATTTGTCATTTTCAAATATGACAACAGCTTTATGCAAAGTGAAAATCACTCAGGCCACGCCCTCAGAAAGGGCCGTGTATCCTTGCAAAACCAAGTTTACCTAGTCACCTTTGTTACGGATGGTAGAAAACATCGATTTAAAGATTTTCGCTGTGCCCGGTTAATGATAAGAAGCATGAGGAATTGCCGGCAGGTGAAAACGATGGCTTTCGTCGTCATGCCTGATCATGTGCACTGGCTGGTGCAACTGCTTGACGATGCATCGCTAAGCCAGGTGCTTAAGACTGTGAAATCTTCAAGTGCGTATCAGATAAATCAACATCTGAATCGTAGAGGAAAGTTTTGGCAAAATGGGTTTCATGACCATGCTTTGCGGAAGGAAGAGGCGGTTATTGAGGCAGCAAGATACATAATTGCAAACCCGTTGCGTGCCGGGCTGGTTGGCAATGTCAGGGAGTATTCGCATTGGGACGCAATCTGGGTTTGAAATATTGAATTGCGGCGAACCCCAATCGAAGGCGTAGGAGCGACGTGCTCGTCGCTCCTACGATTCGGAATCGCCGTTCGTGGGATTTCCACCGCGAATTCTGATGTCGTATTTTTTCATCAGGGCCTGGAAATTCGGGCGTTGCATGCCGGTTTCTTCGGCGGCAGCGGTAACGCTCCATCCGTTTCTTTTCAGGGCGCCGAGCACGAAAAGTTTTTCGACGTTCTCGACGGATTTCTGGCGTGCGACCTTTTTGATGTTTTTCAGCTCTTCGCTTGTCCGGGGCACGTCCATGTCGGCGAGAGGTTGCATGTCCAGAATATTGACCAGGTGGGCCTGGCGGATGATATCGTCGCTGGACAGGATCACGGCCCGGTGGATCGTGTTTTCCAGTTCCCTGACGTTGCCCGGCCAGTCGTGGTTCATTAAAAGGTTCATCGCTCCGGCGGAGAACTCTTTTACCTCGCGGTCCATTTCCTTACCGAACTGGCTTAGAAAATGAAAAGCCAGCGCCGGTATGTCGTCACGGCGCTCGCGCAGCGGCGGTATTTCGATCGGGAAGATATTGATGCGGTAATACAGGTCGTCACGGAACGTGCCCTCGCCGACCATGCCTTCCAGGTCCTTATTGGTGGCGGTGATCAAGCGGATATTGACCGATTTTGACTGCGTGTCGCCGACTGCTTTGAATTCACGTTCCTCTATGAAACGTAAAAGCTTGGCCTGGGTGGACGTCGAAATATTGCCGATTTCGTCCAGGAACAGCGTACCGCCGTCGGCCACTTCCAATAAGCCTTTTTTGTTGGATACCGCGCCAGTGAACGAGCCTTTTACGTGGCCGAAAAGTTCGCTTTCGAGCAGGTTTTCACTCAACGAAGCACAGTCGACCGTAACGAACGGGTGGTCTTTGCGCAGGCTGTTGAAGTGTATGGCGCGTGCTATCAATTCCTTGCCGGTACCGCTTTCGCCCCTGACCATAATGGTGCTGTTGGTTGGTGCACAACGCGCGACAAGGCGGTAGACATTTTGCATCGGCGGGCTGGAGCCGATGATGTTTTCAAAGCTATAGCGGGCGTTGACCTCCTTTTTAAGGTTGACATTTTCCTGCAATAACTGCCGGCGTTCGAAAGCCCGCTCAACGACCAATTCGAGTTCTTCCGGGTCAAATGGCTTGGGCAGATAATCGAATGCTCCCAGTTTCATGGCCTTTACAGCGGTTTCGATCTCGTTCAGCCCGGTAATCATGATCACGTCGACATCCGGGTGCGATTCCTTAACTCTCTGCAGCACTTCCATGCCGGTCAGTTTGGGCATCATGATGTCAAGGACGAGTAGGTCATAGTCTTTCTCAGCGATTCGCTCGATCGCTTCGAGACCATTGCGCACGGTTTCGATTTCATATTTGTCATCGGAGAGTATGCGCAGGCAACTCCGGATGACAATCTCTTCATCGTCAGCGACAAGTATCCGCTTTCTCATAAACTGGCCTTTTTTTCGTTATTGCTGTTTATCGCAAGGTAAATGCGAAATGTCGTTCCTATGCCCACTTCGCTGTCAACCTCAATGGTTCCACGATGTGACGTAACGGTGCCGTGGCTTACCGATAAGCCCAGCCCGGTACCCTTGCCGACCCCCTTGGTGGTGAAGAAGGGATCAAAAACCTTATTCAATTTTTCAGCTGGAATACCGCAACCGGTGTCGGTGATCGTAATTTCAGCCATGTTTTCGGTCGGTCTTATTGAATCAGGACAACCGTCTTCACCACATGAGCGGGTCTTGATCGTGATGGTGCCTTCACTCTCGATCGCGTGCCGGGCGTTCACAAGCATATTCATGATGACCTGCTTGATCAGGTCTTCATCCAGCCAGACCGGCGGCAGATTTTCATCCAGATCCGTAATGATCTCGATATTTGCAACCTGTGCGGGCTGTTCGATCAATTGCACGGTATTCCTGATGATCTCGTTCAGGTCGTGGTAAGCCTTTTCTGGTGTTTTCTCGCGAGAGAAATCGAGCAAGCGGCGGATGATGGTCGCGCATCGTTTGGTTTCGCTGATCACCAGGTCGAGGTCTTCCGCATCGCGGCTGTCATCCGGCAGGTTTTTCCTTACCAGGTGTGCAAATGTCAGGACGCCTGTCAATGGGTTGTTGAGTTCGTGTGCAATACCGGCGGCGAGTAATCCGACAGATGCCAATTTCTCGCTTCGAGCGGCCTCAGCATGGGCGATCTGGAGTTCCTGGCTAGCTTCTTCGACCTTTTGTTCCAGTGTGTGCCCCCAGTCCTCAAGATCTTTTCGCGATTCCCGCAAAGCCCGGGTCATACTGTTGAAAGATTGTGCCAGATGGCCGAATTCATCCTTGCTCCGCACCGGGATAGTCTTTTCCAGGTCACCCTCCGCAAGCCGGGTGGCGCCTTCATCCAGGTCGCTCAACGGCAGGAAGATCATGCGATTTACAAGGTAGCTCACAAGCACACCCGCCAGGATGATAAAGCCGAGTGATAACCCAATCAGCTTGTAGGTATTTAAGCGCAACGTATTTTCTATGACATCGACCGGGGAAACGATATCCAGTACGCCGAGCACGGAGGTTTCAGCAGCATGATAGTGGCAACTGCTGTTGGAGCAATTGGGTTCATTACGGATTACCGCAGTACTGCCGAGCATCGGCCTGCCATCCTCGTCCGTAAAAAATCGGGGCCTTCCAATCAGGGGGCTTTGCTCCAGGGAGCGCTGATCCAGGTGACAGCCGAGGCATGACTCGGCTTCCTGGTCGACTTGTGTTCCAATTTCCCTCTCTTTCGAGGAGTGAATAACGGTTCCGTCCTTGCTGAGAATCCTGACTTTATCAATATCTTTATGGGCACCGACATCATTGAGGATCTTGCTAACCTCGGACGGCTTATTTTCCAGCATGGCAAAGCGGGTGCTTTTGATCAGAACCTCTGATAACTGGGCGCTGTGACCCACGGCCTGTTGCAGTAATTCTTCGCGGTTATTTCGCACTACCATCAGCGTAAAAATAAACACAGCGGCTGTCAGCGCAATCACGAGGTAAAACCCGACTTTGAATTTCAGACCACTCATTGTTCCATCAACCGTCTTTACCGTTTTGTGGTTGTGGGACCAGGGCTTGCCCTGTTTCCCAGGCATTGACCACGCAGTCATTCAGGCTGACGCCCTTGAAAGCATTGCCGGTCAGTATCAGCCCCGGATGCTGTTGCAGTTGCCTTTCAATGGCTTCAAGCCTGGCAGCATGTCCGATTATATACTGTGGAATAGCTCTTTCATGGCGGAATATCCGGATGAAATCGGGCTCCGCAGTCAGGCCAAGAATATCCTGCAGTTCTGAGCGCACCCGGTCGATCAATTGTTCATCGGGCAAGCGGGCCAGGTCCGGGGTTCGGGCGCCGCCAACCATCGAGCGTAAAAGGATCGAATCTTCCGGTGCGCGTCCGGGAAATACGTTGGAGTCAACAATGGTGCCTAGCACCGCGCGTTTTTCTGTTGATGGAACCAGGAAACCAAAGCCGTCGAGTACTTTACCGACACGTTCCTTACGATAACCGAGGCAACATACGGAAAGCGCCGGGTAGGGTATCTCAGCAAGCAGGCCCGCCAGTGACGGATCCAGGCCCTGCAGCATCCCGGCTTGTGCGTGTGCCGGGGCGGACAGGATCAGCACATCACTTTCCACCACTTCATCATTTTCAAGCTGTAACTGGTAACGGCTGCCGCTGCGGTCGATGCTGTGCACGGCTGTGGCGATACGAATCCGCGAACCCAGTTGTTCCGCCAGCCTGTCGGTCAGCACGCTCATTCCATTATCAAACGAAGTCAATGTGCCGCCGGGCCCCGGCCCGGGTGTTTTCTTGGCGCCCTCGCGTTTAGCCTTTTTCTGTAGTTTGATCAGGCCACGAATCAGGCTGCCGTATTCCATTTCTATTTCGTGGATACGCGGAAAACAGCTTTTAAGACTCAGTTCATCGGCGTTGCCGGCAAATACACCGGAAGCCATCGGGTCGATCAGTCGCTGGTATGCTTCCCTGCCAAGCCTGCGGGTGGCAAACTGGGCAAGGGTTTCATCGTCGATATCGGTGCCGCCGGCAATGGCTTCGTAAATGACCCGTAACCGGCCGCGCACACTGAGCAAGCGCGACTTCAGAAACTCCGGTGGTTTTTCCGGCAGTTTATGCAACTCGTCGTGGCTGTATATATAACGTATTTGTGAGGATGTGTCGGCGGGCACCGGCTTAACACCGGCTTCCCTGCACAGATCGAGGGTCCTGGGGATTTTATCAAGGAAGCCATTGACTCCGCCTTCGCACAGATAACCTTCCGCACTTATTTCCGTCCAAACCTTTCCGCCGATGCGCTGGCTGGCTTCAAATATGGTGATCTCGGCATCGGGTTTCCTGGACAGGATTGCCTGTGCGGTGGCAAGTCCGGAAATCCCTGCGCCGACTATGTTTATCTTCACAACCACTTCCCTTGGGATGAGTCAAATCCGGTTTGTTTCAATATATAATTGTAATGTGGCATTTAACCTTTTTTTGTCGTCTTTTGCTTTTATAATTTCAATTATGATGACATATGTCATGAACGGTATGTCACCGAGAGCGTAGTTTTATATTGGAGTCAACCACTTTAGATTTCGGGTTCATTTAGTGCCTTGTCAAGGAAACTCATTATGAAAAACATTAAGAAAACTTTCGGGAAATTAATCGCGTTGAGCCTGTTTCCGGTGGTGATTACCGCATGTAATAACGAGCCTGCGGTGAGTTTTTCACAAAATGTGAAACCCATTCTTGATCAACATTGTGCTGAATGCCATCAGGCAAACGGTGCCGGGACCGTGGCCAGCGGTTTTGATATGTCGGATTACGAGGGCCTGATGGCAGGCACGCGTTTCGGGCCGATGGTCATCGCCGGCGATGTTGAAGGCAGCAACCTGTTGGTTCTTATAGAGGGCCGTGCCGATCCGTCCATCAGTATGCCGCATGGTCAAAAGTCGATTCCAAAAGAGGAAATTGAAACGATCCGGACCTGGATCAAACAGGGTGCGAAAAACAATTAGGGGCACGAACCTTAACCTAAGCTTACAGAAACCTTAATGTAAGCTTAAATCAATAACATACGAGACGATTAGCCGCTCAAAATCCATCGCTGATTGACATGGGTCAATCAGCATTAAATTTATCTAAATTACACTCCGCTAATGTATTGTAGTGGGCATCCGGAGTGATCCGGACGTCCGGGAGTGGTGGGGCCGGATTTACTCTGTGACCCTTGGATTTTTTGCTGACTCACGGAGTAGCTGGCTATGAAAACGTCTCCGGATCGTGGGGTCCGATTAAAAATAATCTCGTTTTTTCTGTTCTCAATCTCCTGTTTTATGTTAGCCGGGTCCATCCAGGCGGATGAACCTGAAGATGCCGGCGTGCAAGCCGAGTATTCAAATGGTGCTAACCAGTGCATGGCCTGCCATCGCGAAGGCAGGGATCCAGCGGCGCACGAAGTATTCCTGACCCCAATGGGGATCAGTGACTCTCCCAACTCACCCTTTGCCGATGGTCGCCATGACTGCGAGACTTGTCACGGTCCAAGCGATACCCATCGCAAAAAGCCGAAAGATGGTGATCGCCTTCTGCCGGACGTGACATTCAATGGCAAAACCCCGGTGGTCAAGCAGAATGAAATCTGTCTTGCCTGTCACACCGGTGAAACCAGGACACATTGGGCGGGCAGCATCCACGAGGAAGAAGAAGTGGCCTGTGCAAGCTGCCATGAAGTGCATGCCCCGCAGGATCCTGCACTGGATAAGCTGGCGCAGCAGGAAAAATGTTTTGCATGCCATCAGCGCACCCGTGCTGAGACCTTGAGAGCGAGCAGTCACCCACTGCGTTTCGGTGAAATGACCTGCACCGATTGCCACAATCCGCATGATGGGAACAATGATTCACTGCTGGTCGAATCAAACGTCAATGACACCTGTTATAAATGCCATGCTGAGAAGCGTGGCCCCTTCCTTTGGGAGCACGCTCCCGTTACCGAGGACTGTGGTTTGTGCCATAGCCCACATGGAAGCAACCATGCTTCATTGCTGAAGCAGCGCCCACCATTGCTATGCCAGCAGTGCCATTCGTCGAGCGGGCACCCGTCAACGGCGTACACATCCGAATTGGCGCAAGACAATGTCCAGGAGAGATTCCTGCTGGCCCGTTCGTGTGGTAACTGTCATTCACAAGTCCACGGATCCAACCATCCGTCCGGCGTGATCATGACCCGTTAATGGCTGCTGAAAAAAGGTATCAGGAAAATGAACAAACTCAACAGGAATTTCGGTCTCAGCATATCCGCTCTTTTGCCAGTATTGCTGTTAAGCGCACAAGGCGCGTCAGCACAGGCGCAAGATACCGAACCTAAAATTTATTCATGCAAACAGTGTGTGCAATACACCGGCTGGCGTGGAATCCTTGATTTTGGTCTCTATTACGTCAGCGACGATTCACTGCGCTTTGGTGATTACCGTGGCCTGGAAGAAGAAGGTTATGGTGCAGCTATTGATGGCGACGTCCATTTCAGGGACCTGAAGGGCTGGTATTTTGACCTGTATGCGTCAAACCTGGTTCTCGATAGCCGCGAACTCGATATGCGCGGCGGCAAGCAGGATAATTTTGAACTGCGTTTTGGTTGGCAGGAAATACCAAAGTACCGTGGCTATGGTGCCGCAACACCATTCCTGGGTGTCGGCAGTAACAATTTGACCCTGCCTTCTGACTGGGTGTACGCAGCCACCACGGATGAGATGACCGCACTGCAGAGCAGCCTGGCGGCAGCCAAACTCAAGACCCAACGCGAGATTCTGGATGCCGGCGGCACCGTGAAGTTCGGCGGCAACTGGTCTTACAAGCTCGATTACCAGCGCCAGGACAAAATGGGAACACGCTCGCTAGGAGGCGGTATTTTTAATTCCGCCCTGGTGCCTGCGCCGGTTAACTACACCACCGATATCATCGATACGGCCCTGTCATGGGCAGGCAAACGCGGGCAGTTCCAGCTCAGGTACCTGGTTTCGAGTTTTGAAAACAAAAACTCATCCCTGACCTGGCGAAATCCGTTCGGCTCACGCTCCGTCAACGACTACATACAGCCGGCCCTTGAACCGGGTAACGATTTTTACCAGTTAAGTGTCGGTGGCGCATTTGCATTCACACCCCGAATCCGGCTGTCAGGGCAGGCGGCATGGGGCAGCTTTAGCCAGAACGAGCCTTTTATCGCTTATTCAACCAACCCGGACTACAGCGCTATCCCACTGCCGCGTGCTTCGCTGAATGGCAAGCTTGACACTTCGGTCTATAACGTTTCCGGCAAACTTTTGGCCCGTCTGAATAACCGGCTGAGCTTCACAGTCCGCGGCAAGTTTGATGAAAGGGAAAACAACACGCCTGTCGAGTTGTATACACCCATCAAGCAGGATATTTTCCCGGGGGGACCACGTTACAACCGGCCCTACAGTTATGAACGGGAACAATATTCCGCGGATCTGCGATTGCGCATGCACAGCAGCATAAGACTGAGTGGCGGAGCTGGCCAGAATAATATCGAGCGCAGCTTGCAGGCAGTCGAGACTTCCGAGGAAACCAGTTTCTGGGGTGAGGTCAAGGTGAATCCGACGTACAGCTCTCAACTCAGGGTCAAGCTCGAGTCGGCCGACAGGGATGTGTCCGATTACCTGCAGCCGGATGACGACGGTCCGGTGGATCATCCGCTGATGCGAAAATTCAACCAGGCGGATCGTGAGCGTGACCGCCTGCTGCTTGAACTTGATCTGATGCCTTTGGATGCCTTTGGCATCAACCTGAGCTATTTTAAGGCAGAGGCCGACTACACCGACTCGCAGATTGGTCTGCAGGAAAGCGTCGAGGACAGCTACACCATCAACCTCAATTATGCCCTCGGCAGTAATTTCAACATATACGCCTTCCTGACCCGGGAAGACATTGACGCCAAACTTCTGAATGCGACCAGTGTAACTGCGGTTCCCTGGACTGCGCTGACCAGTGACGAGGTTGCAACGGAAGGTCTTGGTATGTCTGCTCATATAAATGAGAACATGAGCATGGGCCTGGATTTGATCAGTTCAGAAGCGAGGGGTGATATCTCGGTACAGACTGAAGCGGACGAAGATCCCTTTAACCCCTTACGGACAAAGCTGAGAAACGCGAAGATACATTTTGATCACGAGGTCAGCGAGAACTGGGGTTATAAGCTCTACGCTGAGTACGAGAACTATAAAGCGCAGGATTGGGCCATTGACGGACTGGGTGTGGACGGAATCGGTTCAGTGCTGACAATGGGTGAGCAAAGCCCTGATTACAGCGTGTGGTATTTCCGCGTACAGGCCAGTTACCGGTTCTAGTCCGCTGGCAAATTGAGGAGAGTTCCTGTTCTACACATGACGCTGCCCAGCTGTTCATGTGTAGAACAGGATTTATTTGCCTGCTTTTAAAATCAAACAAATTTACATCTAATTGACATGTGTCAATCATTTCATAACATGAATGCATCAAAGTGATTCGCTATAAAAACAAGTAGGGTACATGGATATGGAACTTATTCAGGCTGACGTCGTAATTGTTGGTGCAGGTGGGGCCGGTCTCCGCGCTGCCATAGCTGTTGCGGAAAAGGATCCAAATCTCAAGGTCGCGTTAATCTCCAAGGTTTACCCGATGCGCAGTCATACCTGCGCGGCGGAGGGCGGGGCCGCCGGGGTCAAGACGGCCGATGATTCACTGGAGATGCATTTCAATGATACGGTCGGCGGCGGTGACTGGTTATGTGACCAGGACGTGGTCGAGAATTTTGTCGAACAGGCGCCGCGCGAACTGATGCAACTGGAGCACTGGGGTTGCCCCTGGAGCCGCGAGGACGACGGTTCCGTTGCAGTCCGCCCATTCGGCGGAATGAAAAAGAAACGTACCTGGTACGCCGCTGACAAGAGCGGTTTCCATATTCTGCATACCCTGTTCCAGACCTCCCTGCAATTCCCTTCCATCAAGCGCTATGACGAGTATTTTGCGCTTGACCTGCTGCACATCGACGGCAAGTGCCGTGGTGTCGTTGCCATGGAAATGCGCAGCGGCAGGTTCTTCCAGTTCAATTCTTCGGTGGTGATCATGGCAACCGGCGGTGGCGGCCAGGTTTTCCCGTTTACCACCAATGGTGCGATCAAGACCGGGGACGGCATGGCGATGGCCTACCGTGCCGGCGTGCCGTTGAAAGACATGGAATTCGTCCAGTACCACCCGACCGGCTTGCCCGGCACCGGTATCCTGTTAACCGAAGGTTGCCGTGGTGAGGGCGGCATCCTGGTCAACAAGGATGGCTACCGGTACTTGCAGGACTACGGTATGGGTCCGGAAACCCCTGTCGGTGAACCTGTCCTTAAAACCATGGAACTGGGCCCGCGCGACCGGCTCAGCCAGGCATTCTGGCATGAGCAGAAGAAAGGCAATACGGTCGAAACTCCGTGGGGTGACTGTGTGTTGCTGGATATGCGTCACCTGGGTGCGAAGAAAATCCTCGAGCGCCTGCCGCTTGTACATGAGCTGGCGCATGCTTACGTTGGCGTGGATATGATCAAGGATCCGGTCCCGATCCGGCCGGTTATCCATTTCATGATGGGTGGGATTGATTCCAATATCAATGGCGAAGCCCAGATGCCGGGTCTTTATGCTATCGGTGAGACCGCCTGTTCCGGCCTGCATGGCGCCAACCGGCTGGGCTCCAATTCCCTGACCGATTTGCTGGTGTCTGGAAAACGCTCGGCCGATCATGCCATCCAATATGCGCAAAAGGCCAACGAAAGCGGTGGTGAAGATAACCTCAAAACCCAGGCCGAAGCCATCGTGGCGGGTGTGCGCGACCTGATGCAGCAAAGTGGCTCCACCGAGACCATTTCCGGCCTGCGGCGGGAAATGAGAACCACGCTGGAGGAAGGCGCCGGCATTTACCGTGATGAAGAAGGCGCTGCCGCAACCTGCGAGAAGATTGCAGAAATACGCGAGCGCTACAAGGGTATTGAGATCAACGACAAGAGCAATGTGTTTAATACCGACCTCCAGTCTGCGCTCGAGTTACGAAATTTATTGGATGTAGCTGAAACAGTTGCCGAAGGTTCTTTGCAACGCCGTGAATCCCGGGGCGCTCACCAGCGCCTGGATTACACCGAGCGTGATGATGAAAAATTCCTGAAGCACTCATTGTGCTACCGCGAACCGGATGGCCGCCCGCGCGTGGAGTGGTCGGATGTCCTGATCACTCGTTCCCAACCGGGCACACGTGACTATTCGGGGGGTAAAAAATAATGAGCACCCGAATACGAGATATGGAACTGGAAATCATGCGCTACGATCCTGAGAAGGACGAGGCCCCCTGGTTTCAAAGTTATACCGTCCCCTGTAACGAGGACTGGGTGATACTGGACGCTATCAACTACGTGAAGGATAACCTCGATACCACACTGGCCTTCCGCTGGTCCTGTCACATGATGGTTTGCGGCAGCTGCGGCATGATGGTCAATGGCGAACCGAGCCTGACCTGCAAAACATTCGTCCGTGACCTGCCTGACAAGGTACGGATCGAGCCCCTTGAGAACTTCCCGATCGAGCGTGACCTGGTGGTTGTCCTGGATGACGTGATGCAGAAACTGCACCAGGTGCAGCCCTACATCATGCGCAAAGATGACCCGCCTGCCGAAGACGTGGAATATAACCAGACACGCGGCCAGTTGATGAAATTCAAACAATTGACCATGTGTATCAATTGTATGTGTTGTTACGCCGCCTGCCCGCAATACGCGTTAAACAAGGACTTCATCGGCCCGGCTGCGCTGACATTGGCTCACCGTTACAACCTGGACAACCGTGACCAGGGTAAATCCGACCGCCTGAATATCCTCGCAGATCACGATGGCGTCTGGGATTGTTCCTTCGTTGGAGCCTGCTCCGAGGTATGTCCCAAGCACGTCGATCCGGCCGCAGCGATCCAGCAGATGAAAGTCGATGGTGCGGTCGAGTTTTGGAAACAGAAAATGGGAATAGTGGGAGATAAGTCATGAGCCGCCGACCCTATATCCGACCGGTATCCAAGACCACCTGGTATATGCGAAACAAGCGCTATAAGGTCTATGTATTGCGCGAACTATCCAGTTTCCTGGTGGCTTTCTACACATTCTTCACGATTTGCGCCCTGGCGATCCTGGCCACGGATTCAGCGGAGAAATGGGACAGTTTCCTCGCCTCGCAGCAAAACACGGGCATGGTGGTTTTCCATGCAGTGGCTTTGTTGTACTTCCTGTTCTTCCAGACCTTCCCCTGGTTCAAGCTGGCGCCCAAGGCGATGCCGGTGCAGGTGGGTGAAAACAAACTTCCCGATAGCTTCATCATTATTGGGCATTACGTGGCCTGGGTAATAGTCAGCGCCTTTATTTTCTGGCTGGCGGGAGTAATCTAATGGCAATTGCAAAGAAAGCTATAGTCTGGGGGTTGTTCGCAGCCGGCGGCACGGTAACGGCATTTGTTGTTCCTGCGCTGATTACCCTGTTTCTGTTGGTAGCCACGGGTAACGTCCCGGATGGACTTCAATTTGATCAATTTCACGCTTTTGCGTCGAGTTGGCTTGGCAAAGCATGCCTATTCATCGTACTCTTTCTCTCAGTTTGGCACGCAGCACACAGATTACGGGTCGTGGCTCACGATTTCGGAATCAGAAAAGATGCGCTGATCGCCAGCGCCGTCTACACGGTGGCCGCTATCGGCACTGTGCTGGCGGCTTTTTATTTGCTGACAATTGGCTGAGGGATACCTGGCCGCCAAGGTTTACATCTGGCGGCCCACAATGTATGAATGATGACTCGAGAGTCCTAGCGGAAAACTACAACTATCAAACAGGTGACGATGCAACGCAAGATGCGGCGCAGACCGTTCCTATTGTCCCGCCGTCCATTCCTGAATATCTCCAGGATACATACTGGTGGGCTTATCTCCATCCAAAATCTTTCTGGTTTTTCGAGCGCGAATGGGTTGTCAACCTGATCCTTTGGGGCAACATGAAGAAGCTCACCAACGCGGTGCTGGATGAGATGGACCTCCGGCAGCAAAGCAGTGTGCTTCAGGTTGCCTGCGTCTACGGGGATTTCTCAAATCGCCTGGCATCACATTTGGCAAAAACACAATCCAGACTCAGCGTGGTGGATGTTGCACCCATTCAGCTGCATAACGTGGAGAAAAAACTGGACGGGCATCAGAATGTTTCCGTGCACCACCAGGATTCAACCAGCATGTCTTTCGCGGATGACAGTTTTGAAGAGACCGTGGTGTTTTTCCTGTTACACGAACAGCCTGAAGATGCGCGCCGTAAAACGGTTGCCGAGGCTATCCGTGTCACCCGGCCGGGCGGCAGGGTCATTTTTGTCGATTACCACGGGCCAAAACAGTCCAACCCGATGCGTTATGTCATGAAACCCATCCTGACGATGTTGGAGCCCTACGCTATGGATCTGTGGCATGATGAATTGCCCGCGTTTATGCCTGCGGATATTGACGCGGAACAGATTTCATCCAATTTCTATTTCGGCGGCCTATACCAGAAAGTGGTAGTGAATGTCTGATACAGACTCAAAAGCACCATTAGAAAAATGCACCCGGCGGACAACCCACTAGTTTCACACCCACGCAAAGCCGGCCCGCTAAAAGTTTTCTTTTCAAAATTACGCAAAGTTGCAGAGCCGCTGACCGAAAGTGCGCTTGCTCTTTTGCCCATTGTCCTCGTTATCGGCTTTTTCCAACTGGCGGTATTGCGGCAGCCCATCCCCAACCTGGGGCAGATGCTGTGGGGCGCGACACTGGTGTTGCTCGGCCTGGCCCTGTTTGTGCGTGGCTTGCAAATGGCCCTTTTCCCGATCGGCGAGGAGATGGCATACAACTTTGTGCGCAAGGGCAATCTCTGGTGGTTACTGATATTTGCGTTCACGCTGGGCTTCGGGACCACGGCGGCGGAACCGGCGTTGATTGCCATAGCAAACGAGGCTGCAAGGATTGCTTCATCCGGGCAGGTCATTGGTAATTCTGTCGATGAACAAAGTAGTTACGCACTTGGCCTGCGGTTAACCGTGGCGCTGGCCGTTGGCTTTGCCCTGGTCATCGGTGTGTTCAGGATACTGAAGGGCTGGCCCGTACAATACCTGATCATCGGCGGCTACCTCGGCGTGGTCATCATGACCTTCTTTGCACCTCCCGAGATTATCGGTATCGCCTATGATTCGGGTGGTGTTACCACTTCAACAGTAACCGTGCCGCTGGTTGCAGCGCTTGGAATCGGCCTCGCTCATACCATCCACGGGCGAGACCCGCTGATTGACGGTTTTGGCCTTATCGCTTTTGCCTCCCTGACACCCATGATGTTTGTCATGGCTTACGGAATGATTTACTGATGGCCAAACCGCTTCACGACTCGCTGAATTCATCATTACTGCCCGGTTGGGCCACATAATGGAAGGCCTGATTCATTTTGGCTACACCCTGCTGTCAATGTTGCGGGACGTGCTGCCCATCGCTGTAATTTTATTCGGCTTCCAGATTCTTGTCCTGCGGCGCCGCATCAACAACCCGACACGGGTTGCGATGGGTATGGTCCTGGTTCTGCTGGGTCTGACACTGTTCCTGGAAGGTTTGGAAATGGCGCTGTTTCCATTGGGCCGCCTGATGGCAGAACAGCTCACTGCCCCCGAATTTATTTATGCTTCACCGGCAGGCGCCGGGGGCGCCGTGCAGTGGCTGGACTATATGTGGGTCTATGTTTTTGCCGGCGCCATAGGTTTTGCGACTACGGTGGCCGAGCCGGCTTTGCTTGCCGTTGCGATCAAGGCCAACCAGGTTTCGGGCGGCACGATAACCGTCAGGGGTTTGCGCTACGCGGTTGCGCTTGGCGTCGCCGTTGGTGTGGCGCTGGGGGTGTTTCGCATTGTCACCGGGACACCAATTCACTGGTACATTATCAGTGGTTATATCGTGGTCATAATACAGACCGCGATAGCCCCAAAACTTATTATTCCACTGGCGTATGACTCCGGTGGTGTGACCACATCCACGGTGACTGTGCCGTTGGTGGCAGCGCTGGGCCTTGGCCTGGCGGAAACTATTCCCGGCCGCAGCCCCATTCTGGACGGCTTTGGACTGATCGCTTTTGCCAGCCTGTTTCCGATAATGACGGTTATGGCCT
>CALBDB010000183.1 GCA_937927755.1 uncultured Lysobacterales bacterium
CGGCAGGAACCAAAGGCTTCCAGGCTGTCGGTCGCACACAGCTTTGGAATGTTGATTCCCAGTAGTGCTGCAGCACGCAATAGTGATGTTCCCTGTTCTACCTCGATATCCTGACCATCAATTCGAAGACTGATGGTTGCACCCGCACCGCCAGCTGATGGTGTTCCCAAATCCTGCAATGGCTGGTTTCTGTCAGTCATGTTTTTCATTCCCCTGGCCTGCTTCAAAGGCCTGGTTGAAATGTTTGAGCGCACTGCGAACCGGCATTGGCGTCAGTCCGCCCATCGCACACAGGGATCCCGACTCCATGGTTTCGCAAAGTTCATCCAGCAAATCCAGATTGCCCTGCCGATTATCGTTCTGCCTGATTTTATCGATTAATTCCACACCGCGAACCGAGCCAATACGGCAAGGGGTACATTTTCCGCAAGATTCCAGCGCGCAGAATTCCATTGCAAACTGCGCTTGCTGCGCCATATCAACGGAGTCGTCAAATACCACGACCCCACCATGGCCCAACATCGCGCCTGCGGCGGCAAAAGCCTCGTAATCCATTGGTGTGTCCCATTGTGACTCGGGCAGGTAGGCACCCAGGGGGCCACCGACCTGGATCGCATGCACCGGCCTGCCGGTGGCCGTGCCCCCGCCAAACTCTTCAACCAGGTCACGTAAACTTACACCAAAAGGCAATTCAACCAGGCCACCGTAACGGACATTTCCAGCCAATTGCACTGTCAGGGTTCCACGCGACCGGCCGGTTCCATAATCCCGGTAGTAATCCGCACCTTTTGCCAACACGGTCGATACACCCGCCAGGGTCAGCACGTTATTGACCACGGTGGGTTGGCCGAAAAGGCCTTCAATTGCAGGTAAAGGCGGCTTGAAACGAACCAGCCCCCGTTTACCTTCAAGACTTTCGAGCATGGAGGTTTCTTCACCACATATATATGCGCCGGCACCGACCCGGACCTGGATGTCGAAATGACGGCCGCTTCCGCCGATATCATTACCCAGCAGGTTAGCATCGGCGGCATTCGAAATAGCCTGCTTGAGTGCATGCAGGGCTCTTGGATACTCCGAACGCAGGTATATGAATCCCTCGGTGGCGCCGACTGCCATGGCACAGATGGTCATGCCCTCGATCAACTGGTATGGATCGGCTTCCATCAGCAGGCGATCAGCGAATGTACCGGAGTCTCCCTCATCGGCATTGGCGGCGACATATTTCTGCTCTGCGGCGGTGTCCAGTACCGTGCGCCATTTGATTCCGGTTGGAAATGCCGCCCCACCACGGCCACGCAGACCAGATGCCGTAATTTCCTCAACAATATCGGCAGGCGACATTGTCAGCGCCCGCATCAATCCCGAATATCCGTCATGTTGCCTGTAATCATCCAGGCTTAGGGGGTCTGTCATTCCTGCCCTGGCAAAGGTCAGGCGGCTCTGGTATTTGAGCCATCCAATGTCCGCCACCTTGCCCATGTACGTCGGGTGCTCACAGGGCTCGGGGAAACCGCTCTCAAATAAATCGAACACATCATTGACACCCACCGGCCCGAAAGCAATACGCCCGAGGTGAGAATCAATTTCCACCAGGGGTTCAAGCCAGAATGCACCGCGTGAGCCGTTACGGACAATTTCAACCTGCAAACCCCTCTGTTCTGAATGCAGAGCAATTTCGGCTGCCACCTCATCCGCACCCAGCGCACAAGCCGTCGTATCAGATGGTATGAAGACCTTCACCATGCTCAGACCTCTTTCAACAAGCGGTCAAAACGGGCTGCATCAACACGGGCAAACACATTATCGCCAATTCGGATAGAAGGTGGGCAAGCGCAATTGCCCAGGCAATATACCGGCTCCAGGGAAAAACGACCATCAGCCGTCGTACCGCCAAATTCAACCCCCAGGCGGGATTTGACATGCTCTTCAAGTTTCCTGGATCCCATTGCCTGGCAGGCCTCTGCACGGCAAAGATGGATCGTGGTTTGTCCCCTTGGTTCATTGTGAAAATCATGGTAGAAACTGATGACACCATGTACTTCCGCCCTGGAAAGACCCATACCACTGGCGATAATGGCCACACAATCCTTGGGAATATGACCAAGCTTGGCCTGGATTTCATGTAGACAAGGCAAAAGCCCTCCAGCGGTTTCAGCGTACTTTTGTACTACCGATGAAACAATAGTCACGGGCTGGCCAGTCGCTGGACTCATGCAAACGTTCCTTGAGATATCGTCATTGTCTAAATGTTTTCAGGCAATTTACCCGCATTGGAGCGCATAAACAAATAGAACCCCAGCCGGTTTTGGCGGGCGGTGTTCCGTCACTTGTATATCTAATCGGGAAGGAATTGATTTGATCAATATTAAGGTAAAGTGCCTGGATGGACAGGATCAGTATTTAATCCGTTTGCCTGCGCATTCGGACGCCGTGGGTCTGCCGAGCCGTAAAACGTCCCTTCCCGCCATCTGATGGACTGCGTACTACCCATGGTTTTTGCAGGTCGTATATCGTGACCCATGGTCTCCAATATCCTTGTAACTTCGGGGTTCATTCCCGTCTCGATGTGCAGTGTCTGCGAGCGCCAACCCTGGTGAATTCGTGGGCGATGTGTCGCCTCGGCGATATTCATACCATGATCAATCACGTTGACCACGACCTGCAACAACACGTTGATGATACGGCTGCCTCCGGGTGTGCCGGTTACCAGCATCACCTTGCCTTTCTCACCCAGCACGATGGTCGGTGACATCGTGGAAAGCATGCGCTTGCCCGGCACCATGGCGTTCATGTGCTTGCCGTCCTGCCGGTAGCTGAAATTGCGCATCTGGTTATCAAACAGGATACCGGTGCCCTCCGCAACATAAGCCGAACCGAAGGAATAACCCAGTGTATAGGTGTTGGAAACGGCGTTTCCGTATTTGTCCATCACAGAAAAATGGGTGGTATTCCGGCTCTCGTAAATCTCAACGGGTTCCGCCTTGATGGTTTTCACATCAGCAGCTTGTTCCATGTTGATGTCGGTCGCCATTTTTTTGGCCAGGTCCTTGCTCAGATAGCCATCGATAAATACTTTAACAAAGTCCGGGTCACCCAGCAGCGACCGGCGGTTGGCAGCGCTGCGTTTCATGACCTCTGCGAGGATATGCAGGCTTTTTGCGCTGTTGGCACCCAGATCTGTCATTGGGAAATTTTCCAGGACATTCAGCATCTGAAGCAATGTCACGCCACCGCCACTGACCGGCGGCGCCGATAAGACCCGTTTTCCACGATAGTCTGTCTCAACCGGTTTGCGCTCTTTCACCTCGTAGGCTGCGAGATCCTCGGCGCTGATAATTCCACCGGATTTTTCAAAGGCTTTTACGATCCGCTCAGCAAGCTCGCCTTCATAAAATGCCTTGGCGCCGTGCTCCATGATCTGCCCAATTGACCATGCCAGGTCTTTTTGCACCAGCACATCGCCCGCTGCCCACTTCTGACCGCCCGACTTGATATAGGCAGAGCCCGGGGAATAGTAGCCAAGCACGGATGAGGCTTTGTTCAACACATTCGCAAGATCGTGCCACAGAAAAAAACCCTCGTTGGCCAGTTGATAAGCCGGCAACAGCAAATCCTTCCACGGCAGTGAACCAAACTTTTGCCAGGCCTGGTGCATGGCGGCCACGGTGCCGGGAATCGCCGGCGCCATTGGACCGAAGGTGAGTTTGTCCATATCCAAGCCGCCGCCGGGCTTGCTGAATTTATTAACGCTGGCGCTCAACGGCGCCACGGAGCGGTAGTCAAGCGCAACGGTTTTCTGCGCCTCCGCCATGTGAGCCAGCATAAACCCGCTACCGCCGAGGTTGCCAGCCCGGGGCAAGGTAACCGCGAGTGCAAAACCCACCGCCACGGCTGCGTCCACGGCATTACCCCCCTTGGCAAGGATGCCCTGCCCCACGTTACTTGCAATGCTGTTTTGGGTGACCACCATACCAAAGCGGCCCGGCACCGGGTGGTGGATGGAGTCGTAGCGGATGATCGGTTGCGTGAAACCCGGCTCTTCGAGCGCCGACTGGGACCAGGCTGTGCCGGAAAAAAAGGCGGACACGAAAATTATTGCTGATAACAGAACCGCACGGCCCCGCAGAAGTTTGTTATGACTTACAAAGTGAGCTTTCATGATCTGTTCGCCTGTTAACTACCTGGAACGCAAAGAGCGTCCGGGTCTTTCACCGGTTAATTTCCGGTCTCTGAGTACGAAGACGCCGTTGACCAGCACGTGTTTGACACCGGTGCTGTATTGGTGGGGTTGCGCAAAAGTTGCGTGATCCTGGACCGTATCCAGGTCCATCACAGCAATATCCGCCATGGCGCCTGCTTGCAGTCTGCCACGGTCACTCAAACCAATCCGATCGGCCGGCATCTTTGTCATCTTGTAGATGGCCTCCCCGGCAGTTATGACTTGCTTGTCACGAACATAGTGGGCCAGCACCCGGGAAAAACTGCCGTAATTGCGCGGGTGCGGTACACCTTCGCCTGCCACGTGTATACCCCCGTCGGAGCCGATCATGGTACGCGGGTGTTGCATGATGCGTTCAACATCCTCTGTGGACATGGCATGGAAAATCCCGAAACAACCACCGTTTTCCTCAATTTCCAGCGCCAGTTCTGCGGCGTTTTCCATGTTGGCTGCTATTCCGCGTTCAGTAAGCACCTCGGCAAAATTCTTGCCGTTCAACGACCTGTCCCATTCACAATTGGCAATCGCAACCCGCGAAGGATCATCACCGCCGCGGTCATGGATCAGGTTATAGACGATACCTTCCTTGATACGGGCGCGGATTTCAGGATCATTGAAGCGCGCCAGTTGTGTTTCGCTATTTCCGGCAAGACTCCAGGCGGGGAACAGTACGCTGATACCAGTGCTGGATGCCGCATAAGGATACTGATCGCTCGAAACATCCACACCCCGAGCATTGGCAGCGTCGACCAGGGCCAGGGTCTGCGTGCTGGCGCCCCACATATCGACACCCATGACCTTGTGGTGTGTGATCTGTGCCGGCAAGCCGGCCTCTTCACCAATGCGGATGGTCTCTTTTACACTCTTGATCAGGTCCAGGCCTTCTTCACGCATGTGGCTGATGTAGATACCGCCGTATTGACCGGCAACACGAGCCAGTTCAATAACTTCGTCCGTTTTCGAGTATGCCCCCGGGATGTATTTCAGCCCCGTAGACAATCCAAAAGCACCCTCCTGCATGGCGGTCGCCACCAGGGTTTTCATTGCTTCGAGTTCTTCACTGCTGGGTGCGCGTTTTTCGCGGCCCATAACCGCTTGCCTTACGCTGTTGTGGCCGACAAAAGTGCCAAAATTTATCGTTGCCGGTGTGTTTTCGAAATCACCCAGCAATGTGCTGATGGAAAGCTCTGAACCGCCATCAGGACCACCGATCACGGTGGTTACACCCTGGCGTATGTAGTTTTCCGCGTCGGGGTGCCTGAACAGCCCGCTTTTGCCGCGTGACCCACGCACTGCGTGACTGTGAATATCTATAAAGCCCGGTACAACCGCCAGGCCATCCACCGCGATACGTTGCTCCGCATCCCGACCGGCAAGATCACCTATGGCAACAATGCGGTCGTCACGTATACCTATATCGGCCACCATTGGTTCTGAACCCCATCCTTTCCAGACCGATCCGCCTTCGAGCACCAGGTCGAATGGTACTGGCTCTTCTTTGTTTTTACCCGTTGATGTACAAGCAGACATTAAAAGAACAAACGCGACCGGTAACACGCGGAAAAATCTGGAATTCATGAAGACTCTCCTTGGTATCGCCAGGATTCTACGTTGTTTGGAAACCGCAGAATACCCGTGCGCCGTTTCAACGGGAACCCGGCGATCGCAGCAGTTGAAAAAAACCTGCACCCTTCCGGGTGCAGGTTTTTGACCGGTTCGTAACCGGGGTAGGCAGGTATTTTCTTACTCTAATCAGAAACCCACCCTGACATCGACGTAGAAGTAACGTCCCAGGTCACGATGCGCATCTGCAAAGTAACCAAAATAACGGTCAGCCAACGGCGCCCGCTCATCGAACATGTTGTTGATACCCAAGCGGAACCGTGTATCGGTGCTCCACAAGTCCGCATAGTAGTCAAAGCTGACGTTGTACGTGGTCATCGAAGGAACTACCCACTTTTGATCGTCCCGCACGCCCAGGGATGTCTGGATAAAGCTGCTCAGGTAGTACGCAGAGATCCTCGCACCAAACGATTCATTTCTCCATGCCAGGTAGGCATTGTATTTCGTCGTTTGATTACCGTCCTGGCGTAGCAGGTCATCAAATCCACGTGGTGTTGGGAAAGTGTCCGGGAATACGCCTGCTTCCGATGCATCGATCAGCACTTGGCTGGCAGTACCTGCCTTTTGCACATATTTTTCATAAAAGCTTCCTCTGATGGACAAATCCCATTGACCAAATGATGAATCTCTGCTGTAGAAAAATCCGACATCGTAGCCTTCCACGATGCGGGTATCCAGGTTGGCATACTTGTCTTCCACATATTCCAATTGGCCGACCGGACAAATTCCAGCAGCTTCGTAATAGGGGATGTCTTCAGGATCAAGCGTCAGGTATCCGACTGCCGGGTTACCAACGAAGCTTGCACAATTTGTTAAGCCGTTTTCGATATGTAACAAGGAGTCAAGCAGTGAGTGGTTGGTCTCACCGAACAATCCGATCGTGTCCTTCTTCTCGATCTTCCAGAAATCCAACGTGAACATAATGCTTTCAGTTGGTTCCCATACCAGGCCAATGGATGTGTTGGTCGACTTTTCAGGTTCGAGTTCCTTGGAGCCCGAAGCGCGGCGCTGAACACCACCACTGCAGACCAGTTCGTCATCCGCGGCATCAAAATCAGGGTCGTCCGGATCACGGTCGGCTTCCCACGAATCAACCGCGTACTGGCAGGTGTAACCGCGAACAGTATTGGTACGTACCACCAACTCCTCGTTGATCGTGACCAGGTTCGGCGCACGGAATGCCTCGGACCAGGAACCACGGATTAGCAGGGGCTCGAATACACGCCAGCCAAAGGCAAGCTTGCCAACTGTAGTGTCACCCACATCTGACATGTCCTCGTAACGCAGTGCCGCTTGTACGTCAAAATTGTTGAACACGGGTATCGCAAACTCCGCGAATAGTGACGTGGTATTACGGCTACCATTGCTGTCCGACGACGGGCTTGAGTTGATAACATCTGAAATGTACGGGAAAGTATCACCATCAACATCGGTAAACGTAATGGTGCCATCCAGCCTGTCATCCCGGTTATCTGAGAATGACTCTTTGCGATATTCAGCACCAAAAAGGAACCCGACCGGGCCGGCTGGCAGGTTAAACAGATCAGCCTTGCTGAACTTCAAATCGATCATCTTCAGATCGGTCTTGTTCGTGCGGTAAACATCCACTATAGCCCGATCGATGTTTGACGGCAGAACTCCACCATGGAAGGGGTTGTAGGCAGCAGGGGTCGGATCATCCAGGGCCTCTTGCATCAAAGTATTGGAGAGGCGACTGGTTACATCTTCTCGTTTTGCTTCCGACCACACCAGTGCCGAATCCCAATCCCAGCTACCCAAGGCACCTCTGAACCCCTGCACGAAACGCCAGGTGGTGGCATCGTTATCATTGACCCTTGGGTGCTCTACCCAACGATAAAAATCCAATAACAACGGTACGCCCTCACAGGGGACATCATCTTCAGAGATGAGATCTTCGGATAAACGGTTAGGGGAGCCACAGGGGCCGAACGGGTTGTAGTAATTTTCCGCACCAATGACCAGTTCGACACCAGTGGTGGTTGCAACGGGGTGACGTATTAAATTGGTCTCGGCCCTGTAATAGCCGAATTCCGTGTAGGCCTCGGTACCACCCTCAAACTCGTGGTTAAAGAAAAAGAAAACATTGTAGCGGTCAAGATCGGAAACCAGGTCGCGGCCAATTCCATTACCACCATGAACGTCCTTGAGCCCACCATTGAGGTTATAGCGCCAGTTGCCGGTACGGCCATCCGGGTGTTTGTTCACTCCATCACGAAGTCCACACACCGCCTCGTTGATAATCCAGGCGTCCGGGTGTTGGCATGCTTCATAGCCGATCGGGAAAGTCTCGAACTCGCCACCTGAATCAGTAATACCAGGCGGCCTGGAACCTGTGCCCGTGCGTGGATCCCTCGCATCCCACTGGCCAAAGCCGGAATCAATCGAGTCATTTCTGAAGGAAGTGGTGGTAAACCACGGGTTATCCTCGTCGAGACGCCAACGCATGTCTGAATCAGACCAGCGTTTATCATCCATGGAACTGACCCGGTCACGATGGTAAAAATCGCCAAACATGGATATGTTGCTGCGGCCCTGGTTGAAGTCATGACCCCATTCAATATTCAGGCGAATGTCGTCACGCGGGATGTTGTCATACCAGTCATAACGGGCCCTAAGGGTCAAGCCATCGAAGTTGCTCTTCAAAACCGTATTGACAACGCCTGCCACGGCGTCCGCGCCGTAAATAGCTGATGCGCCGTCACGCAGAACTTCCACCCTGCGTACACCCATGACAGGGATCTCATTCGGGTTGACCGTGTTGACCGGCACGAAACTGCCGCCAACCAACTCGGTCTGAAAACCGGCCGCCTGCACCATGCGACGGCCATTCAAAAGCGCCAGCGTGTTACCTGTGCCCATGTTGCGCAGGTTGAAAGCACCAATATCACCTCGGACGGAGTTGACGCCTCCGGAAATATTTTCAGCTTCACTTTGGAAATTCTGGCCCTGCTCGGGTATGGCTTCGAGTAGCTCATCACCAGAGCTGATCCCCAGCGCCTCAATATCGACCTCGGAAAAAACCGAAACCGCCAGTGCTTCAGAAATCGCAGCGCCCCTGATCTGGGTACCTGTCACGATAA
>CALBDB010000184.1 GCA_937927755.1 uncultured Lysobacterales bacterium
GCACTGGGTGGATAAACTGGAACGTTATGCCATGGAATCCAGTGAGATTGAGCGCCTCAACACACCGGCGCATGATTCAATATACAGCGGCCACCCCATCTGGGCGACACGTGTCGCCGGCTTATTTGGTGTAGGTCCGACATTGAAAGTCAATGGCGTGCTGGTGGGCACCGACAAGTTTGGACATTTCCTGTCACAGGGGCGCAAGTTTTACCGCCGCTGGCTGAAGATGCAAAACGAAAGCCAGGCGGCAGAGCAGTCCGCTTACACCGAGAGAGCCCTGTTTGGCCAGATGACCACCGGCTCGTATTCAAATGCTGACCTGGTGGCAAACTACGAGGGATACCTGTTTTACCGCAGCCTGTTTGAAGACAGCATCATTGAAGGCAAAACGGCCATACTGGCATGGGAAAATGACCACTGGAAAATGCAGCGGCCGTTTGACTGGGCAGACCATGTCAATGACTACTGGGATGAGGCGCTGAATATCAACCATTATGACCAACTGCTTTACCCACACATGAAAGTGCGCCTGTTAACATTCTGCGAAGACTTTCTGGAGGCCCCCGAAATGTTTGAAGTCCAGGATGAAGCCGCTTTAAAACACCGTTACCGTAATTTGCAGTTGCGGGAGACCTCGGAGCTCAGGCTCGACAATCTATGTGTGGGTGAACAGGAAGAAGTTGTTGCAACCGCTGCAAGCCCGGAAGACGCCAAATAAGAAACCAGGATAGCCCGGTTAATTGAGGTTGTTGCGTGCGATAATATAGCGGATTACCCCGGCCTCCGAGCCGGCGCCCGCACGCTGAAAGCCGTTTTTTTCGAGAACCCTGATTGACTGGCTGAGATGCGGCAGGGTTTCTGCGCAAACCTCATTGACGTTGTGGTGTGAAAATGCCCAGCCAACGAGTCTTTGTACTGCTTCGGTCGCATAACCCCGCCGTTGGAAACGGTCCAGTATCGAGTAACCGATTTCAACCGAACCCGCTCCGTCAGGGCGGCCTTTGAATCCACAAATCCCAACCAGCTCGCTGCTCTCATCCGCAGTTGCCAGGTACCAGAATGACCAACCCTGCTCCGATGGCTCATCCAATTGGGCCAGCGAGAATTGCATGGCCCGGGGCCCATACAAATCCGGTGGCCAGCACTCGGGAACACTCACGTCCAGTGCCCCGGAAAGAAACCCACGTCCCTGGATGTCCTTTTTGATCAGTTCGGTTGTTGCTGCAATCAAATTCAGCCGACGTGATTGAATCAGCCTGAGCGATGATCGCTGTGCCTGCTTATCCACGGTAGCCTGCCATTATCCTGTCCCATGCCGGTTGCATTGTTGACAAATCCCCACCGGGCCAGAGCTTGGCAAGCGATCTTTTCAACCGCTCCAGGTTGCCCTGTCCACTTACCGCTGTTCCGGGCGTGAAACGTGCCCGGTCAAAATCGATCAGGAAGACCTGCTGCTTCTCATCCAGCAGGATATTTCGGGCATTCAAATCTGCATGCCAGGCACCGGCATCATGGAACCGGCGTATACAACTGCCGATGCCTTCCCAGAGTTCCTCGGGTGGAACGGGGGCGCCATTATTTTCAGGCAATACGTCGGCAAGCGTCCGGGCTGCAGAGATACGCACCGTCATGATCGCACCGCTCGATAAGATGCCGTGGTGTTTACACAAAGCCGCGACCGGCTGCGGCACCGGCAAGCCCAAATCATGCAGGGCGGCGAGCAGCCTGAATTCCCTGAAAGGCCTGGAGCGTTCAATGCCGGTAAAGAAATAACTTTGCCGGCTGATTTTCGCCACCCATCCACCCCTCAGGTATTGCCGGAGCACGACCGGCCCGAACGGAGCGTCGATGAACCACGCGCTGCCGCGGCCGATGGCTTCTCCCGCCAGCGCTTGCCGCATTTTCCAGTAATCCACACTGAATAACTCCACTCCCGGTGCTTCCACCAGGTCAGCGTCATACACGATGGCCAGGGATTTCTGCTTGTGGATAAGGGCTTGCATAAGCGGTTTATTCTAATGCACAAAGCACCGCACTTGTATTAACCTGAATATTGCAACAATATCCTGAACGGTGCTGCCAGGAACGAGTATCAAAAACGGTTCATGTCCAAGCATGGATGTAATTATTTTTCAGGGGTGATGTGTGTCTGAATTTTCCATATGTATTATGCGCTTATCGGCAATTGGCGACGTTAGCCACGTTGTTCCCGTGGTTCATGCCATTCGCAAGCACATGCCACATGCTGATATCACCTGGATCATCGGGAAACTCGAGGCACGCCTGCTGGCCGGCTTGCCGGGTGTCGAATTCATCGTGTTCGATAAAAAAGGCGGCTGGAAAGCCATCCGTCAACTCCGGCACGACCTGAAGGGCCGGAAATTTGATGTCCTGCTGCATATGCAGGTCGCTGCCCGCGCAAATTTGATCAGCAGGCTCGTTAAAGCGCCCCTGCGTATCGGCTGGGACAAACCGCGCTGGCGTGACCTGCACCAATGGTTTATCAACAAATCGGTTCGAAGCGTACCCCGGCAACACCAGGTGGACGCCTTCCTGGAGTTTGCCCGTGCACTCGATGTTCCCACCGGCCCGCCGGTGTGGAATCTGCCGGTATCAGGTCAGGACATGGCATGGGCCGGCCAGGTGCTTGACAATGATGGCAAGCCGATACTGATGATAAGTCCCTGCTCGAGCCACCAGTTGCGCAACTGGCAGGCAGCGCATTATGCGGAAGTTGCCGACTGCGCGATCTCGGAGTTCAACATGCATGTCGTGCTGACCGGCGGCCCTTCCGATCTTGAAGTAAGCACCGGGCGGGAAATCGAATCGGCCATGCAGCACAGGGCGCAGAACCTGATTGGCAAAGACACGATCAAGCAGTCAGTTGCCCTGCTGAAAAAGGCAACACTGGTGATCTCGCCGGACTCGGGCCCCGCACACCTTGCTTCGGCAGTCGGTACGCCCGTTATAGGCCTGTATGCAGCAACCCCGAGCCAACGCTCCGGACCCTATAACAGCCTGGAACTGTGTGTGGACAAATACACCGAGGTGGCAAGGAAATTCCGGCAAAAAGAACCTGAAGATTTGCGTTGGGGCCAGCGTATCGAATACCCCGGTGTCATGGACCTGATTGAAACCGGGGAAGTGCTCGAAAAGTTGAAAGGATTCATGTCTGCCCGGTGATCACCGTACGTGTCGCGGTTCAATCTGCGCCGAAGACAGGCTTTTTAATCATTTCATCTGCCTGGAAATGTAAGTATTGGCAACAATGAGCCGGTTGGCCAGTACAGCCATGACATGAAACGCAAACTCTGTATTTTCACTAACCAGCGCTCTGAACTGATCACGGTCTAACCTGGCGAGTTTAACCTTGGTGATCGTTGTTGCAGTGGCACTGCGAATGCCTGCAGGGTGAATCATCGCCATTTCCCCGATCATGCCACCCTCACTCTCCATGCCCAATGGTTCGTCACGTAGCGTGAGTTCAACCTCACCCGAAATGATTACATACATCACATCAGCCGGGTCCCGCTCTGAAAATATGACGGTGTTAGCACGGTATTCCTCAACATCTTCCCAGTTTTGGAACAATTCCTTGAGTTTCATAGTGTCTCCTACTTTTGAGATTTACTGATCATTACCCGGGTTTCAGGAGTAATCCTGGTAAGACTTCTCTTCGACAATTTCGGACCCGAGATAAACATTCAGTTCTTTCTTGGCATTGGCGCGCTGGTCGTTGGTCACATAGACACTGCGCGCAAGCTCAATAAACACCTGGTCAAATTCCCGCGCACGTTCCTTGTCGCGGATATCATCTTCGATTTCCCACAGGGCTTCATTGATGGCTTTCAATTCGGAGTGGATACGGCGAACGGTATCGTCTTCATTTACGGACTGCTGCCAGGATGCTTGAAGTAACTCCAGTTCCCGTTTCACATTGGCCAGTTTATCGGCATCGGAGATGCGCTCTGACTTGATTTCAAGAATCGTGATCTTGTCCAGGACTTCGCCCGGTGACACCGGAACGTGAATAATATCCATAGCTATTCCTTGTGTTTGTTTATCTGAATGCAGCCTAATTATGGCGTACTTTGCTTCTTTTCCACAGTGTTTTGATGACGGAAATCAGGTTGTTGGTAGCCCAGTACAGGACCATTCCGGCCGGAAATGTATAAAACAGTACCAGGAAAGCCAATGACATTAGCACCAGGTTGCGAGCATGCTTGCGCTGTTGGGCCGCACCCATACCCGGGTGGCTGTGTAGTTTTGAAGCTGCGAACGAAAAGCCGGTCATGATGAATGGCAACAGGTTCAGGTACTCACCAAAAAACGGCATGCGGAACGGCAGATGCAAAAACGCATCCGGGTGCGACAGATCAGCAAACCAGAGGAATGCCTCGCCGGACAGGTGAATATTCTCCGCCAGCATGTTGAACGCACCGATAAATACCGGTATCACGACGAACACGCCCGCAAGGCTTTTCAGGCTGTACAACGGGTGAACCCCTGCTTCCTTGTACATTGCGAGAATATTTTCCGACTGCTCGGCGCCTTTATAGTTTTTCTTGATATCAGCTAAAAGCGGAGACAGGCGTGCATCGATCTCGTGCACCTGGTCCTGCAAACGATCGGCGATTCTATTCAATGGCTGCATCAAAACACCTACCAGTACCGCCAAGACCATTACAGCCAAACCCCATTCCGGAATCACCATGGCAACAGCATTCAGCAAGTGGTAAAGCGCCTGGCAGATCCACCGCAACCAAAACCACAAGCCGGAATACATCAGGCTTTCAAGTTCAGCGGCGGCCCCTGAAAGTGCACTTGGCTCAACCGGACCAAGGTAAAGCTCCAGATCGACCCCCCGGCCGTCTTCAATACCAGCCATGGCTATGCGGGCATCCTCAACCGGCTCACCCGTTGCTGGTGAGATGGACAATGGAGTTGCCGGCAGCACCATGACCGCCCAGAAACGGTTACGGAATCCGAGCCAGCCTTTACTTGTGCGGGCAGCCTGTTCGCCTTCATCAAGTCCGATGGTCTCCACAGAAAGACCGTCAAAAACCAGGTAACGGGTTTGCTCAAGCAAATAACCAAAACCACTGGATGGCGTCGGCCTGAAATCCTCACCGCTCATCAGGGTGGCCATATTCGTGCCAGTTGACTGGAGGGAAATCATCCAGCCCCGGTCCGGGATCTGCCAACGATGCACTACTTGCCCGGATTGCCCGTTAAATGACAGGGTCGTAATGGCGTTTTTGTGTTCCCGTTCAAGCTGTAAACGAGTGTTTTCAGCCTGACCCAATACCAGCATACCCTGTGTAGCCGACAGAACGCGGGTTTTTACCCGCTTTTCCGGGCAGGCGGGGAAACAGGCTTCTGCACGGAGCAAATCACCCTGGTCGCTGAACCGCAATCGCAGGGAGTCGGTGTCGACAGTGATATCTGCGACGGTTGAGGCCGAAGCCAGCAAGCTCAAAACCAGCAGCCAGATTTTTACTCGTCTGGATCTCACGATAGAACCCTGGTGAGAGTCACAAAAGATTTTTTGTGCTTGTAGATTTCAGGTGGGATGAGCCACAACCCACAGCCAGATTCCACAACTCAACAAATACAGTGAGATCGGCAACTCGCCATTTCGGATCAGCGATTGATAGGTATCCCAGCCCTCGGTCTTTAGGTCAGCCCAGCGGAAACGGCCTGGAATGATCGCGTGAATATTCTTGCTCCACTCACGCCATTCATCCTCAAAAATCCTTTCTAGCTTGCTGTCTTCGTAGGCTATGGCAGCGGGGTACCAAATTAGAAAAAACAGAATGACGCCCGCGACCACATACAAATTGGCACAAGCAAGGGTAAACCCGATCAGGATCAGGAAGTTGCCAAGATACAGGGGGTGGCGCACCAGGGCGTACGGGCCAGTTGAAGCCAGCTGCTTATTCTTGTGTATGAACCCGGCAGCATAAATCCGGAAAACCTGGCCCACGACCGCCATGGCCAGACCAATCGCCACGGTTCCTGAACCGGGTTTTGCAAAATGGGCACACACGGCAACCAGCAACAAGCCAATCCCCTGGCGTAAAATTTCATTGAAGCGAATACGATCGAACAGACCTAACAGACCTGTTCGGTCACCCATCCGCGTAGTTCGCTCGTTGACCATTTGTAACTCCTGCTAGTGTGCCCTGATTTTACTAGATTTCAGGCCTTGATATGACTGTTTTATCTGTTGGCGAATAAGTATGTGAAATTTTGCCTCTATCGCGACGCGAGCGTCGCTCCTACAGGTACCAGGATCACCGGACAAAAAAATGCCCGGTTAAACCGGGCACCTTTTTTCTATAGATAAAGACAGATCAGTCTTCTTTGCCAACCTCTTTCATAGACAGGCGGACACGGCCCTGCTTGTCTACTTCCAGGACCTTGACCTTGACGACTTCACCTTCCTTGACCACGTCGGTCACATTCTCAACACGCTCATCAGAAAGCTGTGAGATGTGTACCAGGCCGTCACGGCCGGGTGTCAGTGAGACAAAAGCACCGAAGTTCATGATCTTGATGACCTTGCCTTCGAAGATCTGTCCCGGTTCTATGTCTGCGGTGATCTGCTCGATACGCTTACGGGCCTCATCACCGGCATCCTTGTTTACGGAACCAATGGTGATCGTGCCGTCATCGGCAATATCGATAGATGCACCGGTCTCTTCAGTAATGCCGCGGATAGTCACACCACCCTTACCAATGACGTCGCGAATCTTGTCCGGATGGATCTTGATCGTGACCAGGCGAGGAGCAAACTCGGACATTTCGCCACGTGGCTCACTGATAACCTTGTTCATTTCACCAAGGATGAAATTACGACCCTCGTGCGCCTGTGACAGGGCAATCCGCATGATCTCTTCATTGATGCCTTCGATCTTGATATCCATTTGCAGGGCAGTAATGCCATCGGCGGTACCGGCAACCTTGAAATCCATGTCGCCGAGGTGGTCTTCATCACCGAGGATATCGCTCAATACTGCAAATCGGTCGCCTTCCTTGATCAGGCCCATCGCGATACCGGCTACCGGCGCCTTTACGGGTACGCCTGCATCCATCAGTGCCAGTGAGGTACCACAAACGGAAGCCATAGAACTGGAACCGTTGGACTCGGTGATTTCGGATACCACGCGGATAACATATGGAAAATCTTCAACCGTGGGCAGCACTGCGGTAACACCACGACGTGCAAGCCAACCGTGACCGATTTCACGACGTTTAGGTCCGCCAGCAAAGCCGGTCTCACCTACACAGAACAAAGGGAAGTTGTAGTGCAGCATGAACGGGTCTTTGTATTCACCGTTAACCGCATCGATCAGCTGCGCATCGCGGGTTGTACCCAGCGTGGTTGTTACGATGGCCTGGGTTTCACCACGTGTAAACAGGGCTGAGCCGTGTGTACGCGGCAGGATACCCGGCTTGACCGTGATCGGACGTACCGTTGTCACGTCACGCCCGTCAATACGCGGGTTGCCGGACAGGATATGGTCGCGGACAAGGAATTTTTCCAACTTGTAAAATGCGCCGCCGACATCACCTGCACTCGGTGCATTTTCGTCTTCTTCATCACATAGTGAATCAATAACGGACTTCTTGACCTCGGCAACCGCAGCCTGGCGATCCATCTTGTCGGCGATGGCATAGGCGGCAACCAGTCCGTCTTTGGCAGCATCTTCAACCCTGGCTTTCAGATCAGTATCTTCGGCCTGCGCTTCCCACTCCCACTTGGTGACACCGGCTTCAGCAACCAGTTCATTGATCGCGGTTACGACGGCTTTCATGGCGTCGTGTCCAAATGTTACCGCGCCGAGCATGACTTCTTCGGAAAGAAGGTCAGCCTCGGATTCAACCATCAACACGGCATTCGCGGTACCGGCGACTACCAGGTTCAACTTGGATTCTTCAAGTTGGGAGGTAGTCGGGTTGAGCACGTATTCGCCATTGATGTAGCCAACTTTTGATGCACCAACCGGACCGCTAAACGGCATACCTGAAAGCGCCAGTGCGGCAGAGGTACCGATCAGTGCCGGTATATCACCATCCACATCCGGGTTGGAAGAAATCAGGTTCGCGGTGACCTGGACTTCGTTCAGGAATCCTTTCGGAAACAACGGACGGATTGGACGGTCAATCAGTCGGCAGGTCAGTGTCTCTTTCTCGGTGGGACGTCCTTCACGCTTGAAGAACCCCCCCGGGATACGACCTGCTGCATAGAATTTTTCCTGGTAATTTACCGTCAGGGGAAAGAATGACTGGCCGGGCTTGGCCTCTTTCTGCCCTACAACAGCAACCATGACCACGGTATCGGCCATGTTAACCAGTACGGTTGCGCTTGCCTGGCGGGCAATCTCACCGGTTTCGATGGTGACGGTATGTTCGCCGAATTGAAATGACTTTGTCAGTTTTTGCACTTTATTTTCCTGCTTCATGTGAAAGGCCACCTGGCCTTTATACGCCTGTTTTCAGGCAGTTCCTTCAGATACGGCCAAACGCTGCCGGAATAATATTTCGACAGTAGGTGACCATTTGTTTTGGACAAAAAGATTAACGACGCAAACCAAGACGTTCAATCAGGTCACGGTAGCGCTGGATATCCTTTTTCCTGAGATAATCCAACAGGCTTCGACGCTGATTAACCAGGCGCAACAAACCGCGGCGCGAATGGTGGTCGTGCTTGTGTGTCTTGAAATGGTTGGTCAGGTGCTGAATCCGTGAGGTCAGCAATGCGACCTGGACTTCCGGGGACCCGGTGTCGTTCTCAGTACGTTTAAACTCGCTTACAACTTTACTCTTTGTCTCTGCATTAATAGACATGGTTCCATCTCCATGAATAGAGCCCCCTGGTTCCTGGAAACATCACATCACATGATTACAATGCAGTTTCACAGAAACCGGTAGCCCCGGTTTTAAGTAGCCGCACATTTTAACTGGCGGGGATGCAGCAAACAAGCTTTAGTACCCGGAAAAACAAATAATTAGAGGGTTTCACCCGGAAATGCCCACGGATTTATGGCGGGATTCGAGAGCTTTTCTTCTGAAATTCTTACAAACACGTTGTGCAACAGCAAAACAATCGCGACGCGAGCGTCGCTCCTACAGGTCAAATACCTTTGTGGGTTGCAGAATTAGATCGGCAGATAATTCGGCCAGGCCCAGTAAATTCCCCTGCTGACTATAAACCCGGACCTTTCCGGCCGTAATATCGTCAGCGGAAAACGGGAAGTGGTTGCCATGCGTGAATTTACCTTGCTGGTCTTTGTCCAGCACGACCTTTGGCCAGTCAGGCAGTCCTGCATCGACGGGTAGAAGGAAGTCATCCAGGTTGTTTTGCTTCCGCGCCTCTTGTAACTGAACAAGTGTCACCATGTCAGAGCCGGCAAAAGGCTCAACTTCCACTCGCCGCAATTTGACCAGGTGTGCGCAACTTCCAATCGATGTAGCGATATCTTCCGCCAAAGTTCTGATATAGGTGCCCTTGGAACAGTGCACTTCAAAGGTGAGCTCTGGTGGTTGCCAGTTTTTCAGGTCTATCTGGTGGATGCGTACGGTGCGCGCCGGGCGTTCTATCTCTATGCCGGCACGTGCGTACTCGTAAAGAGGTTTGCCCTCGTGCTTCAAGGCGGAATACATCGGGGGCACCTGCGCTATCTCACCCTCGAAGTTTTCCAGGGTCCGGGCGACTGATTGCGAATCCAGGTCGGGCAACGGGCAGGTCTGGATAACCTCCCCTTCTATATCACCCGTTGTCGTTGCCTCACCAAGACGCGCAGTGGCAAGGTAGCGCTTACCGGCCTCAAGCATGAATGCGGCCGTTTTACTCGCTTCGCCCATGCAGACGGGCAACATTCCGGTCGCGAACGGATCAAGGCTTCCGGTATGACCGGCTTTGCGTGCCTGGAAAATTCCGCGAACTTTTTGCAGCGCCCGGTTGGAGCTTATACCCGCGGGCTTGTCCAGCAGGACAATGCCGTGAACATCCAACCCGCGTTTGCGACGACTCATCGTGGCAACCCGCCCGGTTCTTATTCCCGGTCGGGCTCTTCGGTGTCGGCCAGCGTTTTTTCGTCGCCGTCCTTGTCCGCACCAAGGGCTTTCGCAATCAATTCATCGATATGACCTCCAGTCTCTACCGAACTGTCGTGCAAAAAGTGCAATTCAGGCACGTGCCGTAAACGTAATTCCTGCCCGAGGCGGTGACGGAGAAAAGCTGCTGCCCTGCTTAGGGCTTTTATACTTTCCGCTGCTTTCTCAGGTTCAAAAACGGTTATGTAAACCTTGGCATGTGAAAGGTCACGGGTAACTTCCACATCGGAAAGGCTGACAAAACCCACTTCCGGATCCTTGATTTCCTTTTGTATGAGCTTGGCAAGATCCCGCCGGATCTGGCCTGCCACACGTTCGGATCTGTTGAATTGCCTGGCCACCCTAGTCCAGTGTCCTGGCTACTTCGGTCCGCTCGAAACACTCGATATGGTCACCCGGCTTGACGTCGTTGTACATCTTGACCCCAATCCCGCACTCAGTACCCGACTGCACTTCAGAAACGTCGTCTTTGAAGCGCCTCAGTGATTCAAGCTCACCCTCGAATATCACCACGTTATCCCGCAACACCCTGATCGGGTTGGCACGTTTGACATGACCTTCGACCACCAGGCAGCCAGCAATCGCGCCGAGCTTGGATGAACGGAAAACGTCCTTGACCTCCGCCAGGCCGACGATTGTTTCTTTTGTCTCGGTGCCGAGCAAGCCTGTAATTGCAGACTTAACGTCATCGATGGCTTCGTAGATAATGCTGTAATAATGCAGGTCCAGTTCATTTTCCTGGATAAGCTTACGGGCACTTGCATCGGCACGTACATTGAAACCGATGATGATAGCGCCGGACGCATGGGCCAGCGAAGCATCGGACTCGGTAATTGCACCTACACCCGAAGCCACGATATTGACCTTTACGTCCTCGTTGCTGAGTTTGACCAGTGAATCCTTCAGCGCTTCGACACTGCCCTGAACATCCGCCCGGATCAGAAGGTTAACGGCCATCTGTTCGCCTTTACCCATGTTCTCGAACAGGTTCTGCAAATTGGCTGCCTGCTGTTGCGCAAGACGACTTTCGCGCTGCCTGTCCTGGCGCTGGGCGGCTGCTTCACGCGCCCTTCTTTCATTGGCCACGACCATCATTTCGTCACCGGCAAATGGCACGCCGGACAGTCCGAGAATCTCGGCGGGTGTGGCAGGCCCGGCTGATTCGACAGGCGTACCGGTTTCGTCGAACATTGCCCTGACGCGGCCAAACTCCTGGCCGGCAAGCACCATTTCGCCACGCTTCAGCGTGCCGTTTTGTATCAGCACGGTTGCGACCGGCCCGCGGCCTTTATCAAGGCTGGACTCAATTACCAGGCCCGTTGCACGCCTGTTGGGGTCGGCTTTGAGCTCAAGTAACTCAGCCTGCAGCAGAATACCTTCGAGCAAGTCATCGATACCCTCACCGGTCTTGGCCGAGACATTGACAAAAAGTTCCTCACCACCCCACTCCTCGGAGATAACCTCTTCCTTGGAAAGCTCGGATTTGACCCGTTCGATATCTGAGTCAGGGATATCAATCTTGTTGATTGCCACGATCAGCGGTACTTCAGCTGCACGCGCGTGTTGAATGGCTTCCTTGGTCTGTGGCATTACGCCGTCATCGGCGGCGACAACCAGCACGACGATATCCGTTGCCTTGGCGCCACGTGAGCGCATGGCTGTGAAAGCTGCATGGCCCGGGGTATCGAGGAAAGTGATAATGCCGCGTTCCGTCTCTACCTGGTATGCACCGATATGCTGTGTAATTCCCCCAGCTTCGGCGTCAGCCACCTTGGATGCCTTGATGTAATCGAGCAAAGAAGTCTTACCGTGATCAACATGTCCCATCACCGTAACAACCGGAGGACGGGTAACACCTTCTTCCTCCGTCATTTCGTCTTCTTCAATCAGCGCCTGCTCGATGCCCTTGTCTTCTGCCGGCCGCGCCGTGTGCCCAAGTTCCTCTACAACAAGGATGGCGGTATCCTGGTCCAGTGGCTGGTTAATGGTCACCATCATGCCCATGTTCATCAAAACCTTGATGATCTCTCCTGCCTTGATCGCCAACATTTTGGCGAGTTCCGCAACGATGATGGTCTCGGGAACCGCAACATCACGGACGACGGGCTCGGTCGGCTTCGAAAATCCGTGTTCGGTCGGCCGCGCACTTGCGCTGACGCGTCGTGTTGGTTTGCGCCGCCTTGCGCCCGTGCTCTCTACATGCAGTTCCTTGCGTCCATAACGGGTGGCAGGTTTGGGGCGTTCTTTCTTGCGCTTGTGCTGCTCTTCCGCCAGTTTGCGAACCCGGTCTTCTTCCTTGATTCGCTCCTCTTCCTCGGCTTTGGCCTTGGCTGCAGCTTCCTGGGCTTTTTCTTCAGCTTCGCGCTGAGTCTGTTCTTCCTTGGCTTTTTCGGCCTGTTCCTCTTCGAGTTTACGGGCCTCCTCTTCAGCTGCCAGCCGCTTCTTCTCTTCGGCTTCCAGGCGTGTTTTTTCTTCGGCTTCGCGGCGCTCCTGGGCCTCTTTCAGCGCTTTCTGGACCTTCTCTCTCTCGGGGTCGTGCTTTTCTGCTTCCTGCAGCGCCTCCCGCTTCACGTAGGTGCGGCTCTTGCGGAATTCGACATTGACTGTCTTGGTCGACGCCCGCGGGCCACTGCCCTGTATACGCAATTCGCTTACTGATTTGCGCTTGAGCGTCACCTTTCGTGGCGCGGTGGCGTCACTTTCCGATTTCCCATGGGAAGACCTGAGGTGAGCCAGCAATTTTTTCTTGTCGTCATTCGAAACTGCTGCGTCACCGGAGGTGAGGTTTATATTGGCTTTTTCCATCTGGGCAATCAGCTTTTCAACACTGACACCCAGGACTTCTGCCAATTGTGAAACGGTAACTTGGGACATATTATTCTGCTCCTTGAAGAACCTGCCGGTTGTTTAACTCAGGCTTCCTGGCTATCTTCTTCAAACCAGGGGGCGCGTGCTGCCATAATCAACGCGGCGGCATCTTCTTCCGGCATCTCATCAACTTCAAGCAACTCATCTACTGATAGTTCTGCCAGTTCTTCCTGTGTACGGGTACCTTTTTCAGCCAAACGGTAAGCGAGGCGCTCGGTCATTCCATCCAGGCTGAGTAGGTCTTCAGCCGGGCTGTTGCTATCCAGTGCTTCTTCCTTGGCAATCAATTGCGTCAATAGTGCATCACGTGCCCGGCGGCGCAATTCGGTAACCATATCTTCGTCAAACTCTTCGATTTCGAGCAACTCTGAATCAGGAACATAGGCTACCTCTTCAATATTGCTGAATCCTTCCTGCACGAGAATGTTGGCAACACCTTCATCCACATCCAGACGGTCCATGAAGTTTTTGAGAACCTTTCCTGCCTCTTCCTCGCCTTTCTTGTCGGCATCTTCCACGGTCAGGACATTCAGTTCCCAACCACTGAGGTCACTGGCCAGCCTTACGTTTTGGCCGCCACGGCCAATGGCCTGTGACAGGTTGGCCTCTTCGACGGCGATATCCATCATGCGGCGCTCTTCATCCACAACGATAGAGGCAACTTCAGCCGGCGCCATCGCATTGATGACAAACTGTGCGGGGTTTTCGTCCCAGAGGATAATATCGATACGTTCACCCGCCAGTTCATTTGAAACTGCCTGCACACGGGAGCCGCGCATACCAACACAGGCACCGATAGGATCAGTACGCGGATCATTCGATCTAACCGCAATCTTGGCCCTTCGACCCGGGTCGCGTGCACCACCCATGATGGAAATCAGCTCCTGTCCGATTTCCGGAACTTCCAACTCAAACAGGGCGATCAGGAATTCCTTGATGGTACGGCTTGCGAATAACTGGGGGCCGCGGATATCGGGTTTGACCTCGTAAAGAAATGCACGCAAACGGTCTCCGGGGCGCACTGTTTCACCTTGGATCATGTGCCGCTGGGCTATGAATGCTTCCGCGTTGCCGCCCAGGTCAAGGTAAACATTGCCACGTTCGATACGCTTGACGATGCCGTTGATCAACTCGCCTTCGCGATCCTTGTATGCATCGACGACCTGTTCCCTTTCGGCCTCGCGGACGCGTTGCACGATGACCTGCTTGGCTGTCTGGGCCGCGATACGCCCAAACTCGACGTTCTCCATGGGCTCCTCGATGACCGAGCCCACTTCAATTTCAGGGTTATGGCTTACGGCGTCTTTGTAATAGATCTGGTGGTCTTCCGACTCCATTTCCGAATCATCGTCCAGCACTTCCCAACAACGAAAAGTTTCGTAATCACCGGTGTTCCGGTCAATGGTCACACGGGCAACAATTTCATCGGCATGACGCTTGGCCGTAGCCGATGCGAGCGCAGCTTCGAGTGCCTCAAAAATAATACTTTTGCTGACACCTTTCTCATTGGATACCGCATCTACAACCAGAAGGATTTCTTTACTCATCTGCTCTTAACTCCGTTCGGGGACCCTGGCCCCTTGGCAATATTCATAGTGCATAACTAATTGGATTTATGGCCGGCCAGGATCTTCTCATAGTCCGGAACCAGTCTCGCCTTGGCGATATTGTCATATTCAAGCGCCACTTCCTGGCCGTCCTGTTCAATACTGACGGTGCTTTCCCCGGCTTTCAGAATCATGCCCGAGAATTTTCTCCGGCCATCCTGGGGAGCATACAGATTGATCTGTGCCACGCAGCCCGTAAATTCTTCGTAATGCGCCGGCCTGAACAAGGGACGGTCGAGGCCGGGTGAAGAGACCTCCAGGTTATAGTGGCTCTTGATCGGATCCTTGACGTCCAACAATGCAGCGGTTTCCCGGCTCACCGTCTCACAGTCTTCAATTCCCACGCCCTCTTCGCCGTCGATGTAAATACGCAACACCGAGTGTTTACCACTGCTGTTGTATTCCAGGCCGACAAAATCATACCCCAGGTCTTCAACCAGCGGCTGTATCAGTTCATTCAATTTCTGAACGCTCAATTCATTATCTCCGGGCACAAAAAAGGGGCGCACTCGCCCCCGACGATCAGCCCCGGTGTCAACCGGAACCTACCCACTCACGCCCAACTGGGCGGATGCGACAGCTTTATTTCATTACACCATCCAATCGTCGGTATTAATCACCGGACTCGGCCGGTGAAATAAAAAGGGGCCCTGCCGGACCCCTCGAAATATTTTGGTAGCGGGGGCAGGATTCGAACCTGCGACCTTCGGGTTATGAGCCCGACG
>CALBDB010000185.1 GCA_937927755.1 uncultured Lysobacterales bacterium
CGTCGTCAGCATCCCAGCTGGTGCTGGTCGCTGACTGCGAGGAGACCGAATATCACGAACGTGGGGTGTTCGTGCGAGTCTCGTTGGATTCTGGTGGCAAACCACAAATAGCATAATAGTGAAATCATCAGGGTCGGAATCGTCGGTCTGACTGCCTTATTCATATATCACCTGTCGTGAACCTGGCTGGGACACCCCTGTTTCCGGAGAGAGCGGACCGCTGGATTCAGCGGTCCGCTTATCGACCTTGCGTGTCCCCGGAATGCTATCCTCCTCGCGGCTTGGGGGTGGCGACTCCACGCAAAGTCTCTCTTTTCCTCAAAGGCTGCCGGAAATTTAGCTGCCCTTTCGTATCTCGGGGTGGCCGCGTGACGGGGCATTTTTGGTGCCGATCAAGTCACCCCTCGTAACCAATAACTGCTTGAATAGCACACCCTGTGTTACAGAAAGCTGAAGATGAATTTAAGCTTTTGCTAAGGTTTATACGAAACAATCATATTCTTAATAGCAGCTTAAAATAATTTTCAGCTTTGGTTAATTGAGTCTTGATTATGCTGTCTTTGATCCCGTGTAGATCCAGCTGTAGATAATTCTCATAAGACAAAACGCAGACCTCTCGCAAATGGGGTTACTCGTGATTCTGATTACGTGGTTATGCGAAGGAGAAAACTTATGAGAAGCAAGGCTTTTGCCGTGCCCAATGCGGCACCTACCGACGCACCGCCCAAATTTGGTGCGGTGACAGTCAAAAGGAACAAAAAGACGTTCCGCAATCTCTTACTAATTCCATTACTGTTATTGACGGTACTGTGTATGGTCGCCGGCAACACCAGCGCCGAGGAGGGCCTGACCTGGCCGGTTAAAGTCGACCTGCTGGTGCCTGACGCCGAAGTCGCTGCACCATGGCATGACATGGGTGACGTATTCATGCAGAACGACAGGGACAAGAACCTCACTATTGAGATATTTCCCAACGAAGGCATTTTGCTCAGGAATGTTTCCATCCACGTCGTCGACGATCCGGAAGATTTTGAAGCGATCCTGGATAAAAAAAGCATGAAGCTCAAAATCCCCAAGCTTGATTTTCGGACGGACTATGAAGTTGACCCGCAAGGCTATCACCATCAGGTCATAGCGCTGGAAGATCTCGACGACGTCAAGTTCTGCTGGGGGGTCAACCCGGATCATTGCCCACCACCCTACGTTATCGTTCATGCCGAGTTGCAACTGCCGGACGGAAGTATCCTGGACGGCGCCTACGCCAAGAACGAAGCCGTGTTTGACCGCTTTGTGGTCAAAGAGGTAGTGCTGGGTGATTCAAAGTACTGGGGCTACGTCACCTATCCTCTGGCCAAACACGAAGCGGGGCACTTCATCGACGCCAACGTGATGGGCCTGGAATATGTGACCATCACCCAGTCCGGGATTACCGGTATTGACGGCCAGTTCTGGTACCTGCCTGATGAATATGTCGCATTTTCGGCGGGCAGCCTGTTGCTTGGCGATACGCTCGGTGGACGCCGGGTATCGCCGGCGGACCTCTTCGGGGAATCCGATATGGATGACGACCATGTGATCAATATGGCCTGGTTGTTACAGAGCCTGGATGCGGATGGAAATCCCGGACAGGGTTCAATCAATATCAGCGAAGAAGTAGTCGCTTGTCTGGATAGCGTGCTACCGGCCCCCCCACCAACACCAGCCGAACTTTTTTATGATGCTGGCGCCGTTGGCGCCCTGATCACGGCGACGCAAACTTCCTGTGCGGTGGAACTGGCTGCAATTACAAGGGAGGAGGCCCGGGAGAATCTGAATTCCGGGCAGAAGGCCGGCAACCTCTTGCGGAAGAACATCTCAAAGACTCCCGATATGAAAAGCGACAAGGCCAAGATTGAAATCATGCCTGTCTACGTACCGGCCAGGAGATCAAATGAGATGCCAGCCGAAGTGGTCTACTACGATGAAAACGACGAGATCATAGAGACACGGGATGTCGCCAAACCCATCGTGGTTTCTTACCTTGACCAAGTTGAAAGTACCGGTGCGCTTGACGTGTTCGTGGCCGTCTCACGGGACGACGGGGACACCTGGAAACGCCGTAATATCTCCAAGACCGCAGACAAATCTTCCATGGCGGGTTACCCGGGAGAATCCTGGAAGCCCATGCTCAAGGTCAAGGACAACAAGATCTTTGTGGCCTGGACCGACAAATACTGCCGGGGCGGCCGTCCTGGTTACGCCGTCACGGTTTGTGATGCGTTTGATATCGACTCTGACGGGGATGGCGAATTCGATACTTGTGAAATATGCCGTGAAACCGACGAGGGCACCATGTGCAGATACGATTACACGGGTGACGACGGCTACTGGCAGGACGACATCTTCGGTGTGGGCGGGCCGCAACGTTCGGTTTTCTATGATGACTACCCCGAAATGGGTGAGGTGCCCTACAGCTGCGTTTGGGCAGCCAGGGGTATCGTTACCACCCAGAATGACGTTGATAATGGTACCGGTGACTATGTCGGTGACATTGTCTGGTTCAAGCCCGAGAAGTTGACTTCAGGACGCCGCGACGCCTTCCAGCTCTTTGCCGGGGCGGGTACCGGTGTCGGGTTTGCCATTGTCTGGCAGGAAGACCCCAAAGGTCTGCTGCCGGGTGACGGGGCAGGCCCTGGCGACGGATGGAGTGGTGCCAATACCAACAATAAGACCGATGTCTGGTACAGCTATATCACTCTGAAGGATTTTGCCAAAATTGATGAAAACTACCCATCAGGGGAGTTCGGCGAAAAGGACGACATTGTGGACACTGATCCCGAGCTGGCTGGAAGAGTCAAGGCCCTGGTGCCCATGACCCTGCCGGTAAGGATAACCGACAACGAAGTCTGCAGCATGGAGAACATGGACCCCGATGGTGGACATGGAGAGCACGATTTTGACGGGGAAGGTCAAGGAACCCATCGCTACTGCGGTACATTAGCGAGCATCGGTACGGCCGAAGTTCCGGGAACCAACCCGCTGTGCGCCTACACCCTGGAGAAAGCAAACCCCAAGGGTGAAATCCATAATGTCTGTGTTACTGCCGACGGACGCTTTCTTGACGGCAACACCGGCGCTTCCCGGCCCAATATCTTCTTGCAGCCCTATAAGAAACCAGACGGCAGCAAGAGCGCCTGGGTCATCATCGGCTACGAGGACAGCAAGGGTGTTGGCTCACCCCCGGATGGTGAGCACGACGATGACGGCTGTGGCGGAGGTGATGATTACATACCGGTTTGGCCCGTTGAGGATGGCGATGAACATGACGAGGATCGCTACAAACCGGATATGGGTAAAAATGTCTTCTATCACAGCTTCGATCTTTTCAATCCCGTAACAGTCGCCAGCGGAGGCATGATCAATCAGCCGGAGATCAAACTGGATGAGTACGGAAACCCGATATTGGACGAGTTTGGAAACCCGATACCGGTCTACCTGACGGAAGATCCCGCTCTGTATGATGGTGATCCACCGCTGCTTCTCGACTGGAAGGGTGATCCAATCCCGGCTACGCATAATGCCCGGCGGGTGCGCTTTGTCACCCAACCCAAGTCCAAGGCAGGTAAGTCGAAAACCGTATTGGTAGCACTGTACCGCGAAGGTGAAGAAGGCAGAGGTAAACCCGCAGATGTGTTCATGCGACGCATGGTTGCACCTAAATCCGGTAATCCCTATGCCTATGAGAACTTCACGCCGGGGGCCAGGAACCTTAGCAGCGTGGAGCCGACCGTAACATTCCAGGATCCGTTTGACGCGGAAAAACCCATCAAGATGCTCCGATGGACCTGGTCTGAAGAGAATCTCGATGATTCGTCGGCAAGAAATCCCTTCTCCGATGCCCGCGCCCACCGCGGTGCACTTAACGGGGATGATCTGCTTATCGGCTACACCTGGACGCCAAATTGGGGCAGAAAGGCCAACGATAAGTACGATTTCTACATCCGGCGCTCCTTTAACGGAGGTCAGCACTGGACGACCGACTCGTCTGATCCCGATCCTATCGAGCACAACGTGGTCTTCAGGGTACCGGTGATCGATGAGGTCAACCAGGTCGTAACCTGGGATGAAGAGGTGGTCACCACTGAGTACAGCCCGGGCGCACTCGAACCGCCGCGTAACGTTTCCAACCTGCGCAACAACCGCACGACCGTGGCAGAGCCGAGGCTGGTCAAGACGCCGGGAACCATCCTGACCGGTGGAACCATTCTTTACCCGGAAGATGAGTGGGATAAGGACGTCTACCAGCTCGCCTATGGTCTGGATTTCAACCAGAACACGCTGCCGGATGGTGTCGAGTATCCCAAGCTGCCACTGGACATTTATTACAGCCGGACCATGGACAAGGGGCAACGCTACCAAAGTGTGCTTGTCACTCCGCAGGGCGGCAGCGGCAAGCCAGAGGAAGGCTGGAACCCGCTGGCCAAAGATAAGCCCCAGCAAGGTGCAGCTCAGTTGCGCCAGACACCCGACGGCTCGCGGATGTACGGCATCTGGCTGGAGGAAGGCGAGAAGGGCAGCGACATCCTGTTCCGCAGAGTTGACTATCGTTGATTATCGCATCGCAGACGCGCCTGAATTATGAGGCGCAAGGAGTACATTATGAAAACCAGTAAATTTGTTATTACCATAGGAGCCTGCGTATTGCTGCTCCTGACCGGCGCCCCCGTATGGGGCGCCAAGGGGGGGATCCCCGGCAAACCGCCACCAAGCGATGATCCCCCGCCGGATGCAGTTGTTGAAGATTTCTACTTCTGGCGATGGGGACACATGGATGGCCCACACGATTCCAGCAAGGCTCTGGGCATCTCCCGGGATGGCTTTACAGCAGTTGGATCTACCGTGGTTGTGGATTTCCAACGGGCCTGGCGCTCTGACATCGACTGGGCTATCAACACCAATCTTGATGGTGACACTATTCCCCCGCTCTACAACGAGCTCCAGGTGCAGGAGGATATCGGCAAAATTGCACCATCCCGTCCCAGTGCCGCCTTTGCGGCCTCGGACATGACAGAAGGCACAGTTGATGGTTGCCCGGGGTATGACAAGACTGACCTGTCGAACCTTTCCCTGGATTGGTGCGGCTCGCTGCCGGTGGGAACGTATGACAAGGGCGAGGTGACCTACGGTATTGAGTGGCTACTGCCTGTACTCGATGCAGAGGATGGGTACGAGTTCTTGAATCTCACCGACTTCGTGGCCTTTCCAGACTTCGGCGGCGGCATATCCGACATGCAGGTGAATGATGTGTCTGTCGACGGTAGCATCCTGGTGGGCACCGGAAACGTCAAGAAAGGCCTGCGGGCGTTCCGCGTCGACACGGTGGAAGGGCCCTTTGATGAAGAAGGTGTGCCGATCCCGGTTCAGCTGACCATCCAGGAAGTAATCGATGATGTGGAGGGGCAGACGCTCCAATACAGCTCGGCCCAGGCCGTATCAGCGGATGGAACTATTATCGCCGGTTACGGCGGGACAAGAAACGGGAACAAGGCGTTCGTCACGATCTTCGAGGGTACTGAGGTGGATGCGGACGGTAATGTAGTTGCGCTCCTGACGAGCACGATCCTGCCTAAGATCCCCGGCGGCAGGTTTGCCGAAGCTTACGCCATGACCGAGACCCCTGAGGGCGTCATCTACATCGCTGGACGAAGCGACAGTCCCAGGGGACCCCAGGCCTGTATCTGGTTTGAAGGGGATGATCCCACCACCACGGATGTTGTCGAAACCTGGGTGGTCAAGGGACTGGGCGGCCTCTCCAAGAAGAAGCTCGACAGCGTGGCGACCGGCATTGCCTACAGGGCTGGCGCGGTGGATGGTGATCTCATGGTCGTGGGTACAAGCCAGAGCATTCTCTACCCCTCCGAGGCTTTCGTCTGGGCTGGTAACCCTGTGATCGAGGAAGAGGACGTGCCTGAGGATGAGGTGATTGGCTACATGTACGATCTCGAGTACATCCTCACCAAGACCGGCGCTGGCGCAGCGTCCAGCTTTGGTTCCAGGTGGATACTGAACGAGGCCACCGGGGTCTCAGCATTGGGCGACCGCATCGTCGGCTGGGGCACCAACCCGGAAGGTGGTATCGAAGCCTGGGTTGTCACCGGTTACCCGCTTGAAGAATTGGGACCCCTCCTGAGCTATGAGGAATAGGTTCCTTTCGCAGGGGAGGACGTTAACGTCCTCCCCTGATCTTGTCACTGCAAGTTGACGAGTGATTCAACTGGAGAAAGATTATGTACGCAAAATTCAATACCGGACTTTTCTGTCTCTTGCTGCTTGCGGGCAGCAGCAATATGCTGGCTGATCCAATCATTTTCGAAACTTTTACGGATTACCCCGACAATGCCCTGATTTCGGTCAGCCCCGCCGGGCCGGCGGTTGGTTTGCGGGACGACTGGCAGCTTGATGCTGAAAACAATTTCTATGTCAACCGCACCGAGGCAGACCTCGAAAGTGGCACCGGCAAGGCGGTTTACGACTTCCCATTTGATGATAATGGCGCACGCACAGCTTCCAGGTCAACGAGCATTGATCATGTCCTGTTCAGTGATGACGGCGACGTGTTTTACGCCAGTTTCCTGATCGAACCCGCGCGCGAAATGGGTCATATGTTCTTCATACTGATCCTTGACCGGCTTGACGGTGGTGGACAACCGGAAATTTCCTTTGGCATGAAGGACGGCCAATTCGTAGTCGGTAATGGTGGTGTGGAGGTAGATATTGGCGGCGGCTTCCCAACAGTCACCGAAATGCTGGTCGTGCTGAAAGTTGAATATGGCGCTGGCGGAAGCGAGGTTGTAACGCTGTGGGCTGATCCGGAAAATGAGTCCAGCGACCCTGTGATTGACAGTGAGTTGGTTAATTTTCTGAACCAGGGTGGTGGAAAGGTCACAGCGGTGGCCATCCGGGGCGAGCAAATGGCTGGTCAGCCGGCGCTATTTGACGACCTCCGGGTCGGCCTGAAGTTCGAGGATGTTGCCAGTGACGTGCAACTCCCGGTGCTGTCCCCAGACGTTGGCGTGAACGGAATGTTTTACGATCCCAGTAATCCGGGGCACGGTCTGGACTTTAACGTGCATGAGCTGGGGTTTACGGTTTTTTATTACGGTCATACCAGCAACGGCGAGAGGCTCTGGCTGCACTCCGAACTGTTCAACGAAGACCTTGAGTTTGGCCTGTCGTACGAATTGGAGATGTTCGAAGCCATCAACGGTGTGTTCGGCAATCCGGCTATACCGGTAACGACCTGGGGAACGATCACCATAAACCTGACGGATTGTGATTCCGGTCATGCTTCATTCAGCGGGATTGATGGCAATCTCGAGATGGACTTAGCACGATTGACCCGCCTGCCGGGCATCGGTTGTCATTAATAAGCGCGCTGGTTGCCCCCGGCGAATTGGAGGCCAACCGCCAGACACCAGCGCGGAACCCACTTGATTGGGGTTGTTTTGTTAGAGTTTGAAATCTGACCCCAAAAAAGGGCCTGTGGTTATTTCCAGGCCCTTTTCCATGGGAATCAGCCAGATTCAGTTTTGTGAATAATAAACACCACAACATCTTGAGCTACAATCTGTGAAATAGAACTCAAGCAGGTACCCGTACATGACCCAGACCAGCCGTTTACTCATCCTCTCCATTGTTTTATTGCTGCTGGCCGCATGCGCCACCAGTCCCACGGGACGCCGTCAGCTGATGCTGGTTTCCGAGGAGTCATCCATCGTATCTTCGAAGGAAGCCTACCTTTCAACGGTAAATGAACTGGATAAGGCCGGAAAGATCGAGGATAAAACAGCGGTCACCGCCAGGGTTGAAAATATAACGGGCCGCCTGATCACCGAGGCCATCAAGATGCGTCCCGACACGGCCAACTGGGAATGGAGTGTCGTGGTTATCGAGGATCCTGAAATGGTAAATGCATGGTGTATGGCAGGTGGCAGGATGGCCGTTTACACGGGGTTGCTGGAGAAAGTTAAACCGAGCGATGATGAACTGGCACAGGTTATGGGCCACGAGATTTCGCATGCGTTGGCAAAACATACGGCAGAGAAAATGTCGATGCAAATGGCCACCGCCGTAGGTGTCGCAGCGGTCGGGATTGCTTCCGATAATACCGGCGTTGCACTGACAGGCGCCGCACTTACAGCAATGCTGGTCGTTAACCTGCCCAACAGCCGCTCTGCTGAAAAAGAAGCTGACCGCATTGGTATTGAACTGGCTGCCAAGGCCGGGTACGACCCGAGAGCAGCGGCAACCTTGTGGAAGAAAATGGGGGATGTGTCCGGGTCAGGCCCGCCGCAATTTTTAAGCACCCATCCTGCGCCGGAAAACCGGCAGGAGAAACTGGCAAAGTTGGCAGTAAAGATGGAGCCGTACTACGATCCCGACGCCGATCACCCGGTTTATATATTGAGGTAAAAATAAAACCCGTAGGAGCCACGTGTTGGTGGCGATGCTCTTGAATCTTAGTGCAAAACTGAACAAATCGCGACGCGAGCGTCGCTCCTACAGGGTTTGGCACAATCGTGGAGTCGCGCCTCCCACATCGATTCCCGGTTACTCCTTATCCAGCCTGATACGCACGGACTTAACCGTGCTTGATATTAGCGCCAGTGCAAACCTGGGGGTGTCCCCGCGTCGTTTTACAAGGACATCCTCGCCATCGTCTCTTTCAATGTGGAACCCATCCGGCGGCAGTTGCGCGCGGAAGGCGTCGCGGATGACCGAGGCTATCTTGTTCTCACGTGCACCTTCAACAATTCCGACCGAGACATCTGTCGAGGCCTGTCCATCGGGGGTGATGCGGAATACCAGGCTGCCGGTGGATTTTGCACCCTCGCTGACCTGGATACGCCACTTGTTGGACAGGCTGGTGTTGTTGCCGGTCACCGCGGTGCCCCCACAGGACACCAGCAAAAGCGAAAGCAGCATCACGCCCAGTGGAAACACACGCTTCATCATGGCCAGGTCCTGTCGAGGTAATCAGAAACCGAGAGTTTGCGCGATCTGCTCGATTTTTTCCATGGTGTCTTTGTCCATGCCAGCGACCCTGCCCCAGTCACGGCTGGTTTCCGAGCCGATCTTGTTGGTCGCATCGATACCCATCTTGCCGCCGAGCCCAGGTTCCGGGCTGGCGAAGTCGAGGTAGTCGATGGGTGTCTTTTCGACCAGCACGGTATCGCGCACCGGGTCGGCGCGGGTGGAGATGGCCCAGATCACCTCTTTCCAGTTGCGGGCGTCGATATCGTCATCGACAACAATGACCGTCTTGGTATAAGTGAACTGGCGCAGCCAGGACCAGATGCCAAACATGATCCGGCGCGCATGTCCGGGATAATGCTTGCGGATGCTGACGATGGCGACACGGTAAGAGCAGGCTTCCGGCGGCAGGTAGAAGTCAACGACCTCGGGGAACTGTTCCTGTAACAGCGGTATGAACATCTCGTTCAGGGCCGAGGCCATGATGGAAGGTTCATCTTCTCCGGGTTTACCCATGTAGGTTGTCAGGTAGACCGGGTTTGCGCGGTGGCTGATACGCTCAACCGTGAAAACCGGGAAATCGGCGGTGGCGTTGTAATAGCCGGTATGATCGGCAAACGGGCCTTCAGTTGCCGTCTCACCGGGATAAATATGGCCTTCCAGCACTATCTCAGCACCGTGCGGGACGGGCAGGGCGGTCAGAGAGGACTTGACGACCCTGCTCCTGCGCCCACGTAACAAACCGGCAAACTGGTATTCGGAAAGCGTGTCGGGTATTGGTGTCACGGCAGCCAGCAAGGTAGCCGGGTCGGCGCCGATAACAACGGACACGGGGAACGGTTTGCCCGAATTGGCCTGTTGGAACTCACGGAAGTCCTGCGCACCGCCACGGTGGGGCAGCCCGCGCATGATCAGTTTGTTTTTGCCAATCACCTGCTGACGGTAGATGGCCAGGTTGACCCGTGGCTTATTGGGGCCATGGGTGATAACCATACCCCAGGTGATCAGCCGGCCCGCATCGCCCGGCCAGCAGGTGGATATGGGCAGGTTTTCCAGGTCGACATCAGGGCCTTCAATAATATTTTCCTGCCAGGGGGCGCTATCCTTTTGCTTGGGTGTAACGTGTGCAAGCCTGGCGAAGCCCGGCACCACGTCCAGCGCCGATTTACGGTTTTCAGGCAGGTGGGGATTTCTGAGGAAGGCAAACTCCTGCCCCAATTCTCGTAATTCCTGCCGGTTTTTCAGTTCCAGGGCGGCCAGCACCCTTTGTTCGGCGCCAAACAGGTTGCCGAGCACCGGCATGTCAAAGCCCTGCACGTTCTCGAACAAAAGGGCAGGGCCGTTGTTGAGCAGGCTGCGATTACATAAGGCGGTTATCTGCAGCCTGGGCGATACGGCCGGGTTGACCGGTTTTAGCTGGTTACTCTTGGCGAGGGCATCGGAGAACTGCCGCAGGTCTCCCCAGGCCTTCCTGTTCACCTGGCGGTGATGATGTTCAAGCAGTTTGTCGAGTCCCATAATCCATCCCTGCTTTTTCGACCAGGTAGCCGTTGCATACACCGTTGGGAATAAACTCAAGTAATTCCTCACCTAAATTATCTATAGTATTATTATTTATAGATTTATTAAAGATATTCAGTATCTCCATGGTGCCATGGTTCTGGGGACTGATACGGAGTACATCGACACCCAGCCCCGCCAGTTCGGGCACCTGGTCCAGTACCTGGTGGGTTAGCGCCGACTGCGTCTGGATACCGTTGAGTACCAGGAATTCCTGTTTCTCCTGCGTTTCCAGCATGCGGCCGTCCGGGTAATCGATACACTTGAACTGGCAGTCATCCTTGGGCAGGTTGTGCGACCGCGCCGTGTAGCAACGCGCTGAATAGGCCAGCGGCAGTCGACCCAGTGCAAATACTTCTGTTTCCACTCCGTCGGGGCGCAACCCTTGCAGGTCTTTGAGGGTATCCAGGCCCAGTTCAACCGGCAATACCCAACGTTTCAGGCCCTTGCCGGCGAGTAGTTGCAGGCTGCGTCCGTTGTAAATGTTGAAACTGGGACCGGTGACGAAGCTTTTTCCGGCAGATGACAGCAATTGCACTGCGGATATGTCGTTCGCCTCGACCATGAAGGAGTCGTTGGCGCACAGTTTCTTCAGGCTGCTCATCTCGGACGCTGCTTCGAGCAGGGTCAGGGAGGACAGAATTACTTCCTTGCCGCTTTGTTTGAGTTCGTTGCCAATGGCCAGCCAGTCCTCAAATTTAACCAGGCGCCGTTTTGAGCAGATCACCTCGCCGAGGTAGATAATTTCTGCCGGGCTGTCGGCGGCCTGCTGATAAAAATCCAGCACGTGCTCGCGTTCCCAGAAGTACTGTATCGGTCCGAGGGATAGTTTCATCATAATTGCCTGTTGCCTGTGCCTATTGCCAGGGTCGGTGGTAGGCGCCGAGCGTGGTCTGGGAGCCCTCTGATACCGTCGCCAGTTTTCGCATCCACTGCTCTTTTGGGCGGTAACCATGCGGGTTTTTCATACATTCATCGATTGCCGCGCGCATGACGGCGGTCACGTGGCCCACGTAAGCGGGGCTGCGCTGGCGGCCCTCAACCTTTATGGCGCTGACGCCGATTTCCCTGAGCTTTGGCAGGATCGAAAGAGTGTTCAGGCTGGTGGGTTCTTCCAGCGCATAGAAGGTATTGTCGCCTACCTGGAAACGGCCCTTGCACAATGTCGGGTAACCAGCTTTTTCACCTTCGCCATAATGGTCGATCAATACGCCGTTGAGGCGCGTATTGGTGCCGTCCCCTGTCTCTTCCCAACGCACATGCGATGCCGGAGAGCAGGCGCCGTAGGTGTTGGGTGAGCGGCCCGTGGCATAACTGGACAACAGGCAGCGGCCTTCGACCATGACGCACAGGCTTCCAAAGCCAAAAACCTCGACCGGCACGGGAGATTCGGTGATTACGTGGGCAACCTGGTTGACCGATAGCACGCGTGGCAGGACGACACGCCGGATACCGAAGTTCTCGTGATAGAAACGAATACCTTCGGCGCTGGTCACTGAACCCTGCACCGACAGGTGAAGGTTCAATTCAGGCCAGCGCTCGGCGGCATAGTCCATGACGCCCATATCGGCAAGGATCAGGGCGTTTACGCCAAACTCCGCTGCCTGGTCCACCGCTTTCTGCCAGCGCTCGAATCCCTTCGGCTGCGGGTAGGTGTTGATTGCCACGAAGATCTTGCGGCCCTTGTCCCGTGCATAGCTGACGGCCTTTTCAAACGTGCGATCGGTAAAGTTCAGGCCGGCGAAGTGCCTTGCATTGGTATCGTCCTTGAAACCGACGTAAACAGAGTCCGCACCGTTGTCGACAGCGGCTTTTAACGAGGGCAGATTCCCCGCGGGACACACTAATTCCATGGCTGATCCAGATTACGGGCTAGTGGCAGGATATTCTATGCGCAGTATCTTTCGTCACATTGATCTGAATCAACACATCGTTGAAATCGGCAAATATACTGAGCGCTCACCTACATTGAGAGCGCCGATGCTGCCCATTACAGATTACGTCCGGCCAATAGCAAAAAAGGTTATTGGCATACCGGGGCGTTTCATACCCTACTCGGCCCAGAAGCCGCTATTAGCCGTTGTCCTGAACCAGGCGTTTCGCGAACCACTACAGCATGGTGAACTCGATTTTCTTGAAGGAGCGAAAGTCAGGATAAAGGTCACCGACCTGTGCATAGACTGGTTGATCAGTGTCGGCAGCGATAAATTCGTCCCGGTGGACCGTGAACTGAAGGACGACGTATGCATCAGTGGCGAAAGCCCGGATTTCATATTACTGGCCACACGCCAGGCCGATCCCGACACGTTGTTCTTTCAGCGCAGGATCCGAATAGAAGGGGATACGGAGCTGGGATTGGGTGTTAAAAACACGATGGACAGCATGGACTGGGACGATTTGCCGCTGCCACTACGCAGACTCCTGCAGGGTATAGGTCAGCTGATCGAATTATTGCCGAAAAAAGAGCAGCAGGAATCGTTGTAAGAGTTCCCCGGTTACGGGCGCCTGGTGGCAGCCCGGACACAGCCGTTGTGGGTTATGTTAGCCGTTTCGCCGCTAAGACCTGGAAGTTATCAAAAAGAAATGTATCCTTTTCTACCCGGTAAGAACCGGCCGCCTCATCTTCAAGGACTTTCGTGATGTCGAACTCATCCCACATTTCAGTCGCATAGGGCTCAAAAATTTTAAAATAAATACGCCCGAGAACCTCTAAAACCTTAAGTCTTGGTTTGTGGAATTCACCAAAAACCACTTTACCGCCAGGCTTTAATACCCTGTGGGCTTCTTTGACGTGCTGTACTTTCTTGTCAAAAGGCAGTTCATGCGGGAGGAAAAACGCAACCACGTAGTCAAACGACTGATCTTCAAACTCCAGGTTCGTGGCGTCCTGTTTGCTGTAAGTACACAGATCTCCAAAACGCTTCAGCTTTCTTTGTGCATTGTCCAATTCGCTCTGCATGATATCGGTCAGCACAAACTCTGCGGCGTCCTGTCTTGCACAGCTTTCGGCAATTTTTTCAGACACATTTCCGAAAGCACAGGAAACCTGCAAAATCCTTTTGCCTTCAAGAGAAGGATTTAAGCGTTTTACAACAAGGCTCACCAGCTTGCTGTACTGAAGCAACAGTATGCTCGATACAACAAACATCCGGTCCGCCAGCTTGATAAAAAACGGACTTTTATAGATCCAGTAAATATGTGCCGTATCGGGATCGGAATTGGCATCATTGGCCTGGTAGATCAGGGATAGCCTGGTTACGACAAGAAAAAACAAACCGATCAAAGCCAGGGCGACGATTGCGATTGTGATCAATAGTGTCAGATTTTCAGGTATTGCTGTCATGTCGTTTCACTTCAGATGTCAGGTGAATTTATCCTTTTGGATGGCTCCTTTTGCCAACCAAAAAATGCGCCAAATTTATGTGATGATTTATTAATATCTGTGCCAGCGATGGCAAATTTACACATCCATTTTCCGAGTTGAAAAGGAGTAAATATCTATGTGTTTTGAGGAATGAATTTTACGTGCTTTGGGGTGCTTGTGGTAACAAAACTTAGGTCCGAGTTGACTTAAGTCAAGCGGTGGTGCCCTGTAGGAGCGATCGGCGCAGCTGGTCGCGATTTACCTACAAAAAATCATCGCGACCGAATTCATCGATCGCTCCTACAGGTTCTTGATCTGAGCCAGTGTCGGGGAGGACTGGGCACCCATTTTTGTAGTGGCCAGGGCACCTACTACGCAGGCCTCCTCCAGTGCTATCTGTGGATCTTTTCCGCTGACCAGCGCAACGGTCAGTGCTGCGGTGAAGGCATCGCCGGCGCCAGTGGTATCTACGACCTCCACCTTGGGTGGCCTGGCCTTTGCCACCTGTCTGCCATGCCGGCGGAGCACGGCGCCTTCAGCACCATAAGTGGTGGCCAGCAGGCCTTTATAATTATCCAGTTCAGTACCCAGCGTACGGGCTTCGATCTCGTTGACAACCAGCAAGTTCACGTGCTCCAGTATTTCGTGTGGCACCGGCTTGGCAGGGGCGGCGTTAAGGCAGAAGAAATTGTTAGCTTCGCCGGCCGCCTTGAGAATGGTTTCAAACGGTACTTCAAGCTGGGCAATGCTCGCGTCGGTGGCGGGAATTTCAAGGTGTTCAGCATCAAATGCAGCGTTGGCGCCTGGTGCCACGACAATCTGGTTTTCACCCGCCTCATTGACAACGATCATGGCCAGGCCGGTAGCATACCCCTCAAGCGGCTTGCAAAAGCCAAGGTCGATGCCTTCTTTGCGCAAGGTATGTAGCGCTTCCTCTGCCATTGGGTCATTTCCGACCCGTCCCACCATGTATACAGCGGCACCCAGGCGGTGGGCAGCAATAGCCTGGTTGGCGCCTTTTCCACCCGGGAAGCGCCTGACCACGGCGTTGGTGACGGTTTCGCCGGGTAGCGGAAACTCCCGTACGGTGGCAACGATATCCAGGTTTATGGATCCGATGATGGCGACCGATATATTCTTCATCCTTTTAACCGTTCTATCAGCAACTTGAAAAAGCCGTTCGCGTCGACCCGGTATAACCAATTGGTATTTTTGGGCCGCCCGGTGACGCCCCAGAAATCGACTGCGGTATGTCCGCCGGTCAACGGGGAATCCGTTTCCACTTCCACATTGCACATTTTACCCTCAAACAGTTCCGGTTTGAGCAGGTAGGCAATGGTGCAGGGGTCATGCAGCGGCGCACCATCGCTGCCGTATTTTTCGCTGTCAAAGCGGTTGAAGAACTCCATCATTCCGACCACGGCGGTACCGATGGGTGAATCTATTTGGCGAATCTGCTCAAGCCGCTCGCGTGTGACCATGGCCTGGTGGGTCATGTCCAGCGGTGCAATGGTGACCGGTCGTCCACAGCGCAAAACGATATGTGCCGCTTCGGGATCAACCAGGATATTAAACTCGGCGCTGGGTGATGTGTTGCCGCCCTCCCGCATGGCGCCGCCCATCATCACGATTTCCTTGATTTTTGGCAGAATTTCCGGTTGTCCGGATATCGCCTGGCCGATATTGGTCAGTGGCCCCGTCGGAACCAATGTAATGGAATCATCCTCCGCGGCGAGCAGGGTTTCGATAATAAAATCCACCGCGTGTTGGCCTTGCAGTGGCATGTCGGGTTGATAGATATCAACACCGTCGATTCCAGTCTTGCCATGCACGTTTTCCGCGGTCACCAGTTCGCGGTTCATGGGTCTGTCACAACCGGCGAATACCGGCACATCGGTATTGCCTGACAGTTCACACATGATCCTCGCATTCCGCTGTGTCAGGTCCAGCGGCACGTTGCCGGCCACGGTGGTGATACCCAGGATATCCAGTTCATCAGGGCAGGCCAGCGCCAGCAGCAGCATGACGGCATCATCCTGGCCGGGGTCGCAATCGATGATGATTTTTCTTTTTGTCATTTATGCGGATGTTTTTGTGCTCTGCTGGGGATTTTACTGAAAGACAAGCGGCATATCCGGTTTATTTGAGGTTAGAATTCAGAAATGAAATACCACTCTGTCACCTTCCTGTTTGTGCTTTTCGCATGCATATTTTATTTCCTGGGGATGGCCTTGCACGCAGGGGTGTTCATGCTATTTGGGCTCGTGGCAGAAATCGTGGTCTGGGTGCGCATACTCGGTGGAGGAAGACGCAGGTCCCGGAAATAGCTTGCTGGTTTGTAAACCCGGATTCACTCCAATAAATCAGTTTTCATTCAACTCTTGTTGCACGCGGGTTTGTTCCCACTTCAGAACATCGATTTTATCCAGCGTCGTTGGCCGGCTTTCAAAAAACATCACGGCGCGAAGTCCGTCCGAGTAGTACGGGTCCGGTGTCAGGTTGTAGTGGGTATCCTGCAACGTTGAAACCTGCGAGCCTCTTACAAAGGCGAATTTTGACATGGACTGGGAATAAGCCAGGTCGCCAATCAAATTATTGCGGGTGTCATCAACATCGGGGTCGATCGCGTGCGTAGTGACGGTTCGCTTATTGAATTTGACACCAACATCCCGGGAAATTTGCCCCAGGTAAATCTCATAGCCCTGGTAGTTGTATGGAGTACGCCACAGACGCATGTGATTACGCAAGTGGATGGTATTGCGTGCTCTCTGTAAACCTATGTCCTGGGGGCGGTCAAATACGTATAAAGCACTGATGGGAGAATAGCGGTAGCTGCTGCCAAAGGCGAATGATTTTGTGGTTTTCCAGGCCGATGCAGCGTGGGTAAACTCGGTTTCATGCCAACCTCTACGGATAAGTGCTGAGAAGATATCCTCCTTGCTTCCTATCATTACAATATTTAATGGATCACCCCGCTTGTCGCCTTTCTTGTTTACAGTGCAGCATGGAAAAGATTCCAGTACTGCTTGCAATTCGGACTCGCTATCAATTTCAATCGGTGTCTCATATATGGAGTCAATATCGATCAGGCTGTAATCAGTTAAAATGCTTTCGACCCTGACTACGAATGAAAAAGTTATCAATTCATTGTCACTGAGCAGGTCGATATTTACAGCCTTGTGGCCTTCATCCAGGTTGGTAAAGACGAACCCTGATGTGGTATGGCCGGCTTTGATCGGGTTCTTGAAATCCATTGAATAGAAAAATAAATTCATTTCCTGCTTGGTTTCCTTGGACCCGGAGTGGCGCTGATAGGCAGCTTCCAACGGCGAGAAGCCATCCGGATCAACGCCAGTTTTCATCAGGATAAAATGGTCTTCGCTGTTGTTTTCGACTTTGATCCAGACGGGCTGGATTTCATCTGCATATAAAGAAGTGCCAAATAGCTGTTCGGTTTCTTCCTTGCTGGGAACCGCCAATGTTACCGTCAAGTCACCGTCTGACAGCGTGCGCGCATGGGTCAGGAAATCGACCTGGTCAACCGGTATCGGCCGTTTCCATGCGGGCGCACCGCATGCCGTCAGCACCAGGCTGAAAAAAACAACCATGAAAATTTTTATTGTCCTGTAATCAGAGGTATGGATATTCATCAGGTCCTCCTGTTACGCCTGCCATCAGCAGGCATTCATGCTAATTCTGTTCTTTTGGTACGACTTTGAGAATTACATTCATTATCCTTTGGCCGTAATCCCTTGCAGGCTGTCTATCAACTGTTTCATCAGAATTCACCCAGTACAGCTTTTTTTTGTCGTCAAGGAAGACCTGCCAGGCATTTTTTGGAGCCATGTCACGTTCCATGACCCTGGCAAGGTCTTCAGCCAGTCCCGGACTTTGAACAAATGCCCCGGCCTCGGTATTGATGTTGAACGAGCGGGGATCAAAATTCATCGAGCCAATAAAAACCTGTTGCCGGTCAACCACGACGGCCTTGGTATGCAGCGCGATAAAATCGGACTCAGTAGGCGGGACATCAACCAGGGTCTTGATGATCCCGTCTGGTCGCATTTCATATAACTCGGTGCCGGTGTTGATAATGTCGTCCCGCCATTTCTCATAGTGAGAATTGACTGCAGGCACATCATGCGAGGCAAGCGAGTTGGTCAGCATACGGACTTTCACACCACGATTTGTCAGTTCCGAGAGAAAATCAATCGCCGGTTCACTGGGAATGATATATGCATTGGTAATCAACAGTTCTTCCCGAGCGAGGTCCATGAATCCAAACATCTTGTCCGCAACATTCTGCGCTATGGCATCCTCTGTGGTCTCGTCAAACACGAGGTAACTTGTGCCCAAGTGCAACTCACCGGTGATCCCGGCCAGCTTTTCACTCCAGTCTTTAACTTCCGAACCAAAGGGTTTCAGTTTTGCAGACGCCGCTGTTCTGTCTCGGATGTCCTGCCATTTTTGCTGTGCGAACTCGGCATCATGCGTGGTATCGAGTTCGGCTGCGGATACGACCCACCCGGAGTTCCAGAAGTGATCAAACATCGCGTTCGACTGGCGGGCGATACGGCCGAATCCAAGAAGATCCAGATCATGAAAGTTATATGCATCGGCCAAACCAAAGTAGTGATCGCCGATATTGCGCCCGCCAACGATGGCTGCATTACCGTCAACGATCTGCAGCTTGTCATGCATGCGTGTGTTCAATCTCTCCATCTGCGCGATCATCTCGCCGGCCCGCGAGAGTGTTGAACGATTCTTCCAGGGATTGAACAGGCGTAACTCTATATTCGGATGGTTCTGCAGCTCATACATTCCCTGTTCCAGGCCAATGGTCAGCAGGTCATCGATGATCAGTCTGACGCGCACACCCCGGTTGGCAGCTTCGACAGCCCGTTGCAGGACAAGAAGGCCCGTATCATCCGCATACCAGAGGTAGGTCTGGATATCCAGCGAAGTGGTGGCGGAGTCAATCAGCGCCAGACGCCATATCAGGCTGTCCGCACTTTCGTCCAGTAACTTGAAGCCGGAATATTCCGGCCCATGCCTTGTGAAAATATCATTAGCCATCTCGGCCAGTACACCCGTGCTTGCCGGGGGACTGGCATAACTTGACTCAAGCTCGGCGGTATCTGTTTTTAGTGAAGGAGCGGAACAGGCCACCAACAAGACTGACAGGAACAGCCACGATAGCGACTTCTGCATCAAGATAATAGCCGAGGCGTTTGCATGATTGGTAAACATGGAGTTAAGCCCTCACCGTGTTAAAACTATGGCTTTCGCCCCCATTATGGGCAGGATCCTTTTACGTCCATATATTACCCCAGTGAGTAATTGTGTCCATCCCAACTCAAAATGCGGCCACATTGTTTGGACACGACAATCCGAATTCCGGGTCTATTTGCAACGATAAAGCATTTGACTCCAGCCTGATTTCATCGGATTCTGAGTCACCATCCAATCAACCAAACCACGAAGAAAAATATGAGCGCAACAGACAATAGCGAACACTTTCACCCCGGCGAAGAGTTCTGGGGGCATCCCAAGGGGCTGTACATCTGCTTTTTTACCGAGATGTGGGAGCGTTTTTCTTTTTATGGAATGAAGGCGCTTTTATTCCTTTACCTGATCAAGTACCACCTGATGGGCGACGCGCCCAGTTACCAGTTGCTGGGTGCTTACGGGGGAATGGTTTATGCAATGCCGGTCCTCGGCGGTATGCTGGCGGACCGCTGGCTGGGTATGCGCAAGGCGGTGGTTGCGGGTGCGGTGCTGCTATGCCTGGGGCATTTTGGCATGGCTTTTGAAGGCGAGCAGGCAAGCATGGTAGGCGGGGAAGTGCAGCGTGATGAATCCGCTTTACAGATATTCTATTTTTCGCTGGCCCTGATCATTGGTGGTGTTGGCCTGTTAAAACCAAATATTTCAACCATCGTCGGCAAGCTATATCCGCAAAATGATCCGCGCCGGGATGGCGGATTTACCATTTTCTATGCCGGTATTAATGTTGGCGCACTGTTCGCCAGCCTGATCTGCGGTTACCTGGGTGAGACCTTTGGATGGAAATACGGCTTCGGCGCGGCAGGTATAGGCATGTTGCTGGGCCTGACGGTATTTCTGACGGGACAGAAGTACCTGCATGGTCATGCAGAGCCCAAAAAACCGGAATTGCTGAAAGAAAAAATTCTCGGGCCGCTCAACCGTGAATGGGCAATTTACCTGGGCTCACTGGCGGGTGTCTGCGTGATCTGGCAGTTGATGCAAAACACGTGGACAGTTTCGGGCGCCATGCACATCATGTCGGCCGTGCTGGTGGTGTGGTTTATCTGGTTCCTGGTCAAACAATGTAGCCGTGTTGAACGCCAGCAGATGATCAGCCTGGTTGTGCTGATCATCATGGCCCTGGTGTTTTTTGTCCTGTATGAACAAACCTATGGTTCCTGGGTGGCTTTTACAGACCGTCTTTTGACCAAGGACTTGTTCAGTACTGGCAGCGCTACCGGTGAACCTGTCGTGCCCTGGACGATCGTTCCACTGATCATCAGCCCGCTGGCCATGCTGATGGCACTTAGGCTGGCGGGTCTGAACCGGCTGCGCACCGGTGAAGTACTGCTTGGCCTCGTGTTTGTATTGATGGTTGTCGCTTTTATCCGTGATATGTCATTTGTACAGCAGACAGCCGGCTCACTGACATTCCTCGGTGCATTCTTCATCGTGGCGTTAACGCCATTCTTTACGTGGCTGTGGCCGTGGCTGGACCGGCGGGGTGTGAATCCGACCAAACCAGCCAAGAGTGCAATTGGCTTGTTGTTTGGTGGGTTGGCGTTTTTGCCCATGGCGTATGCTGCCCATCTGGCAGGCATCAATGGCGTGGCCAGTGTCTGGTGGTTGGTACTGGCCTACGGTATTCTCGAGTTGGGCGAGCTCAGTATTTCACCTATCGGGCTAAGCGCCGTTACCCAGTTATCCGTACCACGCGTGGTCAGCGTCATGATGGGTGCGTGGTTCCTTGCAACCGCCTATTCGGAAGTTCTGGCCGCCAAGTTCGGTGAGTTGTCGGCGCTGGATGTACCTGAAGGCGAGACCCTGGACGTGGCGCTTGCGTCGGCAAAATATGGTGATCTGTTCATGATGATGTTCTGGATAGGCATCGTTGCGGCGGCGATAGCGTTTGCTGTGACACCGCTGGTGCGTAAGGGGATGCATGGGGTTAAGTAAGCAGTAAGCGCTGTCCGATTTTAGGTGCTGTGGGCCGCCACTGAGTAACGCCTTGCTTAAGCACACAACTCACTCAGCCAAGTGTGCCCCGTAATTACAGTTGGAGAAACCGCGTAAAATCGATGGTCAAGTTGTTGACCGCGACGGTCAAGCCGGGGTTTTTAAATGTGCTTACAGTGGACGTACTCTGAAACCGAGGGTAAGCACATGATGAAATATATTGTCCTGACGCTACTGGCAATATTGACCGTGGCAAGCGCGGTTCTTGAAGGTCTTTTCGATAGTCTTCCGCCGCAGTTTATCCAGCTTGTTGGATTGCTGACCATCCTTTGTACCGGTGTTTTTATTGGCTGGATGCTCAGGTTGCAGGTGCGCAATTTCAAAAAAGACTGAATCTAGCGCTGCGCCAGATCCAGCACAAAGGCAAATTCGCGTGCTACTTCCCTGTAACGCTTGTATCGTCCTGATGCTCCGCCATGGCCCGTATCCATGTCCGTGTGCAGTATCAGCAGATTGTTATTTGTGCGCATCTCCCGCAATTTGGCCACCCACTTGGCAGGTTCCCAGTATTGCACCTGTGAGTCGTGCAGACCGGTCGTGACCATCAGGTTGGGGTAGGGCTGTTGCTTCACCTGATCATAGGGTGAATACGACAGCATGTAGTCGTAATACGCCCTGTTTTTCGGATTACCCCACTCATCAAACTCTCCAGTGGTCAGCGGGATGGACTCGTCCAGCATGGTCGTGACAACGTCAACGAATGGCACGGCGGCAACCACACCGTGGTACAGCGCCGGTGCCAGGTTTATCACGGCTCCGACCAGCAGCCCGCCAGCGCTGCCGCCCGTCGCGTAAGTGCGATCCGGGTCGATTATTTTTTTCTTTTGTAATTCAAGTGTAATATCAATAAAATCATTAAAAGAATTGAATTTATTTAATTTTCTACCATTATCATACCAGTCACGCCCCAATTCCTGACCGCCGCGAACATGTGCGATGGCGTAAATTAAACCACGGTCCAGCAGGCTGATAATGGAACTGCGGAAAGATGGGTCCATCGAGTAACCGTACGAGCCGTAGGCATAGATCAATGCGGGCGCGCTGCCATCAAGCGGTGTGTCCTCGTGGTGCACCAGCGACACCGGTACTGCCGTGCCGTCGCGTGCGGTCACCATTTGTCGTTGTGTTAAGTAATCATGGCTGTTGAAACCACCGCCGACCTTCTCCTGCTTGAGCAGTCGGGTTGTACCTTTCCGAAGGTCGATCTCCAGAATTTGCGTTGGTGTCACCAGGCTGGAATAACCATACCGGATCCGGCTGCTGTGCGTATTGACATTCAGGTGCGGCCACATCACGTATACGGACTCACTGGCTTCGAGGTATCTGTCCCTGCTTCCATCATGCGCAAGGATGCGAACTTGTCTGAGGCCGTCCTTGCGTTCACCAACCACCAGCCAGTCGTCAAATGCCTGGATGCTTTCGACCATGGCGTCAGTACGGGCCGCTATGATCTCCTGCCACTTCGACTTGTCGGTACTGTCATCCAGCGTTGTCGCCAGTACACGAAAATTGACCGCCTGCCAGTTACTGCATATGTAAAACCGGCCGTTGGCATGGTCGATTTCGTATTCATGGCCGGTTTCACGCGGCAAAAATGGTTTTACCGCAGCCAGTGGCTCATTCGCGGGCAGTAACTGTATTTCCGATGTTTCGGTACTGTGGTGGTGCAGGAATATGTATTCCCGCGAGCGGCTGCGGGCCAGGGTGGTATAAAAGGTATTATCACTCTCCTCGTAGACCATCACGTCGGCATTGCTGCCGGTGCCCACCTCGTGCCGCATCAACTGGTAGGCCAGAAGGGTTTCAGGGTGTTTTTTCAGGTAGAAAAGATAGGCGCCATCAGTGGACCACGCCAGTGAAGATGATGTGCCCTCTATCAGGTCTGATGTAAATTCACCCGTCTGGAGATCGAGGATGCGGACCTGGTGGATTCTGCGGCTGACAGTGTCTTCAGCGATGGCGACAAAACGATGGTCGTCGCTGACTTCAAAGCCTCCCAGCGCATAGTACTCATGACCTTCTGCGCGTTGATTGGTATCGAGCAGGATTTCTTCATCGGCTTCCAGGCTGCCTCTGCGGCGGGCGTAAATGCGGTAATCCCGTTCCGGCTCAAAGCGGCTGTAGTACCAGTAGTCATCAACCTGGCAGGGCACGCTGGATTCATCAGGATCCAGACGGGCGGTCATCTCTTCGTAGAGTGTCTGTTGCAACTGCCTGGTATGGGTCATTGCGGTTTCAAAGGCCTCGTTTTCGGCCTGCAGGTGAGCCAGCACCTGTGGGTCCTCACGTTTGTCATCGCGTAACCAGTAATAGTCATCAATACGCGTGTGGCCGTGTGTCGTTATTGTATGGGGGCGTTTTTCAGTCATATTGCGTGTGGAACCATGTCGTATTATTTGCGTACACTAAGCCATGCATTTTAAATGTTTTTCGAACATAGCCGATATACCGTCTTCACTTTGGAACGCACTGTTTAACAGTGATAATCCATTCGTTCAGCATTCTTATTTGCTGGCACTGGAGCAAAGTGGGTGTGTCAGTGAAAAAACGGGCTGGCAGCCCCGGCACATCATGCTGATGGACGGCGAAAAGCCCGTTGCAGTCATGCCACTGTATGCCAAGAACCATTCCTACGGGGAATTCGTATTTGACTGGGGCTGGGCTGACGCCTACACGCGGCACGGCCTGGATTATTATCCAAAGCTGGTGACCGCCATTCCTTTTTCGCCCATTGCAGGACCACGTGTGGGTGTTTCGCCCGACGTTGAGCCGGGTGAGGTATTTGCGGTGTTGCTCAGTGCCATACACCAGTTGGCGGAAATGCAGAAATATTCGAGCTGGCACCTGCTGTTTCCGGGCCTTCGGCTGCAAAGGGCTTTGGTGGATATGAAGGATGAAGGTGCTTTTCTTCATCGCGAAGCCGTTCAGTTCCACTGGTTCAACCGTGGCTACCATTCATTCGATGATTTCATGGCAACCCTGCGGTCCTCGCGGCGCAAAAATCTCAAGCGGGAACGACGTCACGTGGAAGAGCAGGGTGTGACGGTAGAGAGAAAAACCGCTATGGATATCACAGACGAGGAGTGGGACGGATTCTACTATTGTTACATGGACACCTATCGCAAGCGTAGCGGCCACGACGGTTATCTGAATCGTGAATTCTTCGAGTGTTTGCGGGAGACCATGGCTAATCGGCTGATGTTGGTGGTTGCGCGCCGCAACGATGAAGTTGTGGCCAGTTCCCTGTTTTTGTTCGACAGCAAACGCCTTTACGGACGTTACTGGGGTGCACTGGAAGACATATCCTGCCTGCATTTCGAGGCCTGTTTTTATCAGGGAATCGAGTTTTGCATCGAAAACAGCCTGCAGGAGTTCGATCCCGGCACGCAGGGGGAGCACAAGCTAATGCGCGGTTTTGAGCCGGTCAGGAGTGCTTCCTATCACTGGATAGCGGACAGCCGGTTCCGGGAGGCCATTGCCGAATACCTGGCGCACGAGAGACGTGGCACGGACGCTTATCAGCAGGGTGCAGAAATCTTTTTGCCGTACAGAAAGGACACTTCATAATTCGAGGATAGCAACAGGTTCCAGGTTTGAGGGCGGTGCCCTGAATACCGCCGGGTCATCGTAGAATGCGGTCTTGTTTTGTTCATCATCCGGCCACCAACCGGGCACGCCTGCCAGCGGTAAGGGTGTGAGACAGGCAGGTTCGGTCATCAGGGTGCCGGCCAGCATACGTTCGGAAATTTCCCGGTCCAGTACCGTCAGTATTTCCTCCCTCGGGAGTTCCCGGGCAGCCGGGCTTATTTGTACCAGCAAGGCTTTCGCCGTCATGGATTTGTATGGTGCAAGGTACTTTTCAAGCATCGCGTGTCCGCTGATGCTTAGTCCCACTTCGGTTCTGAAATTCTCAGCTGTGAACGCATCTGCCCAACGTCTCTCGGCCAGTGCATCAAGCCAACCCCGGCGCCTGGAAAACACGATCACACCGCACTCATCAAAAAGCGTCAAGGCGTCACGCACGCGGCCTCTGGTACCGCCGGACTGTTTCGCCCAGTAGCGAACGTGCAGTGTGTTCATTGCGACCTTGATACGTGGAAAACGCATCCATACCAGCGCGTTGAACAGGTCATGCCAGTTGTCCGGCCGCGTGCTGACCCGGCCAGTGGTGTAAATACGTTGTTCGTATGCGCTATCGTCAAGCTCGGTGCTGGGTACAAAGCGGATGGGTTGCCCGTTCCCGGTTTCCAGCCCGTCGGGCAACAGCGCGTTTAACTGTTCACACGGTGTGATTTGCGTGCCCTTCAGCTGATTCAGAAGGGGCTGATAGTCCGCCCACCAGGGTTGATTGGCGCTAACGCGTATCTTCGATAGACTCACTGAGCAGTTCCAGCGCAGTCTTGTCGCAGGGCGGTAGCTCGGCATCGGACTGCTTGATCGGCGTGGTGCGTTTACCCCAGCGTACCAGGCCGGCGGCACGTGTCAGACCGGCACCAAAGGCCGCCAACAGGATTCGGGCGCGGGGTTTGACCCGACCGGCTTCCAGCGCTTCGACGAGGGCCACCGGAATGGTGGCGGCAGACGTGTTGCCGTAACGCTGGATATTCACCTCGACCTTGGACATATCAACTGACAGGTATTTTGCCAGTGATTCAATAATGCGCAGGTTAGCCTGGTGCGGGATGATCATGTCGATATCGTCATCGGTCAGACCCAGCTCATTCAGTACTATCCGTGTTTCACCTGCCATACCCTTGACCGCGCGGCGGAATATCTCCCTGCCGTCAAAACGGTGCTCGAATAAATCATAGTCGTCTGCAAAGCGGTCTGTGGCAGTTCCAAAACCCGGGAGGTGCAGGGCATCGAGAGCATCACCCTCGCAGCCAAGGTGGGAGAACAACAAGCCTGATTCCTCGTCAGACGGTTCCAGCACCACCGCTCCGGCACAATCGCCAAACAACACAGCGGTGTCGCGTACGGCCCAGTTCAGAAAGAAGGTGACACGTTCGGCGCCGATCACAACGGCCTTCTGATAGGCGCCTGACTTTATCATCGCGGTAGCGACAGAAAGACTGTAGATGAAGCCGCTGCAACCGGCATTTAGGTCAAAAACTGCCGCGTTGTCTGCGCCGATCTTTCGCTGGACATGGGCTGCTGTGCTTGGGATGACCGTATCGGGTGTGCAGGTGGCGACGATCAGCAGATCTACGTCTTCTATACCAATGTCTGCGGCGGCAATGGCACGTAGTGCCGCCACGGCAGCGAGATCACTGCATGGCACATGTGAGACACGACGTTCACTGATTCCACTGCGTGATTTGATCCATTCATCCGAGGTATCGATGATGGTGGAAATTTCATCGTTGGTCAGTACTGCGGGGGGGATACATTTACCCCAACCGGTGATAGCAGCAAATTCAGCCATGTCTTATGTCCCGAGTGGATATGAAGGTGAGACTAGCAGTGAAAAACACAAAACTCAATCCAGGCAGCCTTTGAACAAGCCCATGGTATCTCTGCGTGGCCAGAAGCATCCAGGTGCGAGATGCGTTTTACCGTTAATGGCCATTATCCTTACCAAGATCCGGCCCCTTGCATCTGCCCTGGATAGTCGATTTACATTTGAACAACTTGCCGATTTGACGCACTTGTTGCACTCTGCGTTTTTGACTATGGCGGCGGCCGTTTCACATGAGCAATCAACTACCCTTGGAAGTCCGTTTTCTTAAAAGGTTTGCCCGCCAGTTACATGCGGCGGGAGTGCCCGCACACCAGTTTGAACGCATGATTACCGCCCTGGCGGACAAGCTTGGCTTTAACTGTCAGGCCCTGTCTGCGCCAACCTCAATATTTCTGTCATTCCATTACCAGGATGATGACGACGACAGCCGTCCGATCCCGATGCAACTGGACCGCATGAGTTCGCCTTCGATCAATCTCGGTAATACAGCAGAGTTGTATCACATCGGTAATTGCCTGATTGATGGTGAAGTCGGTGTCGAGGATGCGTATGCGCAGTTACGGGACTGGCAGCCGGAGCAGCTGTACCCGTTATGGCTGCAGATCATTTGCTGGGGTCTGACGGGCGGCACGGTCGCGGTGATGTTGAGTGCAAGCTGGGTGGGTATCGCAGCTGCTTCATTGACCGGTGCGCTGATAGGGTTGTTAGTTACACAGGCCGGTGACGCCTTGCGGGAGGGTGGACTCGAAGCCATCGCTGCCCTGTTCAGCACTTTTCTTGTGTTCGCCCTGAACAGGTTTGTACCCGGCATGGATGTTTTTGTGGTCATCATGTCCAGCCTGATAGTTCTGATTCCGGGTCTGGGCCTGACCACAGCAGTCGTGGAGTTGTCTACCGACCACCTCGCATCGGGCTCCGCGCGTCTTTCCGGCGCGATGATAACGCTGTTGAAACTTTCACTGGGCGTGCTGATCGGTACAGTTATCGTCGGGTGGTTTGGCTGGACGGCGGGAACGGAGGCGGCATCGCCCCTGTCAACGCCGCCGGACTGGTTCCGCTGGCCTGCATTGCTTGCAGCAGCTTTCAGTTTTGCCGTGCTTTTCTCGGTGCGCAGAAAAGATTTTCATATTGCCATGCTCGCGGCAATTTTCAGTTACCTGGTCAGCCGCGCCGGGGTTGCCGCTGGCGGACTGGAGTTCGGGGTTCTGCTGGCCTCCATGTCGATCGCTGTCCTGGCCAACCTTTACGGCCGTATCTACAAACAGACCGGCAACCTGGTGAGGATACCCGGCATCATCCTGTTGGTGCCCGGCACGATTGGCTACCACGGTGCGACGGCATTATTTCTCGACGGCGGTGCAGACCTGACGGACACCACTATGCTGGCCGTCCGTCTGTTGATTGCGCTGGTCGGTGGCCTGTTGTTCGGTAACACGCTATTGCCACCGAGGCGCGGGCATTGAAGGGCGATGTTCAGTAACACTTGATTCAAAGCCTCGCTGACTCCACATTTATTAAAATATTCTAATATACAATCCCGGCCACAGGCTGGATTTATTGAGAGGATGAAAATATGAGCTTTTCAAGAAAAGTTGTATGCCCTTACTGCGGCGCTGTAAACCGGATTCCGGGCGACCGCCTGGACGACAACCCCAGGTGTGGTAAGTGCAGTAAAGACATCTTTGCCTCCAGGCCGGTAGACCTGACAAGCGCGAATTTTCATAGCCATATCGCCAACAGCGAGATTCCCGTGCTCGTTGATTTCTGGGCCGAGTGGTGTGGACCCTGCAAGGTGATGGCGCCGGCCTTTGAGAAAGCGGCAGTGGCGCTTGAGCCCAATGTGCGCCTGGCCAAGCTGAACACCGAGAACGAACAACAGATTGCCGCCCAGTTTGATATCCGCAGCATCCCGACGATGATCCTGTTCAAGGACGGCAAGGAAATAGCCCGACAATCAGGCGCAATGATGGGCGGTCAGATCGAACAGTGGGTAAATAGCCAATTGGGCTGAAATAAACGGCCTAATGCGTGTGAATAAAAACTTTCAGGTCCGGTAGACAGAAAAACCGCAAATTTTCTTCCTGTTCAATTTTCGGGCGGTAATTCCAACAATGATTGTTGTTCCTCTTCCATCATTTGCAGAACCTCCACCATGATGTGGTTATCCATATGGAACAGGCTCATCATTGGCCGGTCAAGGTCTGTGATCAGCATCATGATGCCTGAGAAAGCCAGGGCCAGGCTGACAGTTGCAATGGGACTGCGCCGGCCTACCAGGCCAGCCTGATAGCCCATTACAAGCATCGACAGCATGGCGCACAGGTATAGTGTGACCCATATCACGTTGGGAATGCGGTTCATCAGCGCGGCCTGCAGTCGTTGCGCATGGATATCGATCAGGGCGCCTACCAATTCTGTGAAGGGATCGCGTCCTGGCACGCTATTGGTGGCCATCTCCGGCTTTGATTCATTTATCGCAGCAATACGCCACAAGTCTCCCTGCATTTGCTCCGAGGTTTGGATCAACTCGAGTATTTCGTCAACCTTGTCATCGCGCACCAACTGGTCTGCTCGAACGCGATCGCTTATATACTTGTGCAAAATCAGGCGTGCCTGGGTCCCGTATGGTGCAGGCAGGAATTCGGCCTGATAATAGGCATTTCGCGCAAGACGTGCTTCCTCGACCATATTCTGGACCCTGACCTCATAGTGAGATTGCCCGGTGGCAAAGGAGAACGCCAGGATAAAAGCCAGCAAGCCCAGTGCTGCAGCCATGAGCGCGCGCACCTGGGACGCCTGGGCCTTGACCATCTTAGGGTGACTGCGCCTGCCGAGGCGAAACCCGATCTCGATGAATACCAGCATGAAGGCGACTGTCAGAAGGAACAATTGTCCAAGTGAGAACTGGTCCAGAAAGTGTAGGTTTGTCACTTTTATATTTCCTCAATAGGTATATTCAAACAGCTCGATCTCCCGAGCCCAGTGTTTTGCCACCAGCTGACGGCTCTCCGAATCGTAATAGCTCCTGTATGGTTTACGTTCGGTCACATTCTTGCGGGGCAGGGCCTGGTATGGAATTCCGGCCCTGGTGCAGGCAGTTTGCCAGTCCTGATCCAGGTTCTCCAGTTTGCCGACAAAGTCCATCAACAGTCGACCATTACGGTCACATAACATATTGAGCTGGTAGGCATCGCTGCGTGGAATTTGCATATGGATGAACTCCTTGAAATTGGCCAAGCCCTTTACACGCTTGTAGCGTCCATGCTCCGGTCGGGTCAGGACAAATTCATATTCGGAAACCAGCCGTTCCCATGGGTTACGCACAAATGCAAATTTGAAATAGCTGTCAAACAGTTCGGTGGGCATCCGTCGCCTGGCCGCCAGTATGTTTTCATGGGCCCTGAATACGTACTTATGATAATCCCACTCGAGCCGGGCCCTGCTCAGCAGGTGTGCAATTTTACCATCGGGCTCGGGGATACAAAGCGGCCGCAGTATTGCCTGCATACTGGTGCTGGCTACTTTACGCATGCGCAAGAAAATAAATCTGTGACTATCGGAGATCAACATTGGTTTGTGCGTTTTGACCGCTTGCTTGTTGCGGGTGATTTTGACGGTATTACGCGCGTACCACAATGCTTGTAATTAAATCCGCTGTACTTAGATACATAACGTGAACACAAGACCCCGGGCGTACCCGCGGGTCTTGCAAGAGTGAATTATAGTGGGCACGCGGGGCCGCGGTTTATACGGCAGCCCGCAGTCTCGATTTTCAATAGCCCCGTCGGGATTCTCAGTGCTTACTTGGTATATCTACTTCACCTTCGACACCATTCGCAACAATGTCTCCGCTACCGTCCTTGAGAACACGGAAATCACCGCCAACATCACTGGCCCTGATATCACCGGATGAATCACGCTCTACCACGACATCCTCACTGACGTGGGAAACACGTATGTCGCCGGAGCTGTCCCTGACCACGAGGAACGAACCATTGATGTCCCTGGCATAGATCCCACCTGAGCTGTCGGATTCGATTGTTACATCACCGCCGGCCCCTTCGATATCGATATCACCCGAAGAGTCGTTGATAGCTACTGCGCCGCGCGCATCTTCAATGTCGATCTCGCCGGAGCTGTCCCTGATTTCCACGGCAGCGATGTTCTTGAGAAACATCTCACCACTGCTGTCCCTGATATCCAGCGGTAGATTCTCAGGGACCTCGACTTTCAGGTGAATCATGGCATAAACGCCGCCTGTGAAAGACCAGCCGCTTGCCTGGGGCAGTTCCACGGCAATACGGGCCCGTTTACCTGTCTCGGTGTTGATCACGGATTTTTCAAGCCACTCCTCCTTGGAGACACAGGCTTTACCGCTTATTACTGCTTCATCAGTTGCCGATACGCCGATGACTTCAAGCTCACCGGCTGCTGCTGAAATGACTAGCGATTGGCTGTCTGCCACATCAAGTGTCAGGTAAATGTCCTTTTCATATTTGCACGAGTCGGCCGAAGCCTTGGCGCTGAACTGGAGAGCAAGCAGGATGATTAAAACTACTGCCCAAAACCGAATTGGATAAGTCATGGATTTCCTCATGTTGTCACTCCTGGTTAGTTCTATGATTCTGTTGTTAACAGATGCAAGAATGAAGCCAAGCGAAAATTGGCTTCTGAAACGATGAATTCATCGTGGTGTTTCTATTTATGATGCTGGGGAGAGGTATTTGGTTACATTTTCTAGCGGCGTTTTGAAACCCTGGGAATTTAGAGTTACTGGTTCATAGGATGTGGAGTTCTGAGCCGGCCCATCATTAAGTAACGCTCTGCTTGAGCACACATGTTCGTCGAAGCTTTTGCAAATTTGCACGGCATTTGCACAGCCCAGGGGGTGCAATTCACCAACCAGTTGGCAAAATCCGCCAAATTACTGCCAGTCAAGCGGTTCAATAATTCTAATATCTAAACAAAAATCGCCAGGTCCTTATGCAAACAGGTAATTTCAGCAGGCGAACTGCCACATAGCTCGCCATCCGGGCCAAGCTGCATGGCGGCGGGTGAGAGGATTTTGATGGTTGCTGATTGATACGTTGAAACTTCCTGGTACTCAACATGGCTGCCTGAATAGATCGTTGGGAACAGTTTGAGCAGACGCCGTCGGGGAAGACGTTCCAGAATTGTCACATCCAGCAGTCCGTCATCGATGATTGCATCGGGTGCGATCAGAAAATGCGTACCGGTATAACGTGTGTTTGAAATTGTTATGAAGACATTGTTGCTGGTTATCGTTTTACCATCAGCTTCGAGCACCAACGGATAGCATTTCAGTGTCAGAACCTTCCACAAGGTAGCCAGGGTGTACGCTGCGTTGCCGAGGAATTTAAATTTCTGGGCAACTATACCTGCATCCACCGAGAAACCCATACCGACGATATTCAGAAAATAATAGCTCTCGTCCGCGGATTTGACGTGGCCGACATCCACTTCGCGGGTTTGGCAACGGTGGAGCAAATCAATGGCTTCGCGCCAGGCTGACGGCTGCAGGCCCAGGTCGCGCGCAAAGGCATTGCCAGTGCCAACAGGTAATACGCCAAAAGGTATTCGCTTAGCCTTGGGGTGCCTGTAAAGGCCATTGAGAACTTCGAATATCGTACCGTCGCCGCCCGCAGCAATCAGCCCGTCATAGCCGGAAAGCGGGGTGTTCGCGACCAACTCGACAGCGTGGCCTGCATGCGTTGTCGGCATGAAAGTGGCCTGGATACCGAGGCTGTCAAAACGGGCCCTGATATCCGCCAGTTTATTGATGGAACGGCCGTATGCGGCACTGGGATTAAAAATGACGAGCAGGTTCAAGTCGCGGCATTCCCATGTTTGATATGAGCATTGTTCTGCAACTCATTCTATTGCAATTGTAATTTGTTTGGTATCCTAGTGGTTGCCAATGGACGGAACCGGGGTATTAATAGGGAAGTTGTAGCAATGAAAACGCGATTCAGTCGAAAACTTCACCTGGCGTTTGGAGCGATGTTGCTCGTCACCTTCGCGCTTGCGTGGTATTTCTACGACAGCGTCAATTGGTTTGAGCATGACGTGGAGCGAATCACCATTGCCAATTCCATACTGAATGGCCACCGCACCCTTTCCACGCGGACAGCACAGAAGTTAAATCTGATAGAAGAAAGTGTTAGCGCCGGTATCATCAAGGATTTACCCCTTTGGCATGACAATGTAAAGGTTTTGCGCACGACTATTATCGAAATCCGGCACCTGTTAACAGAGGAAAGCGCCCTTCGCCGCATAGAGGGTGCAATGGGTGAACTGGACGTTCTCAATGAGATGGAGGTCCAGCTTGAGGCTATCATCGCTGCCGGGGAAAACATCCGGACCGCGCTGGAAGAGCAAAAACCGGAGGATGCGATTGCCGAGGCAGAATCTCTGCAGAACTCTGGAGCGACGGAAATATTTAATGAACTGATGGCTGAGACCCTGGCTGCCCGTGCCCGGGAACTCCAGGAAGCGAATTCTGAATCCATATCGCTGGCGCACTATATTACCGGTGTTTTACCGTTGTTCATGCTGATGCTGGCAGGTTTCACTGCCACTATTGCCTGGCTTTTTTCACGCAGCCTGACACGATCTGTCAACGTTCTGCACCGTGGTGCACAGGCATTTACCAATGATGACCTGAACCACCGGATTCCCGAACTGAATGAAATAGAATTTGAGGAGCTGGGCGAGGCTTTCAACGCCATGGCCCGCCAGTTGGCCGATCAAAGGGCGGCCATGCGTGATTCCAATATCCGTCTCGAAGCCATTGTTGAAGAGCGCACGCGTGCGCTTAAAACCAGTAACGAGGTTCTCGAGTTGGCAGATGAGAACCGGCGCAAACTGCTGGCGGATATCTCCCACGAGTTCCGCACACCCCTGACAGTAATTCGGGGTGAGTCCGAGATAGCCCTGCGCGGTAAGGTCAAGACCAGGGCGGAGTACCAGGAAACATTGAAGCGGATCATGGAACAGGCCGACCAAACCACGCGGCTTGTTGATGACCTGTTGTTTATCGCCCGCGCCGATGCCGGCGAACCGCGTCTTGATATCCGGCCGGTTTCCATCAGCGGATTGCTGAGCAGCACTTGTACAGACCTGGGTGCACGCGCGGAGCAGGCCGAAATAAAAATTGAACAGAATTTGCAGGATGTGAGGGCCGTGGTCATGGGTGACGCAGGTCGGTTGCGACAGGTTTTTTCCATTTTGATCGATAACGCCTTGCGCTATTCCAAGCGGGGGGATACCGTGTTGGTGAGTCTTGGACGAAATGACAAGGAAATCGTCGTGTCAGTACGCGATACCGGCATCGGACTGACAAAAGAGGAATCACGCCTCGCATTCAAACGCTTTTTCAGGGGCGGCAAAGCCCAGGGCCACGCCCGTGGCACCGGTTTGGGTTTGCCGGTCGCAAAGGCGATCGTGGAAGCCCACAAGGGCCGTATTGCACTTGAGGGTAAACCGGATGAAGGCGCCCTGGCGACCGTTTTCCTGCCCGCAGAGGAAAAACTACAGGCTGTAGCATGAGAATACTGATCATCGAAGACGAAGAACGAATTGCCGATTTCCTGCAACGCGGTCTGCGTGCGGAGGGCCATTTTTGCGTCGTGGCAAATGATGGTGAAGCCGGACTGTCGCTGGCGCTTGAGGGTGATTTTGACCTTGTGTTGCTGGATATGATGCTACCGGGAATGCACGGCCGCGAAGTATGTCAGACCTTGCGTATGAACAAAGTAAACATACCGTTGATCATTCTTTCGGCCATGGACAGCCTAAATGACGTTATTGCTGGTCTGCGCATGGGTGCGGATGACTACATGACCAAGCCGTTTTCATTCGAGGAACTGCTGGCACGCATTGAGACAGTAATGCGGCGGAAATCGGAAATCACCAGTGAAGAACAATCCATTTCAACGGGCAGGCTGGCGTTCGACCGCCAATCGCTGCGATTTTCGGTGGACGGCAATGAAATCAAAATGACGGCCAAGGAACTCGCCATCATCGAACTGCTGATGAGTAATCCGGGTACGCTGTTCAGCCGTGAACGCATACTCAGCAATGTCTGGGGTTTGAACATGGACCCCTTGACCAATGTCGTGGATGTGTACATCGGCAAATTGAGGAAAAAGATCGACGGCGACAATGCAGAGTCGATGATCGAGACAGTCCGGGGCCTCGGATACCGTCTTAATATCGATTAAACCGCGTCCCGGGCGTTCATCAAAAATTTAGTTTGTATTCATCTTTGTTTCAATACTTGTTCAATTGACAGGCCTACTCTTTGAAACAGTGGAATCTGGACGCCAGCTCAGTTTACCCCTTGCTGACTTCCCGGGCGTCCTGGATACCCTGCGATGACCAGACCACCGGCTACAGGTTTTCATCGGGTGGCGAAGGGAACAGGTAGCCAGGTGGAATGGTATCCGGTCACTGAATGTGAGGAAGCGCCGGAATTTGCAAGGAAGCAGGTGAAAAGCGCTTAGAGATTCAGATGACCAGAAGAGTGAAAATATCGACACCGCTCAACAGGGATGTTTGGCGGTGGTTTTTTTTGTCCCCAAAATTTTAGTTCCCAAGGTCATAACGCAGGTGCCGGTCGGAGAGTTTTGCCTCACCGGTGTGAACATTGCCGCCGGATAAAAGCGTAGCCGGGTCCAGCCTGATGATCGTCGGCAGGGGCCGTATCTCCAGCTCGATATTGCCGGTGAAGAATTCCGCGTCATCACCGCTAATAGCCTGTTCTACCTCGCTGACCGTCAGGCCTATCTTGCAATTGGCCAACAGCTGTGGGTTTCCAACAAACACGGATTCCAGCGGTGACGGGTTAGTGTCGATATTCAATCCAAATCCGGACCAGTTAGCTGTCAGCGCATCACCGCTCTCCTGCAGGTCAGCCAGCAAATTGTTGACCGCGGGTATGGTCGCAAACCTGTTTTTGAATGGTGCGCTCCAGGCGGCGATACATTCGGCCAGTGGTGGATCAATACCGTCAGGTCTGAACGCCAGGGTCCCCTCCAACTGCAGATCAGACTTCAGGGTCATGTCCAGTTTCAGGCCTTCGAGGTCACCTTCGATACGGAAATTGGAAAAATTGGTTGTCAACTTGCCCCCGGCACGGGTCTGGGCGCTAACCCTTGACCGGGAAGCGCCTGCTTGCAGGGATTGCATGGCCGCTTTGCTTGATTCGCAGGCAGACCCTTCAAACCCGGATTCGATCTGGCAGCTTTCCACTGCCTGGGCCGCTAATTGATTACACTCGATTCTTGCTGCTTCCGCCTCAGCGATACAGGCAGCCCGGTCAGCCTCGTACTTGGCGTTCTGGCGGTTCCGGGATGCTTCACACAAGGGGTCAATCGCTTCGCTGACGCAGCGGTTATTCAATGGGTTGCGGAACTTGCACGAAGAGCAGTCGCGCGTATCCCTGAGACGTTTGCATTGGGTTACAACGGTTTTGCATGCCGGCGGGGGCGGGCAGTCGCGGTGTTCGCAAACGACGTCTGCCACGTCTATTGGCAGTAGCTCTGCCGTGAAGCGCAATGCAGCAAAGGCTGAGCTGTCAAAATTTGCGACTATGTTCAGGTCGGCCAGCGCGGCCTGCAGTACTTCTCGGAAAAACTGCCGCTGTACTTCAACCTGGGCAATGATCGGTTGGTCTTCGGCAATCGTGAAAGCAGCAGTCCGCAGGCCAAATTGTTCCTTGTATGCGGTAAATGCTTTCCTCGCCGCAGCCGTGTCTGTAGGGACACTGGTTGTTTCCGGTGCGGGTATGCGAACGGTATTCGAATGCAATATGCATCCTGACTCCTTTTCCACAACCAACACTTCCCAGCGGCGCACATCGCCGCTTATCGCACCCTTGGAAGACCATGTTCTCCAGCGTTCGCTTGGTCCCACAGCCAGTTCCTCGGCGCTTACCGGGAGTCCGTCAGCAAACCAGTAGTGAACGATGGTCAATGGCCGCTTGGCGCCTGAAATCTCCGAGAAAAAATACTGGACATCTGCCGTGCTGCCTAGTTGCCTGACAACACCTGCCGGTTCACGGGAAGCTATGTCACTGGCAAACTCCGCCCGCGAAACAACAACATCTGCAGGACAGGTGGACAGGTCGGGGATAAATGTCATATCCAGTGCGATCGCGCTGGTGGAAGAATCGATCAGCATCGCACTGCCCGCTACCATGAAGACCCCCCGGAGGGCATGGGACTGCATGGCTGGCAAATTAGAGAAACCCGGCAGGGAGGCACCTGCTTCCACCTCACCGAGTGGTACAGCACTCAGTGGTATCGTGTTATCACCCCGCTCGATGATGGCTCCAATAACATCACCGCTGAGGCTCCGGTAAAGCGTCTGTGTCAGTTCCGGGACCGGTTCGGCATAGGTGCCGTCTTCAAACATGAAGTTCCTGGAGTTAACTTGAAAGTTACTGAAATGTGGTAGCCACTCCAGGTGCTCGCCGCTGAAGTCCAGCAGTATTTCGCCGTCGGCCGATGCAGACAGGACATTGCCCTGCT
>CALBDB010000186.1 GCA_937927755.1 uncultured Lysobacterales bacterium
GGCTGTACGGATTGGTGAAAAAACGGCCCCGGTGGGTTACCTGCTGGCCAAGGTCAGCCCGGCATCTTTTATATCTGCTTTCCAGGCATCCTTGCCCGCACCGGGTGAATTCTCCCTTGGCCAGGACAACGGCCGGTTTGACCAGACCACGCTAAGCAGCTTTACCACGGCGCCGGGCGCGAGCGAGCGGGCAGTATGGCTGCAGGTACCGGAATCCCTGTTTCGTGTAGGTGTGCTGCAGGAAGTCAGGGCGGTTAGCTCATTGGGGTTGTTGCGCCTGATATCATTGATAGTTGGCCTGGCTTTGCTGTGTCTTGGCATCATGTTAAAAATCAGGCCATATGTCCCGCCGGAAGATGAACCGGAGGAACTCGTAGAAGACCCGGTTCAGATTCAGGCTGAACAGGATACCGATCTTACAGTTGCTAACAGCGCCGCAGCGGCGGATGAACTCGCGCCGGGCCGCCCGCGCATACTGGGCGGTATTGATTCAGGCGATGGCATGGGTGCCGTCGACCTGCCCGACCTTGGTTTTAATCTGGAGAAAGGCAGCATGACCCGCAAGAAAGTTCTTCCCCCCGTGGAATTGGTCGAGAGTATTTTCAGGGCCTACGATATACGCGGTGTTGTTGGTGAAACACTTGATGCCGACGTGGCCCGCCAGGTTGGCCAGGTAGTCGGCAGTCTTGCACTGGAACAGGATGCCGGACCGGTGATCGTGGCAAGAGATGGCCGGGACTCAGGCCCCGACCTTATTGGTGGCATGATCGAAGGTATTGCATCCACCGGTTGTGATGTCGTCGATATTGGCGCGGTACCGACCGGCGTGCTTTATTTTGCCGCCTACGAGCTAGGTAACGGTACCGGTGTGATGGTCACCGGCAGCCATAACCCACCGGATTACAATGGCTTCAAGATGGTTATTGGCGGGGTTACCCAGGCCGGTGAGCAGATCACCGACATGTACAAGCGTATACAAAGCGGCAACCTGCGTGTCGGTAAAGGTAAGGTCAGCCAGGAGAATATGCTTAGCCAGTACCGTGAAAAGATTTCAGGCGATATCCAGTTGCAAAGACCACTCAAAGTGGTTGCAGACTGTGGCAACGGCATAGGCGGTGTCTGTGCCGCAGACGTTTTGCGGGATATTGGTGCGGAAGTCATCCCTTTGTTTGACGAGGTGGACGGCAACTTCCCGAACCACCACCCCGACCCCAGTGAACCGGAGAACCTGGAAGACCTGATCGAATCGGTCCAAATATTCGGCGCGGATATCGGCGTGGCTTTTGACGGTGATGCCGACAGGCTAGGCGTTGTGACGCCGTCAGGCGAAATCATCTACTCAGACAGGTTGATGATGTTGTTCGTCAGGGATGTGCTGAGCAGGGTACCCGGTTCGACCATCATTTATGACGTCAAGTGTACGGGTCACCTGCACCACGTGATTGAGGAAGCCGGTGGTCAGGCGATGATGTACAAGACCGGTCATTCGCTGATCAAGAACAAGATGAAGGAAGTCGATGCACCGTTTGCCGGCGAGATGAGCGGGCACTTCTTTTTCAAGGAACGCTGGTACGGTTTTGATTGCGGTATTTATTCGGCCGCAAGGCTGCTGGAAATCCTGGCTGCCGATGATCGCAGCGTCGAGGAAATCCTCGGCGGTTTGCCCAACAGCGTCAGCACCCCCGAGCTGAAGATCAAAACGGAAGAGGGTGAAAATCACGCTTTCGTATTGGAAATGCAGGAAAAGGCAAGGTTTGCCGATGCAAAGATCACCACCATTGACGGTGTTCGTGCAGATTTTGTCGATGGCTGGGGCCTGGTGCGGGCATCGAATACGACGCCGATACTGGTGGTGCGCTTTGATGCCGACAGTGAACAGGCACTGCAGCGTATCAAGGACGTTTTCAAGCAGCAGATGCTTGCGATCAATGACCAGTTAAAATTACCGTTCTGAGTTTGCTGACCGTGGGGCATGCCGTCAGAAAGCTGATCGCCTGGGCGTTGCTGATTGCTGCCTTGCCGGTGGCGGCGGAAGCCCCAGTCACCGAAATGGCGAAAGTGATAACCGATAGCAGCCTGCCTTCGGAGTGTCTCGCACCGGTCGAGATAACCAGCGTGGATGGTGTTAAACAGCATGTGCCGTCAAGGGGTTACCTGCTCGAACCCGGTGTTCACAGTGTGAATGGCCGGGTCTTTCTGGATACCACTAAATGCCGCCGTTCCGATGGTGACCTGGAAATAAGAAAGACCGCTGACCTGGTGGTGGATTTCGAGGCCGGTAAAACCTATTACATCGCCTATGACCGTGGCCCTATGAATCCGGGCGACTGGAAATTACTGGTCTGGAAAGTGGAAGGGGCCGCCACGTCCGAATACCGGCGTTAATAGCAGCGCGTATAGCCGTCTACCAACCGATCAAATCAATAAATAGCCTCGGTAAATAGCGGGTCCACCGAGCCATTCCAGCGGCCGTGGTACAGCGCAAGCTTTTTGTCTGCCGGTGTCAGGCCGGCGTAGGTATTGGCAAAAAGGGTTTCCAGGAAACCGGTTTCATTCTCTCCTGACAAACTCAGGCGGTTGCGTGCAGTCAATCCCTCGGAAGCCATTTCCAGCACTTCGATGGCAATCGATTGCAGCGTCCGGTCACGGATCATCGCCTTCAGCCCCAGTTTTGGCGCATCCATCCTCAGTTGTAAACGCTCTTCCATGCTCCAGTCACGCACCAGGTCCCAGGCGGATTCCAGAATCGCATCGTCATACAACAGCCCCGCCCACAGGGCTGGCAGCGCACAGAGATTCCGCCATGGGCCACCGTCCGCGCCACGCATTTCCATGTAGCGCTTTAACCGAACTTCCGGGAACGCGGTCGTCAGGTGGTCTTCCCAATCCTGCAGAATGGGTTTTTCGCCCGGCAGTGCAGGCAGGGTTCCGTTAAGAAAGTCCCGGAAGGACTGGCCGGAAGCATCAATATACTCGCCATCCCGATAAACGAAGTACATTGGCACATCCAGCATATAGTCAACGTAGCGCTCAAAGCCCATCGACGAATCAAATACAAAAGGCAACATGCCGGTGCGGTCGGGATCGGTATCTTCCCATACGTGTGAGCGGTAACTGACAAAACCACAGGGTTTGCCGTCGACAAAAGGTGAATTGGCAAACAGTGCCGTTGCGACTGGCTGTAATGCGAGGGCCACCTGGAACTTTCGCACCATATCGGCTTCGGAGCCAAAGTCGAGATTGACCTGTACTGTGCAGGTGCGGCTCATCATATCCAGGCCCAGGTTGCCTCGTTTGACCATGTATTCCTGCATGATGCGGTAACGGCCCTTGGGCATCCACTGGATGTCTTTTCTTTCCCACTTGGGCTGGAAGCCCATACCCATAAAAGCAATCCCGAGTGGCGCGGCAACGGTTTTTACCTGTTTCAAATGGGTATAAACTTCATCACAGGTCTGGTGTACGTTATCCAGTAATGCACCGGAGAGCTCCAACTGGCCGCCGGGCTCCAGCGTGACAGATGCCCCGTCATCACTCAAAAGGGCAATAAGGTGGCCTTGTTCTTCGACCGGGCTCCAGCCAAACTGGTCCGCGAGCCCCTCGAGCATTGCGCGGATACCGGACTTGCCTTCGTAGGCCAGAGGACGCAGATCATCTGTTGTAAAACCGAATTTTTCGTGTTCCGTGCCGAGGCGCCATTCAGACTTCGGTTTACTACCGGATTCAAGGTACTCAACCAGCTGTTGACGGTTTTCAATCGGTATCGCGTTAGCCGAGGAGTTCAATTGAAATGCTCCATGTTGATTTACCCGGGAATCGACTAGGATACACACAGGAAACCCTAATTAAAATGAAACCATGAAGTTTACAAAAACACCTTTGTCAGCAGCATGGTTTTGGCCGGAGTGTTTTCTTCCAGCAAGTGCAGCGGGCCGGAACGGGCGGTCGGGTACCAATTAATATCGAAATGACAGTGAATTGATTCAGAAATTTTACAATAATGAACAGTTTGACGGGTAGCGAATAAAAGTTAAGGAATGAAAGAAACAGGCTCGTGAATACGAAACGCCAAAATTTCCTGCTGATTCCCCTGCCAGTTCTGATGGCGGTGTTGCTTGGAGCTTGCGGCAATGACAACCAGCAGATTATCGGCAGTCGTGACAGGGAGATCCGGCCGGTGGAACTGGTGCTCACGGAAGATGGCCGACCCGATCCATCTGTATTGGCAGAGATACAGGAGTTAAACCGGGATAACGGCGATGAACCTCAAACTCTGGATCCGCACAGGGCCGAAGGTATGCCTTCGGCGAATATATTGCGGGATTTGTTTGAAGGCCTGACGTCCGGGGCGCCCGATGGCCGCATTATTCCGGGGGCGGCAATACGCTGGAACATCAGCCGGGACGGCAAAACCTATACTTTTTATCTCCGCCGTGACGCCCTTTGGTCAAACGGCGACCCGGTGACCGCGGACGATTTTGTCTATGGTTTACGGCGTAGCGCGAATCCCTCAACGGCTTCCAATTTTGCCCAGGCACTTTTACCCATTGAGAATGCTGCCGAGGTGCTTTCCGGCGCATTGCCAACATCCGAGCTGGGTGTTTCCGCAATGGATGAATTTACACTGCAGATTAAAATGAGGGATCCGACACCCTATTTTCTGAGCCTGTTGAATCACCCTTCGACTTTTCCTGTACACCGGTCCAGTGTGCTGGAGCACGGCGCAGCATTTTCCCGCCCTGGCAACCTGGTCTCCAACGGTGCTTATGTCCTGAGTAACTGGGTCATACGCTCACGCATAGAGCTTGTCAAAAATGAGAATTACTGGGATGCAGAAAACGTCATCCTGGAGAAAATTCACTATTACCCGTTTGTTGACCAGGGCACGGCCCTGAAGCAATTCCGGGCCGGAAAGCTGCATTGGACCTCATCGGTGCCGAGCAATCAATTCAAGTGGCTGCAAAAACACTATCCCGGCGAGTTGGTAACAAGCCCCTGGTTCGCTTCGTATTTTTTTGGCTTTAACCTGCAGCGTGAGCCGTTTATTGCGAACCCGGACCTCAGGCTGGCGCTGGCCCTGGCGATTGACAGGGAGCTGATTACAGAAAAGGTTACCCAGTTTGGTGAATTGCCTTCCTACAACCTGGTTCCCCCCGGGATACGCGACTATGTTTCACCACTGCCTGGCTGGGCGGACTGGACCCAGCAGGAGCGCAATGACGAAGCACGGCGTTTGTACGCCGCAGCGGGTTATACGGAAGAAGATCCACTGCGCTTTGAAATCCGTTACAACGTCGGCGAAAACAACAAAAAGCTGGCGCTGGCGGCTGCTTCCCTGTGGAAGCAGGTCCTCGGAGCCCAGGCAACGCTGGTCAACGAGGAGTCAAAGGTATTCCTGCGGAGCCGTGAGCAGAAGGTGCTTACACAGGTGTTCCGGGCAGGCTGGATCGGTGACTATGCGGATGCTTACACCTTCCTGAACCTGTTCAGAACCGGGTATGGCCGGAATGATTATGGTTATTCCAACAGCCTGTACGATTCGCTGCTGGATGAGATCGCGGCCGAACGAATCCCTTCGAGACGGCGGCGCCTGATGTTCGAGGCCGAACGCGTGTTACTGGCCGACGTTCCTTTCATACCGGTTTACACCTATGTCACAAAGCGCATGGTAGATCCGCGCCTTGCGGGGTGGGAAAGTAATGTCATGGATCACCATTACAGCAAGAACATGTTCTTCCTGAAAGACGCATCTGATGTGCCGGCCCCCGTTGCAGATGAGGTCTCTTCGACCGGCGTTTCCGCTGCGGATGAAACAGTTCCTCCTGAAAATGAAACCGGGATGCCCGGCCCGGCTGATACCAAGGATGCTGCCGATGCGGTGGAAGAGGGCGAGGTTACTGAAGAAGCAAAAGAATCCGCACCAGGGAATGTTGAAGATGAATCGCCAGAAAAGGACGGCGAGGCAGTTCCGGAGGAGCGTGCAGAGTGATACAGGATTCCGGCATGTTGAAACATTCCCTGCAGCGCCTGCTGGGCCTGATACCCACGCTGCTGATGCTGGTGACGGTGGCGTTTTTCCTTATTCGCGTGGCGCCCGGCGGGCCGTTTGATTCTGAAAAACTTCTGCCGCCCGAGGTCGAAGCAAACCTGAGCGCCAGGTACCATCTTGATGAGCCTGTCTTGCAGCAGTATTTCCGTTATGTCGGCCAGATAGCGGCGCTGGATTTTGGTCCCTCGTATCACTACAAGGACTGGACGGTCAACGAGCTGATAGCGCAGAGCTTCCCGGTGTCATTAACCGTGGGGCTATCTGCAATGGTACTGGCCTTTTTTGTCGGCACGCTGTTGGGTATTGCGGCGGCATTGCGGCAAAACACCCGTACTGACTACTCCCTGATGGGTTTCGCCATGCTTGGTATGTCGGTGCCCAATTTTGTCATCGCACCCGTATTGATATTGTTGCTGGCGGTTTATGCCGGTTGGCTGCCGGCAGGTGGCTGGGACTGGAGTATCGCCTACATGGTGTTGCCGGTAATTACACTTTCACTGCCTGCAATTGCATATATCGCTCGCCTGACCCGTGGCAGTATGATCGAAGTACTAAACAGCAATTTCATCCGCACTGCCCGCGCCAAGGGGTTACCCGAAAGCACGGTGATCCGCCGGCACGCGTTGAGACCGGCCCTGTTACCGGTGATTTCGTTCCTTGGCCCCGCAACCGCTGCGATGATCAGCGGTTCGGTGGTCATCGAACGTATATTTTCCATCCCCGGGCTGGGCAGCTACTTTGTCCAGGGCGCATTGAACCGGGATTACACGCTGGTGATGGGTGTGGTGATTTTCTATGGTTTCCTGATCATCATTTTGAACTTCCTGGTAGATCTGGTCTACGCCTGGCTGAACCCGAAGATACGTTATGACGAAAAGCGCTGAAAATCCTGTATTGGATCCTTTTGAAGCCGCGCTCGGGGTTAGCGACGTCAAGGGGCGCTCCCCATGGGAGGATGCATGGCATCGCCTGCTTAAAAACCGGGCCGCCGTTTACAGTGCTTTTATCATGGCGTTCATCATCCTGCTGGTGATATTCGGGCCGATGCTTATTTCGTGGGAATCGGATTTTACCGACTGGGATTACACCTCCTCCCGCCCGAGCATTGAAAGCGGTCACTGGTTTGGCACCGATGCGGTGGGCCGCGACATACTGGTGCGCACACTGGAAGGCGGCAGGATTTCACTGCTGGTAGGGCTGGTGGCGACCATCGTCAGCCTCGTGATCGGTGTTGGCTACGGCGCCACGGCCGGTTATTTCGGCGGTGCGGCGGACCGGCTCATGATGCGTGCGGTTGATATTATCTATGCGTTGCCATTCATGTTTATCGTCGTATTGCTGATGGTGGTGTTCGGTCGTCATATCGTGCTGATATTCGTGGCCATCGGCGCGTTTAATTGGCTGGACATGGCGCGTATCGTGCGCGGTCAGACCCTGAGCCTGAAAAACACGGAGTTCATCGAGGCCGCGCGGGCCTGCGGCGTCGGCGACTGGGCCATAATCAGGCGCCACATCATTCCGAACCTGCTCGGGGTCGTCATGGTATATGTCACCCTTACCATCCCACAGGTGATCCTGGTCGAGTCCTTCCTGAGCTTCCTGGGCCTCGGTGTACAGGAGCCAATGAGTTCATGGGGAGCGCTGGTCAGTGACGGCGCACAGGATATGGAATCCGCTCCCTGGACGCTGATTGTGCCGTCGGTATTTCTCACCGTTACCCTTTATTGTTTCAACTATATCGGCGATGGTTTGCGTGATGCGCTCGATCCCAAGGACAGGCTCTGATGGATAATCCGGCGAACCTGTTGGAAATAAAAGACCTGAACGTCGGGTTTGATACCCCGGACGGTAAAGTTCACGCGGTCAACTGTCTGAATGTCTCTATCAAGGCAGGTGATGCGCTGGCTATCGTCGGGGAGTCGGGTTCCGGCAAAACCCAGACGGTCATGTCCATCATGGGCCTGCTCGCAGAAAACGGCCATGCCAGCGGACAGGCGCTTTTCAAAGGCAAAGACCTGTTGCAGATGACCACATCGGAGTTGAATCAGCACCGTGGCCGCGAAATAGCAATGATTTTCCAGGATCCGATGACCTCCCTGAACCCCTACCTGCGGATCGACAAGCAGATGACCGAAGTAGTCATGCACCACCAGGGTTTGAACAAGACCGAGGCGCGGGCACACGCGGTCGAAATGCTGCGCGCGGTACGTATTCCCGACCCCGAGCGGCGAATCCGCCAGTATCCGCACGAATTTTCCGGCGGTATGCGGCAGAGGGTAATGGTGGCAATGGGTCTTCTTTGTGCGCCCGACCTGTTGATTGCAGACGAGCCCACCACAGCCCTTGATGTAACAGTGCAGGCTCAGATCAGCCACCTGATGAGCGCCTTGAGGCGCCAGTCGAACACCGCGATTATCCTGATCACGCATGACCTGGGTGTGGTGGCAGGTCTGGCCGAGCGCGTATTGGTAATGTATGCCGGTGAAGCCGTCGAATGCGGTTCGGTAGAGCAGATCTACTACGATCCTAAACACCCCTATACACAGGGCTTACTGGCCTCGGTGCCGCGCCTGGATAAACCGGAAGAAGATGGCCTGAACTCCATACCCGGCAATCCGCCCAATCTTCTGGCGTTGCCCGAGGGCTGCAAGTTCCGTGACCGCTGCCCGAAAGCGCATGAGGCCTGCTCGGAGAAACCACCGATGCAACTGGATGAGCAGAAGCATGCGTGGCGCTGTTTCCTGGGAGAGACGGCATGAATGACAGGGTGCTGAGGGTGCAGGATCTTGCAGTGGATTTCAAAGTGCGTGAAGGTGGTCTGTTGCGCCCGGCCACGCAGATACTGAAAGCCGTCAATGGCGTAAGTTTTGATTTGCAAGCCGGCGAGACACTTGCTGTGGTGGGTGAATCCGGCTGTGGCAAATCCACGCTGGCGCGGGCCTTGCTGGCTCTGATCAAACCCAGCCGCGGGCGTGTTCTGTGGATGGGTGAAGACCTGAACAAACTGGATGTGGAGGATCTCAGGAAAAAACGCCAGGACTTGCAGATTGTCTTTCAGGACCCGCTGGCCGCGCTGAATCCGCGTATGACCGTGCGCGACATCATCGCAGAGCCCCTGTGGACATTTTTTCCCAAGATTGCTCGTGTACAGGTGGATGAGCGTGTGCGGGGTGTGATGAAGATGGTGGGCCTGTTGCCAAACCAGGTTAACCGTTATCCGCATGAGTTTTCCGCCGGCCAGTGCCAGAGAATCGGCATTGCCCGCGCCCTGGTGCTGAACCCGAAACTGGTCATCTGTGACGAGCCGGTCAGTGCGCTGGATGTTTCAATCCAGGCGCAGATTATTAACCTGCTGAAGGATTTGCAGAAAAAACTGAACCTTTCGCTGGTGTTCATCGCCCATGATATGTCGGTGGTAAGACACATCGCCGATCGGGTTATGGTGATGTATCTCGGCCGCGCGATGGAAATTTCCTGCCGGGACAATTTATACAAAAAACCCTTACACCCCTATAGCAGCGCCCTGATCAAGGCAGTACCGGTGCCCGACCCCAGGTTGGCGCGGGCGGATGCGGATACCGGCCTGACCGGTGATATGCCCTCACCGCTGGACCCGCCCGACGGTTGTGTTTTTCACGGCCGTTGTCCGTATGTGGTAAAGCGTTGTCAGCTTGAGGTGCCGGCGTTGCGCAGAATGGAAAATGGTGACTGGGTGGCCTGCCACCGGGCCGAAGAATTGGATTTGACCATTGCGTCTGTTAACAAGCCCTGAGTAAAAGCAGGTAGAATACGCGCTACCTGTAAAACCGGAATTTATCGAGGATATTGGAATGATCCAAACCAGTTTGCGTATTGCCGCCCTGGCTGTTTTATTGCTATTGAGCGCCTGCAGAACAACAACAGTAGTCAGCCAATGGGATGCTGGCCGCGACAATATTGATAATCGCGAGAGAATTGCCGTGGTCGCCATGATGCCGGAGTCGCTGCAGCGCCTGACGGTTGAACAGGAAATTGTCGAGGTGATGCGGCGTTCAGGCAGAAACGCGCTGGTCTCAAGTGACATTCCAGGTTTATCCGGCCGTCTCACCAGGGAAACAGCCGAGCCCGCACTTAAGGCTGCAAGCGTAGATGCAATCATCGTTGTCTTTATCACGGGCGGTGGCAAAGGAGAGCGTTTGGAACGAGCCGATTATTACGCGGTCAACGTAGGATCCGGTTTTTATGGGGGTGGATATGGCTGGTTCACACCAACATATACCAATGTGTATACGGTTGTTGAGGGCCAGGGCTTTTACGACCAGAAAACAGTTCTTTACGTGGAATCCACCTATTTCGATATCGTCGATGACCGCGCCAAGTGGAGTATGATCACAAAGACAAATGTCAGTGATAACACTGATGCGGCCAAAGAGGTTTCCAAGAAAATCGTTTCCAAGATGAGATCTACGGGGACACTGTAGGATTAGTTTGTGCCAACATGCATTAAACCAACCTGGCAGTCCTCCGGAAACGATATTGATGACAGTAAAGAATTCTGAACGCATAAAGCTGGAGTCTGGTCTCGATCGCCTGGGGCTGGATGTATCGGCCCGGGCAGTCGATGGCCTGCTGACCTACATGGACCTGCTGAAGGAATGGTCCGGCACCTACAACCTTGTTGCCCCGGGCGAGCGGGGGTTTCTGCTGGCCCGGCATATCCTCGATTCATTATCCATCGCGCCGTGGCTGCAAGCGGGCTCATTGCTTGATGCAGGTACCGGTGCAGGATTGCCTGGCTTACCGCTGGCCATCATCAATCCCGGCATGGAAGTTACCCTGGTTGATAGCGCGGGAAAGAAAATCCGTTTCATCCGCCATGTCGGGCGAGCCTTGAAGCTAGCCAATATTCATCCATTACACCTACGGGTGGAATCACGGGCCGATGGTGGAACATTTTCGAATATCACTTCGAGGGCATTTGCTTCGTTGAAGGGCTTTGTCGAGGCGGTCAGACCATATGCGGATATAGAGTCGCGTCTGCTGGCGATGAAGGGTACCCACCCCGGCGAAGAGCTTGAAGAACTGCCCGGTTGGGTCAAGATTCAATCGGTAGAACAACTGACCGTGCCATATTTGCACGCCGACCGGCACCTGGTCATCATGTCGGTCTCAGACCAAACGAGCACATAAAAGAAAATAAGGCATGGCAAGAATTATCGCAGTTGCAAACCAGAAGGGCGGTGTTGGAAAAACCACGACCTGCGTCAACCTGGCCTGTGCCCTGGCTGATATGAATTACCGCACGCTGCTGATAGACCTCGACCCGCAGGGCAATGCCTCGGTGGGTTGCGGGGTCAACGCGCGTGAGCTTGAAATATCGGCCCTGGATGTATTGCAGGCTGAGCGCAGCATCCCGGAAGCCATGGTCCGCATTGAAACACTGAACCTGGATGTGTTGCCTTCAAACAGCGATCTGACCGCTGCGGAAGTTTCCTTGCTGCAGGTCGATAATCGCGAGTATCGCCTCAGGGACGCGATCGAAAAAATTGCACAGCAGTACGCATGGATAATCATCGATTGCCCTCCCTCTCTAAATATGCTCACCCTGAACGCCCTGACCGCCGCCAACAGTGTGCTGATTCCGATGCAATGCGAATACTACGCGCTGGAAGGGCTGGCCTCGCTGCTGACAACCATTGACCAGGTCCGCGGCAGCGTTAACCCGGGTCTGCATGTCGAGGGTTTGCTGCGGACCATGTACGACGCACGCAACAACCTGTCCGGTGCGGTCTCGGAGCAATTGATAGAGCACTTTGGCGATCGTGTTTACCGCACATTAATACCGAGAAATGTCACGGTAGCCGAAGCGCCCAGCTATGGTCTGCCGGTATTAAGATACGCACCGTCGTCCAAGGGTGCGCTGGCATACCTCGGTCTTGCCGGTGAGATGCTGAGGAGAAACAGAAAGAGGCAAGCCGGGTAGTGGCCTGTAGGAGCGACGCTTGCGTCACGATCGCGAGCGGCTTCGCCGATCGCTCCTACAAGAATCGCCGCGAGTCGTGCCTCCCTGTAGGAGCGACGCTCGCGTCGCGATTCCCTTGCAGTGATTATTAACGCTAACGCCACCAGGCTTGTTAATATATTTCATCAGTTTTGGAAAATGATTTAATGGCAGCAAAAAAGAACCCACTTGGCCGTAACCTGAGCTCTATGCTCAGCAAATCTGCATTGCAGCACGCGGTGGAGAACGCGGAATCCGAATCGTCCTCGCGGGATGCTCTCAGGGAACTGCCGCTGGATGTTATTACCCCGGGGCCGTATCAGCCGCGCTCGATTTTTGACGAGGACCGTCTCGAAGAACTGGCGGAGTCCATCCGTCACCAGGGTGTCATCCAGCCCGTCGTCGTACGTGCTACCGGCGATAACGAATTCCAGTTGATCGCAGGTGAACGGCGCTGGCGCGGGGCACAAATGGCTGGAATTGAGAAAATCCCTGCTATCATCCGTGATGTCCCCGATGAAATCGCCATTGCCATGGCGCTGGTCGAGAACATCCAACGTGAAAACTTGAACCCGATCGAAGAGGCCACGGCCCTGAAACGGCTTGTGCTGGAATTCCAGATGACCCACCAGGAGGCTGGAGACGCCGTCGGCCGGTCACGCTCGGCTGTTTCCAACCTGTTGCGCTTGCTGGAGCTGTCTGAAGAAGTTCGTGAACTGGTGGACGCGAGACACCTGGAAATGGGTCATGCGCGGGCTTTGCTGACACTCGATGCAACAATGCAGGCGAAGGCGGCACGCGAGGTGGTCGCCAAGCGGTTGTCAGTGCGCGAAACTGAACAACTGGTGCGGCGTATGAAAGACCCGCCGCAGCGTAAAACAAAGAGCGTCGATCCGGACGTACGCCGTTTGCAGGACAGCCTGTCTGAAAAACTCTGCGCAAAGGTCAGCTTGCAGCACAATGCAAAGGGCAAGGGCAAAATGGTTATCTCGTATAACTCGGCTGATGAACTGGAAGGCATCCTGGAACAGATGGGCCTGAAAGAAGACTAGAGGCACCTGATTTGCTTTGCTCAGAGTACATCAGAGACGCTCAAGGTTAACGCCATCACCGGCATCCATTGTTGTTGATCAGGGTCAATGACCTGCTGTCAACCAGCCGATAAGATGTCTACCGTTTGAATCAATCACTGTAGAAGGGTCGGAATCATGCAAGGTTTTCCCCATCATTACCTCACCAGCGCGTCTGGTGAAGCCGAAGGTGTTGTTGTTGTCAGTGGCGAAGGGCTGCCGGATCTTGATACCCATGCTCCGCCCCAGTTTGGCGGGCCCGAAGGTGTCTGGTCACCGGAATCGATGCTGTCGGCCGCAGTTGGTAACTGTTTTATATTGAGCTTCCGCGCAATTGCGCGCGCTTCGAAGTTTGAATGGATATCGCTCGAATGCAAAGTTGACGGCATCCTGGACAGGCCGGAGCGGGTCACATGGTTCACCAAATTCAATATTCATGTTGTTTTGCAGGTGCCAAATGGTGCGAAAGTTGAGATGGCCCAGCGGCTGCTGGAAAAGGCTGAACAGATCTGCCTGATCACCGCATCGCTTAAATCTGAAACCGTGCTGACAACTGATATACAGGAAGTTTAAAAAAAACCGCATATTCGGATTGCTCCATTGGAGAACCAAATGCTAAAATGGTCGGCTGTTGGCGGTTTGCCACAGGGAGGCTTGCCGACAAGTGAGGTTAGGCGAATGACGGTTCCCGATAGTCGGTTTATCAGCCGGGGCTTGAGGATTCAGTCAACGGTATCGCTGTTACTCGCTGGTGGCTTGTTATTGGTGGGACCGGTTGCGGCTTACTCATCGATATTCGGCAGCCTGGCGGCGTTCATTCCCGCCCTGTTTTTTGCGCTGGTCGTTACACCGAGATTCGGACCGGACAGCGCCGCGTTTCTGCGTGCGGCCGTGATAGGCGAAGCAGTAAAGATTTCGGTGACCGCCTTGATATGTGTTGCGGTATTCACCTGGGTTAGGCCCCTCGCCGCCGGATGGTTTTTTGTCGGCATGGCAGTGGCGATCTTCAGCGGTCGGCTGGGGATGTTGTACAAGGCTTGACCATGCGCTTAATAATTGGGGCCTCTTGATAATTGGCTCTTGATAATTTGGGAATTGAACACACCTTCCGAGAGGAAGGTTAACGTAAATAGCGGACTGTAATACATGGCTAGCGGAAGCGAAGCGCCAACCTCGGGCGAATACATACAGCACCATTTGCAAAACCTGACCTTTGGACAGCATCCTGACGGCAGTTGGGGTATTGCGCACGGCGCGCAGGAAGCTGCTGCCATGGGTTTCTGGGCATTCCACGTGGACACACTGATGTGGTCCCTGGTGCTCGGTGTCTTTTTTTACTTCATGTTCCGTAATACAGCGAAGAAAGCCAACTCAGGCGTTCCCACACGTTTCCAGGCTTTTATCGAAACCATCATCGAGTTTGTCGATACCAGCGTTAAGGATTCGTTCCACGGTACCAGCCGGCTGATTGCACCACTGGCGCTGACACTGTTTGTGTGGATTTTTTTCATGAACCTGATGGATCTGATCCCGGTTGACTGGCTGCCTGAAGTTGCTAAAGCAACGGGTGTTTCGTACCAGAAAGTAGTTCCGACCACCGATGTCAACGCGACGATGGGCATGGCGATTACCGTGTTTGTTCTGATCCTGGTCTACAGTATTCGCTTCAAGGGTGTGAAAGGGTTCCTCGGTGAACTGGTTTTCAACCCGCTGAATCCGCAACAACTGGGTATGCCAAAAGTGGTCTGGCCGTTCGTCATGGCGTTTAACCTGATACTTGAAACAGTGTCATTGCTGGCCAAGCCGGTTTCTCTTGGCTTGCGACTGTTTGGCAACATGTACGCTGGCGAACTGATCTTTATCCTGATTGCGCTGGTATTTACAGCGGGCTCCGGAGTTGTTGGTGCTGGTCTGAGTTCGATATTTGGTGAACATATACCATGGTGGTTCTGGGCGGTCTCGGTGCTGGCTGTTTTTGCAACCTTGTGGCTAAACCTTAAAGGCAGACTCGACAACAAGAAGACCCTCTGGTTCGTTTTTGCAGAATTGTTGCTGGTGGGTGGTCTCGCCTTCCTGGGCGGACAGTTGATGCACTTTGGCTGGGCCGTGTTCCACATTCTTGTGATTACGCTGCAGGCATTTATTTTCATGATGTTAACCATCGTCTACCTGAGTATGGCGAGCGAACATCATTAAACAAAAATTTTGTTTTTGATTTTTTATAGTTGGTTTTATTTGCGCTATTTTTGATTTTTTGACGATCTATCTCTGAAACGGGAGTTATGTAATGGAAACTGTTATTGGTATGACCGCTATCTCCGTCGCCTTGTTGATTGGCCTGGGCGCACTGGGTGTTGGTATTGGTGTTGGTATCCTGGGCGGTCGCCTGCTGGAAGGTTCTGCACGTCAGCCTGAACTGGCACCGATGTTGCAGGGTAAATTCTTCCTGGCCATTGGCCTGCTGGATGCTGTTGCCATGATTGGTGTCGGTATTGCGTTGTTCTTCACATTCGCAAACCCGTTCATCGGTCAGTTGCAGAACGCGGTTGGTGGATAAAAACCATCCGTGAGCAAAAAGCTTTTAGGCAGACACGTAATTAGCGAGGTACCGGCATGAATATGAATGCCACTCTGATCCTCCAGTCGATCGCCATGATGGTGTTCGTCTGGTTTTGTATGAAGTTTATCTGGCCGCCTTTGTTAAAGGCCATGGATGAACGGCGTGCAAAGATCGCTGATGGACTGGCTGCATCCGACCGCGCAGAAAAAGCGCTGGCAGATGCCAACCAGGAAGTCGAAGAGCAAATCAAGGCAGCACGCGACAAGGCCGGCGAGATAGTTGAGCAGGCAAACCAGCGTCACGGCCAGATTCTTGAGCAGGCCAAAGATGATGCGGTTAGTGAGCGTCAGCGACAGGTCGCGGCAGGTGAAGCAGAGATCACACAATCTGCTAACCAGGCACGTGAAGAGCTGCGCGCAACGGTTGCAAACCTGGCAGTGCTGGGCGCACGTCAAATTCTCGAAAGAGAAGTTGACGAGGAAGCCCATCGCGAATTGCTCGACAAGCTGATCGCCGAGATCTGAACATGAGCAGCCTGACGACACTGGCAAGGCCCTACGCGAAGGCGGCTTTCGAACTTGCGCACAGCGATAGCAATCTTGCAGCCTGGGATGACATGTTGGCTTCGGTTGCTGCTGTGACCGATGATGCTGACATGGCCGGATGGCTGCAAAGCCCGCACTCGACGGCAGACAAAGCGGTCGAAATTGTTGTCGAGGCCATGGGTGGTGATGTTGACCCCCGTTTCCAGGGTTACCTTGGCGTGCTTGCAGACAATGACCGGCTGTTGTTGAGCGCGGAGATTTCCCGGCTGTTTCAGAAACTGCGCCAAGATGCTGAAAAGCGGCTTGATGTGAAGGTTGTTTCAGCGACTCCATTACAAGAATCTCAGGCTGAACGTATGCAGGTGGCGCTCGCAAAGCGCTTTGATTGCGAAATCACGATCAGCAACGATGTCGACCCGAAAGTTCTGGGTGGGGCAATCATTTATGCCGGTGACCAGGTCATCGACGGCTCATTGGTGGGCCGTTTGAAACGACTGGAAGCCTCGTTAAATTAGATATTGGCAAGTTAATTGAAAGAATACCGATTGCCTGGAAACAGGGTGATCTGACAGGAAAAAGACAATGCAGACTACATTGAATCCATCTGAAATCTCTGAGCTGATCAAGCAACGCGTTGAAGAGCTGAACATATCAGCCGAAACCCGTAATGAAGGCACCGTGGTCAGCCTTTCTGACGGCATCGCCCGAGTTCACGGTCTCGAAGACGCCATGCAGGGTGAGATGATCGAGTTTCCCGGCAACACTTACGGGCTGGCGCTCAACCTCGAGCGTGACTCGGTTGGTACGGTTATCCTGGGTGAGTACGAACACATCACCGAGGGTGACACGGTCAAATGTACCGGCCGTATCCTCGAGGTTCCCCACGGCCACGGCCTGCTGGGCAGGGTGGTAAACGCACTGGGTGAGCCCATCGATGGGCAGGGTCCAATCGAAAACGACGGTTTTGCACCCATTGAAAAGGTTGCCCCGGGCGTTATCTGGCGTAAATCAGTAGACCAGCCGGTACAGACCGGCCTGAAATCCATCGAGTCCATGGTTCCAATCGGCCGTGGTCAGCGCGAGCTGATTATCGGTGATCGCCAGATTGGTAAATCTGCCATTGCCATCGATACGATCCTGAACCAGGTTGGTTCCGGTATTAAATGTATCTATGTTGCCATCGGCCAGAAGCAGTCCACCGTGGCCAACGTGGTGCGGACGCTGGAAGCACATGGCGCGATGGAACATACCATCGTGGTCAATGCTTCCGCTTCCGACTCTGCAGCCATGCAGTACATGGCTCCGTATTCCGGTTGCACCATGGGTGAGTATTTCCGCGATCGCGGTGAAGACGCCCTGATTATTTATGATGATCTTACCAAGCAGGCCTGGGCTTATCGCCAGGTTTCCCTGCTGCTGCGCCGCCCGCCGGGCCGTGAAGCGTATCCCGGTGACGTTTTCTACCTGCACTCACGCCTGCTTGAGCGTGCTGCCCGGGTTAACGAAGAATACGTTGAGAAGTTCACCGATGGCGAGGTCAAAGGCAAAACCGGTTCCCTGACGGCTCTGCCGATCATTGAGACCCAGGCCGGTGACGTTTCCGCATTCGTACCGACCAACGTTATTTCCATTACCGATGGCCAGATCTTCCTCGAAACCGATATGTTCAACGGTGGTATCCGTCCGGCTGTTCATGCCGGCCTGTCGGTATCGCGTGTAGGTGGTTCTGCACAGACCAAGGTGATCAAGAAGCTCGGTGGTGGTGTACGTTTGGCATTGGCCCAGTATCGCGAGCTTGCGGCATTCGCACAGTTTGCTTCCGATCTCGATGACGCAACCCGTGCCCAGTTGGAACGTGGTCAGCGTGTAACCGAGTTGATGAAGCAGGCCCAGTACAGCCCGATGTCAGTAGCGGCAATGGGTGTGTCACTCTACGCTGTTGACAATGGCTACATGGATGACGTCGAGCTGAACAAGATCGGCGCCTTCGAAGCGGCCCTGCTGGACTACATGAACACCTCACATGCTGAATTCATGGACAGGCTCAACCACGGTGACTGGAACGATGACCTGCAGGCTGAAATGAAAGCCGCCTGTGATGAGTTCAAAGCCACGGGTAGCTGGTAATAAACGGGCCCTGACGGAGTAATCTGATATGGCAGGTGGAAGAGAGATTGTCACAAAGATCCGCAGTGTGGAGAACACCAAGAAGGTGACCTCCGCGCTGGAGATGGTCTCAGCCAGTAAAATCCGCAAATCGCAGGATTTGATGAAAGAGAGCCGGCCATATGCGCGCATGATGCACCGCGTGATCGGTCACCTCGGCAAGGCCAGGCCGGAATACCGTCATCCGTTTACGATCGAACACCCGGATGTGAAACGAGTCGGCTACATCGTCATTTCAAGTGATCGTGGCCTGTGTGGCGGCCTGAACAATAACCTGTTCAAGCAAATCCTGGCGGACATGGGCGAGTGGCAGAAGAAAGAAGTTGATGTCTGCATGGTCGCGTTGGGCAAGAAGGCAATGGCCTATTTCAAGAACGTCAAGGTTGAAATTATGGCTGCCGCCAGTGATTTTGGTGAAAAACCCCAAATTGAAGACCTGATCGGGTCCGTCAGGGGCATGCTGGATCAGTACAGCGAGAAGAAGGTGGACCGTGTGTACCTGGTTTACAACGATTTTGTAAACACGATGGTGCAAAAACCGGTTATCGAGCAGTTGCTGCCATTGCCACCGACCGATGATGAGGAAGTCCGGGACATCTGGGATTACATCTACGAACCGGATGCGGAGACATTACTCAACAGCGTGATGACCCGTTATATCGAGGCCCTGGTATACCAGGGGGTGCTGGAAAACCTCGCATCTGAACATGCTGCGCGCATGATCGCGATGAAGAGCGCCACAGACAACGCAAGTGATTTGATCGACGAACTGAACCTGGTCTACAACAAGGCCCGCCAGGCAGCGATCACACAGGAAATTTCAGAAATCGTCGGTGGTGCGGCTGCCGTTTAGGGCAGGCCATTGGCATATTAGGAGCTAAAGTAATGAGTGCTGGATCAATTGTTCAGGTAATCGGAGCCGTAGTAGACGTTGAGTTTGCGCGTGACGCGATGCCCAAGGTTTTCAACGCATTAACCGTAGACGGAACTGACATCGTGCTGGAAGCACAGCAACAACTCGGTGACGGCGTCGTACGTTGTATTGCGCTGGGTTCAACCGACGGTTTGAAACGCGGTATTCCGGTGACCAACACGGAAGCAGCTATTACCGTGCCGGTGGGTGAGAAGACCCTTGGCCGTGTAATGGACGTTCTCGGCAGGCCAATTGACGAAGCCGGCCCGATCGGTGAAGAAAAGCGTATGCCTATCCACCGTAAACCACCTTCATATGAAGACCAGGCCGGCGGCAACGACGTGCTTGAAACCGGTATCAAGGTTATCGACCTGATCATGCCAATCGCCAGGGGTGGTAAAGTTGGCCTGTTCGGCGGCGCCGGTGTTGGTAAAACTGTAACGCTGATGGAACTGATCCGTAACATCGCCATCGAGCACTCCGGCTTTTCAGTATTTGCAGGTGTTGGTGAGCGTACCCGTGAAGGTAACGACTTCTACCACGAAATGAAGGACGCCGACGTACTCAGCAAGGTATCACTGGTATACGGCCAGATGAATGAGCCACCGGGTAACCGTTTGCGTGTTGCTTTGACCGGTCTGACCATGGCTGAAGAATTCCGTGACCAGGGTAATGACGTACTGATGTTCATCGACAACATCTACCGTTACACACTGGCAGGAACCGAAGTATCTGCACTGCTGGGCCGTATGCCTTCAGCGGTGGGTTACCAGCCGACACTGGCCCTTGAAATGGGCTTGCTGCAGGAACGTATCACGACCACCAAGACCGGTTCTATCACCTCGTTCCAGGCTGTATACGTACCTGCGGATGACTTGACTGACCCGTCACCGGCAACCACCTTTGCTCACCTTGACGCAACCCTGGTACTGAGCCGTGCCGTTGCAGAGCAGGGCATTTACCCGGCTGTGGATCCGCTGGATTCAACATCCCGTCTGCTCGATCCAAACCTGATCGGCCAGGAACACTATGACGTGGCCCGTGCTGTGCAGGGTGTATTGCAGCGTTATAAAGAGCTGAAAGACATCATCGCGATCCTCGGTATGGACGAGCTTTCTGAAGAAGACAAGCAGGTCGTTTCACGTGCACGTAAAGTGGCGCGCTTCCTGTCACAGCCGTTCTTCGTGGCCGAGACATTTACCGGTTCGCCGGGTAAGTACGTCACGCTGAAAGACACCATCCGCGCCTTCAAGGGCATCATCGATGGTGAATACGATCACCTGCCAGAGCAGGCGTTCTACATGGTCGGCGGCATCGAAGAAGCCGTGGCCAAGGGTGCTGAAATGGCTGAGAAAGAGGCAGCCTAAGCGGTCTCTTCCAAGAGTAGGTAATTATGACTAAGACCATTCGCTGCGACATCGTAAGTGCCCACGAGGAGATTTTCTCGGGTGAGGTCAAGATGGTTTTCGCTTCCGGCATCGCCGGTGACCTGGGTATCAGCCCGCGTCACGCACCGCTGATTACACAACTAAAGCCCGGGCCTGTCAGGGTTCAGGACGAGGCCGGTGAAGAGCAGTTCTATTTTGTCAGTGGCGGTATCATCGAAGTCCAGCCGCACGTAGTCACCGTCATGGCGGACACCGCCATGCGTGGCGAAGACCTGGACCAGGCCGCTGCCGAAGCCGCCAGGGCCGAGGCCGAACGTGAGCTGGCAGACCGGACCGGCGATATGGAAATTGCAGAAGCCCAGGCCAAGCTGCTTGAAGCGGTCGCACAACTACAGGCCATGGAGCGTTTGCGTAAAAACCTCAAGCGCTAGATCATTTAATTCAATAATAATAAATGTAAAACGCCGGCCCAGCGCCGGCGTTTTTATATCCCGGCGTTGTCCAAAGGCGAAATTGCGCCAAGCGCGCCCCGCTCGACCACGTGGGTATAGATCATGGTAGTTTTCAGGTCCTCGTGACCAAGAAGCTGTTGAATCGTCCGGATGTCAGTTCCGGACTCCAGCAGGTGGGTAGCAAAAGTATGACGCAGCGTATGACAGGTAACCCGTTTGTTTATTCCAGCGCGCCTTGAAGCATCAGTCACGGCTTTTCGCATGGCACTGGGGTGGATATGCCAGCGGTAGCTGGCGTTTGGGTTGCGCGGATCAGTCGAAATCGAAGATGCCGGAAAAAGGTATTGCCAATGGAACCGCTTACTTGAAGCCCCCAGCTTGTTGCCCAAAGAGACCGGAAGCCCCGCTGCCCCAAAACCATTCAGCAGGTCCTGTTCGTGTATTCGCTTTACAAGGGCAATCTGGGACACCAGGCTGGCCTCAAGTTTTTCCGGCAGAATACTGACACGATCTTTACCACGCTTGCCGGCGTGTATGCGAATGGTTTGCCGGTAAAATCCAGGTCACCAACCCTCAATCGTGTGCATTCAGAAAGCCTGAGCCCAGCACCATACATGATACTGACCGGCAGAAATTGCGTGCTGCGGCAGTTTTTCAACAGCAAAGAAAGCTCTTCGCTGTTCAGCACCACGGGAATGCGCCTTTTCGGCTTGGCGCGGACAACATCATCCAGCCACGGTAGCTTAACCCCCAATACCTTTGGGTAGAGAAACAATATTGCAGCCAGCGCCACATTCTGAGTTGAAGGGGCAACCTGGCGATTAACAGCTAAATGCGTGAGAAAACCTTCGACCTCTTTCTTCCCCATTGTTTCGGGATGTCTTTTTCCGTGAAAAAGGATAAAGCGTTTTACCCAATGCAGATAGATTCGTTCCGTAGCCATGCTGTACTGATGTAGCCGAACGACCTCCCGCATTCGGTCCAACAATCGGGGCTTGGTGCTGACCGTAGTCATGATGAACAAACTAAGCACAACCAATCATAATTGGTATCAGCTAAATTGGTACGTTAAAGTAAGTAATTATCGATTTAACAGGCTCTTTTCCTGTTAACATCCAAATACGTTCTACAAGGAATGTAGAAATCTAAAGGGGTTAATGATGAATGCCCACTACCAAACTCGAATAAACCCACTTAACCAAACTTTTTCCACAAAATTGTAGTTATACAACTATGGAAAGTCCTGAGCATGCTCAACCATTTCATTCCTGAATCTTTCGAAGTGCCAAAGTCTTTTGATACTGAATACTTTCATTTCAGAGTTCTTGAAGACGAAGTAGCAGAGTTAGATTTTGAAGCTGTGATGTCTAGCCAAAAAAGACTACAGGGTGTTTTTGGGTCAGGTTCAGATTGGCCTAAAAGTGATATGACACTGGAAGAAAATATTGAAAGCCTTAAACTTCATAAACAAGAATTTAATTCACGAAAGGCATTTGCTTATTCAGTCTTTAACAAATCAAAAAGCAAGTGCCTGGGTTCCGTTTACATTGATCCAAGTACGTCACCGAACTATAACTGTGAAGTCTATTTATGGGTTCGAGATGATAGTGTGGATTTAGATAAAGAGCTCTATCAAACAGTCCTTAGATGGTTATCTGAGAAGTGGCCTTTTTCTAAAGTAGCATTTCCTGGGCGTTGTGTTTCATGGGATGATTGGCACAAGGGTAAAGAGTTAAAAGTTGTATAACAAGGCGTTCAAGTTCGTTCCGGGCCTGCGACCCTCCACCGGACCCAAAAAGGCTGTGCCCTTTTGGGCCGCTTAACTAAGACGTTATGTCTTTTGAATGTGCTTCCGAATATCCATTCGTTTGTGCAAGACGCGGATGATTTCTGTCACTTTTGATTCTCTGTAATAAATCACATGGGAACCTTGTTGAAAGCTACGATAACCTGGCAATACATGTGAACGGTCTTTTCCGATCTTTGGGTTAAGGCCAATCAAATTGAAAGCCTCGTCAATTTGTCTCAAGTAATGATTCCTTTGGCTTTTTCCCCACTTCAACTCGGTATACTGGCCAATTTGTAGAAGGTCGTATCTGGCCTTTACAGATACCTTAAATTTGTCATTCACCGACCGTGGTTTCATCTAATTCTGCGACAATTGAGTCATACGAGTAGTCTACAAACCCACTTTTTTCGCCTTCATGCAGAGCTTCCCGGAGTAGTACCAGTTTTGTTTCGTTTTCTTCCAGCAGCCTCAAGCCAGCTCTGACTACCTCGCTTGCTGATCCAAAACGACCATCGCTAACTTGCCGATTTATAAAATTGTCAAAGTGCTCGCCCAATGTAATACTTGTATTCCTTGCCATTGCTTATCCTCGCGATGATATATACCAAGATATACCTAAATATGGTACACAGACATAACAAATCGTTCAAGTACGTTACGGTGCTACGCACCTCCACCGGCCCCAAAAAGGCTGCGCCTTTCTGGGCCACTTAACTAAGACGTTATGCGAAGTTGCCGGAGGAACATCTCTTACAAGAACTGGTGATAAAGGACGATACCCAATCCGTTCAGTGCTTGCTAAAACTGCCGGGTGAAAGTTAAAACTGTAATAAAGCTTCTAAAGAAAAGTGGTTGGAAACAGGTCCGAATGAAGGGCAGTCATCGGCAATTCAAACACCCGAACATACCCGGGCTGGTTACCGTTCCCGGTAAATTTAGTGATAATCTAGCCCCTGGAACATTAAGTAGCATTTATAAGCAAGCAGGCTGGAAGTAGAGATTAACTATGAGATATGCAGTTGTTATTGAAGACGCGGGTAGCAATTTTTCAGCTTATGTACCAGACCTGCCCGGATGTATCGCCACCGGTCAATCTTTTGAAGAAGTCGAAAAAGAAATTAGATCGGCTATCCAGTTTCACCTGGAAAGCATGAAGCAAGACGGCCTTCCTATTCCAAAGCCCAGCAGTGCAGTTGAGTACGTTGAGGTTGCCGCATAACAAAGCGTTAAAGTTCGTTCCTGGCCTGCGGCCCTCTACCGGACGGTGCTCCGCAACGCCGCTTAACTAAAACGTTATGTGGCAAGTATTCAGAAGCTCTGGACAAACTGAACTTAACGCAAAGCAGGCACCCATATTATTAATCCGATTATCCGAGAACAACCCAAAGCAGGTAGTATGAAACGCATATCATTAACATTTCACTTTTTGTTGCCGGCGCTTTTGTTATTTGCTGGATCTCTGGTAGCGTGCGCTGACGATGCGCCCGAAGTTGTCAATCCATCAGCCAAAATCTCTGCCGCGCAAGACACAACACCTTTGTGGGCGAGCGTCCCAGAGACGATCTCGCCTGAATGGGGTGCGTTCTTCTCCAAAAAGGGGCAAAGCCGCGAAACTCCGATGCCCGCCCCGGATGACCTCGAGGGTTGGAGAGCCGTGCAGGCCGCCAACGACAGGACAAAGGAAGCCGCGGCAGACGAAAAGGCCGCAGCGTTTGGCGTAACCTACGAGGAAAGCGAAATCGCCGGCATTCCCGTGGTTGAGGTGACACCCCCGGAACTTGTTAGCACGGACAAGATCGCAGTCTACACTCACGGTGGCGCATACGTACTGAACTCGGCCAAGGCCGTGATCGAGTCGGCCATGTTCTTCGCCGCCGAGACCGGACTGCGCGTCATTGCGGTGAACTACACTCTCGCGCCGCATTCCAGGTGGCAGGAGACGACCGACGAGGTCATCAGTGTCTTCAAGGCGCTGGCCAAGCAGGGCTTCAAGGCCGACGACATCGTGCTTTATGGCGACTCCGCAGGCGGTGGCCTCGCGGCGGGTGCCACGCTCAAGATGCGCGACCTCGGTATGAAGATGCCTGCGGCGCTTGTGCTGTGGTCGCCTTGGGCGGATATTTCCGAGACCGGTGACACGTACGTAACGCTTCGCGATGCCGAACCATACTACACTTATGAACACGTTCTTGGGCCTTCTGCACTGGCGTATGCTAATGCCGAAGATCACAAGAATCCCTATGTTTCCCCTGTGTACGGCGACTTCAAGCAGTGCTTCCCGCCAACCTTGATCCAAGGGGGCACGAAGGAGATCTTCCTCAGCAACTTCATCCGCCTCTATCAGGCACTCGATCAGGCGAATCAGACAGTGAAGCTCGATATATACGAGGGCATGCCTCACGTGTTCGTGCCGACACTTCCAGAGACTGCTGAGTCGCGGGCTGCTATTGCCAAAGTCCGTGATTGGGTATCCGAGCACTTGCTCGATGATTGAGATGATTCCTCAGCGGCGATTTTCTTTGTCTGTTGAAGGTCTGCTTCTTGAGGACAGCAAACATTGGGAGAAAATGATATTGCCGCATAACAAGGCGCTCCAGCCGACACAAAGGACTGAAGCGTCTCTATGAGACTGGTAAGGCATCTGGAGTCCTGGCAGCACATGTTAGCCGCTTGAGAATGCAATTGACTGCGCTAGATACGGCCCAGGAAATCGCTGATATG
>CALBDB010000187.1 GCA_937927755.1 uncultured Lysobacterales bacterium
GAGGCGCGACCCACGGCGATAGCATATAAACTAAGCACCACTAACCCAGGATCACCCCCGTGAGCATAAACCTGACCCCAAGCCTCTATTCCCTAGTCATCGCCTTTGTGCTTATAACCAGCCCTGTCACAACAGAATCCCAACAAACAACCCCCACGCCAACGCTTAACACAAACCAACAAGCCTTTTTCGATCGCATAAAGTCACTATGCGGCGCGAGATACGAGGGCAAGTCAGTCTTCCCGGAAGATCCCGGCAGTCCTTTATCCCAATCTTTTCCCGCCGACAGCTATACTGCCAACCTGATTCCCGAGGCTGCAAGTAACGAGTGGTTCCTGAGCTTCTCGGCCGATGGGCAGGAGCTGACGTATTACCTCGAGCGTCATGGCAAGCCGCGTTATAAGGCGGTGCTGAGTAAAGTGCCAGAGTAAAACCACATCACCAGAAGCTTCTACGCTGGCACTTGGCTCTGACCCCATAATCTGGGTTTTTAACCTATAATAGCCACTTCAAATGGAGACTCCCTGTATGAAGAAATTACGCCCGGGTCCTTGTGGGCTCCGCACATTTTTCGCCCTCGCCATCATGGCCATGAGCCCCGCAGTTTTTGCCGCCGGAGGCGACGTAATACGTTTGTCTGAGCCCGTCTCACAGACGGCAACCCACGAAGTGTTTGGAGCCATGCTGCCGGATAACGGAGCACCGTTGAGTCTCGCCGAGCTGGTGAATGATAATGATAAATACCAGGACCAGGAGGTCCTGCTTGCAACACGCATTGCCAAAGTCTGCCAGAAGAAAGGTTGTTTTTTTGTTGCCACCGAAGGGGCGGTAACAGCACGCGTGTCATTCAAGGACTACGAGTTTTTTATCCCCACAGATTCAGGCGGCAAGGATGTCGTGCTGCTGGGTAAGTTCTCCCGCGAGGACGTCAGCAAGGAAGAAGCCGATCATTACGCCTCGGACCTGGGTGAAACCGCCACTGCAAACCCTGACCGCTTCCGATACTCGATAGTCGCCTCAGCGGTCAAAATCCCAAGAAGCTAAAGCCGCCAAGAGACTCGCCACCGCCCTAGTAGGAGCAGCGCCCCGCCGCGATTTATCGCGACCGGCTTTGCCGATTGCTCCTATAGGTGGGGAAGGGTCTGGGGCCCTTTACCGAAGTGCGTTGGCGTATCACCCGCCTGCCAGGCCGGGTACTTGCTCATCACCTGTTTAAAAAGCTCAGCATCCAGAAAATCCTCTAACCAGCTTTGCAGGCGAGGGTAGGGCGCCGCATCGAACCAGGCCCGGTCGGTGTTGGCAAACTGGCGAATAAACGGGGCTAGCGCATAATCTGCAAGCGCGGGCCTGTTGCCGAAGAGATAATTGCTGTTTTCCATTCGCTCATCCAAAACACGCAGAAACCTCTCCGCTTCTTTACGATGAATCTCGGGGTCGGCATTTTCATAACGCGGGGCATATTTATAGCGGTCGAGATTGTCTTTAAATGGCCCGTCACACTCTGCAACCAGGGCGATCATGTCATCAAGCGTACCGTGCTCAGGCCTAAGCCAGCCACCCGGGTCATTATTTGCCAGGGTCCAAAGCATGATATCGAGACTCTCTTCCAGCACCTCGCCCGTTTCAAGCTGCATCACGGGCACGGTTGCCTTTGGCGATAGCTCAATCATTTCGGCTGGCTTGTTGCGTAAAACGACCTCACGCAATTCACATGTTTGCCCACTGATATAAAGCGCCATTCGTGCCCGGATGGCATAGGGGCAGCGCCTGAAGCTGAACAGGATCGGGTAAGCGGTCATTGCGGCCCAACCCCCATTTAAGTCTTTTTCGGTTGTGAGGAAGCCTTGCTGCCCAGGTGCACTTCGCCACGCGCCCGGGCCAACTCCATTTGTTTTTGACGTTCGGCAAACCGCAGCTTGCGCTCTTGTGAAGTCGCACCATGGCATTTGGGGCAACTTACCCCGGCCTCATATAGCGGCGATGCCTTGTCTTCATCATTGATCGCATGACGGCAGGCATGGCAAAGGTCGTAGCTGCCGGCCTCCAGGTTGTGACCGACCGATACCCGCTCATCAAAGACAAAACATTCGCCTTGCCAGAGGCTCTCTTCTTCGGGAATGGTTTCAAGATATTTCAGTATGCCCCCTTCAAGATGAAACACCTCCTCGAAACCCTGTTCTTTCAGATAGGCCGTCGATTTTTCGCAGCGGATACCACCGGTACAAAACATCGCAATCTTCTTATTGCCCAGGGCCTTGCGGTTGTTTTTGACCCAGTCCGGGAATTGCCGGAAAAATGTCGTTTGCGGATCGACCGAATTTGCGAATGTGCCGATCTCAACCTCGTAATCGTTGCGGGTATCAACCACGACCACATCCGGATCTGAGATCAACTCATTCCAGTCTTCGGGCTTCACATAAGTACCCGCAATATGAGTGGGATCAATACCCGGCACACCCATGGTGACGATCTCTTTCTTGAGACGCACCTTCATGCGCAGGAAGGGCAGCTCATCCGCGAAGGAATCCTTGTGCACCAGCTCACTCAGCCGTGGATCCGAGCGGATGTAAGCCAAGACATTTGCCACGCCTTCCGGCGTGCCGGCAATCGTGCCATTAATACCTTCCTCGGCAAGCAGCAAGGTACCCCTGATGTCTTCAGCTAAACATTTTTCCAGCAGCGGCGCCTGGATCTCCCGGTAGTCATCCAGCCTGGCAAAGTGGTAGAGGGCGGCAACACGTATATCAGTCATACTAATTTTTTCACCTGGTAAGGCCCGGCGAATACAGCATTGCCGATATGTTCAAGTGTAACTTGATCCGAAACCCATTTCGAACCTGTAGGAGCCGCGCCCCCGCGGCGATTGGGTCAGCTTTGCACAACCCGGAAAAACGCGAAGCGAGCGTCGCTCCTACAGTGACAATATCACCGCGAGACGCGCCTCCCACAACATCGTGGCCCAGCTTGACCAGATAATCTGGATCGTATCCTTACCCGGCTATTTCCCCATCAGCCATACTCACCAAACTCCTTTACCGCATCCACCATGGCCAATACATTTTCGGGTGGCACATCGTTCATCACCGTATGCACGGCGCCAACCAGGTAACCACCACCCGGGCCGAGTATCTGCATCACGCGCTTAACTTCTTCGCGCACCTGGGTGACGCTTCCATAGGGAAGAATACGGTGGGTATCGATTGCACCACAGAAAACGATGTTCTTTCCAAATCGCTTCTTGAGCGCAGGCAGATCGGAAATCGAGCCGGTAGAGGTCTGAATGGGATTCAGGATATCAACGCCCATATCAATAAAATCCCCGATCAACGGCGCCACGTCACCACAAGAATGAAACAGGACCTTGGCACTGGTGCGGGACTTGATGAAATCGATAAAATCGGCGTGAACCGGCTTGATGATGTCACGGTACATCTGCGGCGAAATCATCAGGCCTTTCTGGATGCCCAGGTCATCGCCGATCTTGATGATATCAACGTTGTCACCCAACTCATCCAGGAAGTGCCCCATTAACTGCTTGCAGTGCCCGGCAATTCTCTCCAGCAGTGCGCGCGCGAAATCCGGATCCATGGCCATGTTAAGCAGGAAAGTCTGCATCCCCTGCATGGCATGGGCACGCTCAAACGGAAACAGCAGCCAGGGTGTTGCCATGATGGCAAATTCGTTCTCTTTGGCCAATCGGGCTGCGGTCTCATGCACATGGGCGACGCGGCTTGGGTCGCTCATATCGGGCCAGCCCTGGTAGTTATCCAGGTCTTCCACGGTTCGGGCTTCTGCCAGCGGGTGGATACCGGGAAACCAGTCACCCGGTGTGACTTCCATCTGCCCACCGCCCCAGGAATCAAAACAGTCACTGTGCGGCGCCCGTTCAAGCCGGGTTCTTAGAATGTCTGCGGGTTCCAGGTCCAGCACGCCACGCACATCGCTATGCAAACGAAGCATGGTCTCCTCGTCAATCTCGGCCGTGCCCAATTCCGGCCAGTCGTATATGAAGTTGTCCGGTGCCTGTATCCCGGCAATACGCTTGATCCCCTGGTAAGGCTTCATTTTTATGCCGGTGGCATTATTGACCCCAATAACCAGCGGGATACGATCGGGCTGTTCATGATTGATGGCGGTGAGTACACGCTCACGTGCAGTCATTGGCATCTGTGAACTCCTCGGATGGCAAAGTGCGACGTCAGCAATATTACACTGTCTTCACTGACCCCAAAACCCATCTTTACCTGTAGGAGCGACGCTCGCGTCGCGATGCTCTTAAAGCTGTGGGGGAACTGTGGGGGGAGCTGTGGGAGGCGCGTCTCGCGGCGATTTTCAACTCTGGAAAAACGTATCCGGCCCCTGATAGCTCTGAAAGAAAATGACGATCTACCAACCTGTCCTATACTGGTTATTAAAGCCCCGGGTGTATACAAACCCACCCAAACACCTGTACCGGAGATAAAGTCATCAATAAATACAAAAACACCCATCGCTGGCTAGTCCTCGCGTTCATCATTGTTCTGCTTGGTTTCTTGAGGGGTTACTGGTCAAACATCGCCGAAGAATCTTTTGGCCATCACCTGCACATGTTTTCCGCGCTTATCTGGTTCGCCTTTCTGATGGCGCAACCCTGGCTGGCGACGCGCGGACAAATGAAGCGCCACAGGCGCAACGGTATGATCGGGCTATTCGTGGCGGGGCTGGTGGTGGCCTCGGCGATGTTGATGGTGCCAGGAAACATCGAGGGTGCCCAGGGCAAGCCGGATGGGGGCTTTGCCGGCGCGACTTTCCTGTACGGTATTACGTTTTTCGATCTGATCACCATCAGCGCATTTGCCGTGTGTATCCTGATGGCCATCATTCGCTCAAAACAACTGGACAATCATGCCATCTGGATGGTTTCTACCGTTTACTGCATCCTGGGGCCCGCACTAGCCCGCATGATGATCATGCCTGTGGCATGGGTGTATGGATTCGAGGGGCTGACATTTATCGAGGTGCTATATTATTCACAACCCATTATGATGGCCGTCATCGCCTTTACCGCCTGGCGCCTGAAAAACCTTCACCCTGCGCTTGTATTGGCCTTCACGGTCAATGCTGCCGGCTTCCTGGTGGAGTGGGTTGGCGATAACCAGGTGTGGCGTTCCATGTGTGACGCCGTGCTTTTAACTGGTTGAGACAAATGGGATCAGAGGCAAGTACCCGACGTTGTAATTGGGGGGTGCGACTAAAATTTAGATATGGCTCATCTTAATCCCACCTCACCACCGGCCGAGGCTACGGGCCGTGGCTTTTTTGGCGTTTTTCGCTATAGCCGACGGGCCATGGAGTTGGTGTGGGCCACCAATCGCCGGCTTACGGTGGCGCTTGCCGTATTAACACTGGTGGCGGGTGTGTTGCCGGCAGCGATGGCCTACATTGGTGCATTGATTATCGACGCCGTGTTGATGGCGGCAGAGCTGTTCAAACAAAATGGGGAGACCAACATGACCAATGTGTTCATGCTGGTGGCCCTGGAGGCATTGGTGGTGGCCGCAATTGCCGGTGCACAACGTGGCATTTCCCTGTGCCAGGCCTTGTTGCGGGCGCAACTGGGTCAACGTGTGAATGTCATGATTCTTGAGAAGGCGATCACGCTGGACCTGGCCCAGTTCGAGGATTCGGAGTTTTACGACAAGCTGACCCGTGCAAGGCGGGAAGCTTCCAGTCGCCCGCTTTCCCTGGTAAACCGCACGTTTGGTCTTGGCCAGAACCTGATATCACTGCTCAGCTATGGTGTTTTGCTGGTGCAGTTTTCACCCTGGGCGGTATTGATATTGGTGCTGGCCGGACTACCGGCATTTGTCGCCGAGACCCGTTTCTCAGGAGAGGCGTTCACCCTGTTTCGCTGGCGCTCCCCCGAAACACGCATGCAGATCTACCTGGAAACCGTGATTGCACGTGAGGATAACGTTAAAGAGGTCAAGCTCTTTGGCCTGGGCCCGTTGCTATTGGAGCGCTATCGTAAAATTTTCCGGCGCCTTTACAAGGCAGACAGGGCTTTGGCTATCAGGCGTGATGGTTGGGGATTTTTACTTGGCCTGGTCGGAACGCTGGCGCTTTACGGCGCTTATGCATGGATTGCCTTTGCCACGGTGGCGGCACGAATAACACTGGGACAGATGACCATGTACCTGATGCTGTTTCGTCAAGGCCAATCGGCGGTAGCCGCCATACTTTCGGCAATCGGTGGTATGTATGAAGATAACCTGTATCTTTCGACGCTTTATGAATACCTTGAAACCCCAACATCCAAGCCGGATGCCGGTCATACAAGTGGCCCTGATCCTGAAGATGGTATACGTTTTGAAGCGGTAAGCTTTACCTACCCCGGGGCCAGTCAAGCCGCGCTCAAGAGTATTGACCTACACATTCACCCGGGGAAATCCCTGGCGCTGGTGGGCGAGAATGGTTCTGGCAAAACCACCCTGATCAAACTGCTCACCCGCCTGTACTATCCTGATCAGGGTCGTATCCTGCTTGACGGTATGGACTTAAAAGACTGGGATGAAGATGCACTGAGACAACGTATTGGTGTGATCTTCCAGGACTTTTCACGTTATCAATTCCTCGTAGGCGAAAACATAGGTGCCGGTGATGTCCGCTACTTCGATGATGAGCAACGCTGGAGGTCGGCTGCAGATAAGGGTATGGCGGACACGTTCATCGAGGATCTGCCGGCCGCCTACGATACACAGCTTGGTAAGTGGTTCAAGGACGGCCAGGAATTATCCGGTGGCCAGTGGCAAAAGATTGCACTCTCAAGGGCATTTATGCGCACCAATGCCGATATCCTGGTACTGGATGAGCCAACTGCAGCCATGGATGCTGGTGCCGAGGCCAGAATCTTCGAGCACTTCCGCAAGCTGACCAAAAACCGCATCGCCATCTTGATATCCCATCGCTTTTCCACCGTAAGAATGGCCAGCCAGATCATCGTGATCGAAAATGGCAAAGTAATCGAACGCGGCACGCACGAGCAGCTAATGGACTTAAAAGGTCACTACGCCAATTTGTTTTCCCTTCAAGCAGCCGGCTACCGCTAATCTTGGGGTCAGAGTCAAGTGCCAGAGTCAGCTGACCCCATTTATTTTTTTATAAAAAAACTTCTTGTGTTAGGGGCCGTTACCGCGTAAGGTGCGCACGCCTGTTGGATACTAGCCTCGTAATTGTGCCTGGCCGGATTCAGACAGGTTGCAGATTGATTACCATCTCACTAAGTCTTCTCAGCTGTTCCACTTCGGTTCCTCCTGTTATTGATTCTTTTGATGTTCGTGGTTAGTCCGTATTTTTTTACACAATTCAAAGGAATACTATTATGAATATAGGTACAGTTAAGTGGTTCAACGATGCGAAAGGTTTCGGATTCATCACGCCTGAAAGTGGCGAAAAAGATGTGTTCGTACATTTTTCTGCCATCCAGGCCGGTGGCTTCAAGTCACTCGCCGAAGGACAGCGCGTTAGTTTTGACGTGACTGCTGGCGATAAGGGCCCAAGTGCAGCGAATGTCGCTGAAGCCTAAGCGCTAGCGCTTTGTTCTACCAAAAGACCCCGCCAATTGGCGGGGTTTTTTTATGTCTGGCGAATTTACCCCGGTACTTGATTCTGACACCCACTGTTCCCAATTCTTATTTGAAACTGAATGACCAGGCAAACATGAACCCGGTAAACCCAAAAAAATTGTTGCATAGTAAATGGACCGCGCTACAGCCCGTCAAAAAGGAAAAGCACTTCCTGGTGAGCGATGTAGAGAGGAATGATGACGGCGCTATTATCCATTGCGAGATTGAAGCCATCATGACCCGCCGCGCATTCCAGATTGATTGGCGGGAGCTCAGAAACAGTGATCGATGGGCATGTGGCTGGGTTTAGAACCTGTGAGCGAGAGAACGGATTGAACGGATCAACGATGAACACGAAACCAACTGACGGGAGCAACGACCTGCGCCTGAATATGGATTTTGATCAACCGGCCCGCATGCTGCCGGGGGACTATGACTGGCAGGCGAGCCCCGCAGATGGTATGGCGCGCGTACCGCTGGAGCGCATGGCCGCAGAATCCGGTCATAAAACCAGTTTCGTGCAGTTCAGCCCGGAATCGTATTTTCCGGCGCACACTCACCCGCTGGGCGAGGAGATCTATGTGCTCGACGGTGTGTTTTCCGACCAGTATGGCGACTACCCGGCTGGGACTTACCTGCGCAACCCACCCGGTTCCAGCCACCAGCCGTTTACGCGGGAAGGGTGCAGGCTGTTTGTAAAACTCGACAAGTTTGATCCCAATGACCGCGAGAAAGTGGTCTTGCGCCCCGAGAACCAGCAGTGGCGGCCCGGTATTGGCAACTTGCGGGTCGCACCCCTGCACAACTACGCCACGCAGAATACCGCACTGGTTTTCTGGCCCGCCAACGAGGTCTTTCAGCCGCACGCGCACTGGGGCGGCGAGGAGATTGTCGTGATCAGGGGCACATCCAGGGATGAGTACGGTGACTACCCGGCAGGCAGCTGGATTCGCTGCCCGCACCTGAGCGAGCACCATCCGCGGGTCAACGAGGAAACCCTGATACTGGTGAAAACCGGGCATTTGCCCCAAGGTTAAAGATGGGGTCAGAGTCAAGTGCCAGAGTCAAGTTTAATGGGGTCAGAGTCAGGTACCAGGGTCAACCATCGTATTTTGAGTTTAGGGAAGAGTTGCCGCGGCCGGCTTGGCAATATGAGTTATTTAAACGCAGATTCACTCTGGCACTTGCCTCTGACCCCATGATTTTCGTTCACTGGCAACTGAATTCATCATCACCGCCGGGCTTGCAATAGTCCCCCCAGCCACTCCTGCGCCAGTATTCGACGAGTTTCAGCTCCTGTACATGGTTTTTGAACTCGGGAGTCTCCCGGTAAGGTTTTGTTTCAGGATGAAACGTGAAGAAATCCCCCCACCAGCCCAACCTGACTTCTTCACTCAACAGCGCAAAAAGCTTGTCTTTCTGGTTCAGGTAGACAAGTATCAATTGATCCGACATGGCAATCTTGACTTGCTCAGGTGACAACCCCTGCAGACCTTCCTCTTGGGCATCGAACCAGGTCTCGCTGTTTAACTTCATTTCAGGGGGTACTACGTCACTTTCCGCCAGCACTTCACGCGCCTTTTGCTTTTGTCCATTAAGCCACAATAATTGCGCGTACTCGGTCACCATGAAAATGAGATCCGGCCCCAGTTCATATTCTTTTTTCGCATAGGGGAGCGCGGCAGACCAATCACCCAAAGCCCAATAGGTCTGCACCAGTGAATGCAGGTAAATCGGCACCTGAGGCTCCAGCGTAACCAGCCTTTGAGCCACCGGTAATGCGGCCTGGACTTTACCGACAGCGAGCAGGAATTCAACATAATCTTCTAAAATGACCGGGTTGTCCGGATCGATCGACAGTGCCCTCTGATAGGACTCTTCGGCCTCGTACCACTGCAAGCGCGTGCGGTAAACATTGGCCAGCGCGCCCAGTGCCACGACCGAATTGGGGTCGAGAATCAACGCTTTTTGTGCAGCGATGAACGCCTTTGCAAAGGCGGCGGCACTTTCCATGGGTTCGTCCATGTAAACCCAGTTCGGTGCCAAAGAAAGGGCCTGGGCGTAAACTGCCCAGCCCGGGGCAAAATCAGGTTCCGCCCTGGTCACTTTTTCAGCAAGTTCGAGCGCCTGGGGAATTTGACGGTGCTTGTGCGCGTCCCGCGCTTTTAAATAAAGGTCGTAAGCAGCCATGTTCTCAGTTTGATTGACGGCGCTGGACTCTTCCTCAGCGCCTCCGAATGACAGCTTGAGTTCATCGGAAATGGCGCGGGCAATTTCGTCCTGGAGCGCAAAAATTTCTACCAGCCTGCGGTCGTAGGTTTCAGACCAGACATGAAAGCCATCATCGGCCTTCACCAGTTGTGTGGTGATGCGAACATTGTCGGCATCTTTGCGAACACTTCCCTCAATCAGGTAGTCCACGCCAAGCGCATTGCCAATAGCCCGCATATCCTCGTTCTTGCCTTTGAACGCGAACGATGAAGTGCGGCCTGCAACGAGTAGCGAAGGGTTCTTGGCTAGTACATTAAGAATCTCCTCGGTCATTCCGTCGGAAAAGAATTCCTGCTCAGGGTCGCCAGACATATTGACGAAGGGCAAAACCGCGATGGCAGTTTTTTCACTACTGGTATCGGGCATGACGTTTTCTGTCTCATCCCCAAAAGGAAAAAACCGTTCCACGATCAGAAAGACGACCAAAAGAGTCAGCGCGCTGATGATGAGGTAGTTGATTCTCTGCCCGGTACGTTGGGTGATCGATTGATTCCTGTCAGCGTGAGCGGTTTTCACCAGACCTTCAGGCGTCAGCTCAAACGCCCAGGATATGATCAACGCGATCGGGAAACCGATAGCGAGGAGGATAATCACGACCCTGGGTAGCCACATGGGAAGGTTTAACGGGTCCTGAACCACATCGACAAACTGCAACGCCACCCAACTGACGACGATGTAGGCGAGACCAACCCTGAAGACGTTGCGTCTTTTTAGCTCGGTTAAAAATTTCTTCATTGGCCTGCTGATCCAGCCGTTGTGCCTGGCGAATGCTTCACGATCGATGTTACGCGCGTAAGCAACCCGGCGATCAGGATATTGGTTTCAATGGACGGCACGAAGCAATCAGGCAGGGTTCGCATTAATCAGGTATCAACTTGTTGTTGAGAGGACGTCTACAAGTATGACACTCAATACTGCCTTGTCAATTTGATGGGAAGAGGGAAGAAAATTTAGGGTCAAAAATTTAGGGTCAGAGTCAAGTGCCAGAGTCAACTGACACGTTTTGTCGGGGTTTTCTGACCTGAGCTTGGGGTAGATTTGTGTATATTGGACCGCTGGTGCAGGCGATCATGGTGTGAATAAAACACTCATGTGGAGGTCGGTGGCATGCCCAGGCGCCGAAGGTACTGCCCGGTCGGGATCCCGGTTCACGTCATTCAACGTGGCAATAATCGTCAAACACTGTTCACCAGCGACTCCGATGTTGCTGCCTATGCTCATTGGCTCAGCGAGGGGGCCGCCAGATTTCAGGTTGAGGTGCATGGCTGGGTGTTTATGACCAATCATGTACACCTTCTGTTACGGCCACTGAAGGAGCAGGCCTTGTCACGCTTGATGCAATCCCTGGGCCGGCGATACGTGGCATTCTTCAATTATTCGTATGCCCGCAGTGGAACCCTCTTCGAGGGCCGGTTTCGATCAAGCTTAGTCCAGGAAGATCGGTACTTTCTCACCTGTCTCCGCTACATAGAGCTGAACCCCGTGCGTGCAGGAATGGTTCGTGACCCCGCGGATTTTCGATGGTCCAGTTACAGGGCCCACGCAGGGGGCGCAGCGGTCAAATTCTGGACTCCGAGCGAGCTGTATCTTTCACTGGGTAAGGACAAGGCGGAGCGACAACAAGCATGGCGAGAGGGGGTCAAAGAGGCATTGGATACAGATATGATCGCCAGAATTCGCCACTGCGCCAACACCGGACTTGTACTCGGTACGGAGAAGTTCCGGGCTCAGGTCGCTGCCTTGACCACCTAGGCACTGGTACCCATGATGCTTGATCAGATCTAATGAAGTTTAAGCCGCTGACTCTGGCACCTGACTCTGACCCCATAATTCCATAAGTTCAACTTTTCATCATTTAGGTGTATCGTTATGGCAGGGAATCCACCATGAGCGAGCAACCTTCCAACGGGCTCTGGAACCAGCTGAAAAAGCGTAAAGTCATTCGTGTGGCGCTGGTTTACATTTTCGTCAGCTGGGTCATCATACAGATTGGTGAGGCTTCCTTCGAAGCGCTCCAGATCCCGATGTGGGGTATGTCCCTTTTGCTCGTGCTGGTTGGGCTTGGGTTTCCGTTGGCGCTGGTGTTGGCGTGGGGCTATGAGTTGGGCCCGAAGGGCAAACGCAAAAACACCCCCGCGCAAATTGATGCTCTCGCCGAATTCGAAGGCTTTGGCGACGAGGTGCCCTCCATCGCGGTACTCCCGTTCGACGACCTCAGCGAAAAAGGCGACCAGGGTTATTTCTGTGAGGGCATGGCCGAGGAGATTCTGAATGCACTCTGCAAAGTGGCCAACCTCCGGGTGGCCTCCCGGGTGGCATCATTTCAACTCAACAGCGGTAACGATATCCAGGAGATCGGTCGAAAGCTCAATGTACTGACGGTGCTCGAAGGCAGTGTGCGCAAATCCGGTGACAAGCTGCGTATTACAGCCCAGTTGATCAACACAAAGAACGGTTATCACATGTGGTCGCGCCAATTCGACCGCACGTTGGAGGATATCTTCGAGATCCAGGCAGAAATCGCCAGTGCGATCTCCTCTGCGCTGAGCGTTTCCCTGAAGCAGAAGCGTGGCTGGGGCCAGCAGAACGTCGACCCCAAGGCCTATGATTTCTTCCTGCGCGGCCTCAGTTACTTTGCGCGCCACACTACCCAGGACAATGTTTACGCGAGACAGATGTTTCGACAGGCTATCGATATCGAGCCGGAGTTCGGGCGGGCCTGGGCCGGTCTTGCTTACACCTACGGCTTTTCATACATGTATTTCAACGCCAGCGATACCAATCTCAAAGAGGCTGAAAGCACGAGCACCAAAGCCCTGAAACTGGCACCCGAGTTGGCCGAATCACATGTCTCGGCTGGTATTGCTCATTGCATGAGCAAGGCGTTTGAGGAAGCTGAAGCTGCATTCGAAAAAGCGATCGAAATCGACTCCAAGAACTACGAAGCGTGGTATTTCTTCGGCCGTACCAAGGTGCACGAAGGTGACCTGGAACGGGCGCTGAAACTGTTCGACAGGGCCTCCAAGGTTCGTCCCGAGGATTTCCAGAGTGTCCTGCTTCAGGCTCAGCTCTACACGAGTCTCGACAACAACGACAAGGCACTTGAGGTAACCCGCGAAGGCATCAAGCGGGTGCGGGCGGTGCTGGAACTCAACCCCGATGATAACCGCGCACTGAACATGGGAGCGTTTGCGTTGTTGCGTCTCGGTGAGACCGAGGAGGCCACTGAATGGATGACCAGGTCGATGCAGAACGCGCCGATGGACTCGATCATCCAATACAACGGCGCATGCTTCTTTTCACTTGCAGGTGATGTCGAACGTGCCCTGGATTGCCTGGAAAACTGCCTGGTGAAGGTTGGCAACATCTCGCACGAATGGTTAAAGCATGATTCCGACATGGACAACCTGCGCACCCATCCCCGTTTCGATGAGATTATCAGCCGGTTTCCGTAGTAGTGGCTGCGCAACAGCGATCACTCACACCCCTAAAAATACCCATCCACCTTTATGCCCTCCAACCGCTGGTCGATTTCCAGCAATTGCTTGAGTATGGCGGTGTGGCCTGAGCCGCCAATGGCGATTACCCGCTCGCCCGGCTTGGCCACTTGCTGGATGTTGGCGTACATGCGGAAGTTGCGTTGCCACCAGCTGGCGGTTGCATCTGCACCCGCATAACCATCTCTGACGCCAATTGGGTTGGTGGCGAGGTACATATCCATGTTGTGGCGGTCTTGACCGGAGTCATTACTGCGCATTAGCAGTTCGCGTAGCCCCAGGCTTGCGCGGGCCTTGTTGTCTTCCTTGACGTAATAGTCGATGGCGTCGTTAAAAGCCTTCAATTCGGGAGAGTTGTGCTGCTCGGCGTATTCGAACATGGGCTGGGGGTTCCAATGCAGGTCGCGGTGGTCGAAGCTTTGTACTGTCTTGAGGCCGGCGGCCTTGGCGATACGAAAACCAAGCTGGTAGATCTCGTTGCCGCCCAGTTCATATTCCCCGGCCAGGTATTCCTGGTAGCGCTGGTTGATCAGCTCTTCATTTTCCGGGTTGTACTCGAGCAGTATGTGCGTGGGTTTGAAATCTGCCAGGCGTTGTGTGAAAGACTGCAGGTATTGTTGTGATTCTTCGGTAAATACATCGAAATCATTTACCTTGGCGACATCCTTTCCGGGGTTGTCAAAGTGGAAGGTGCCAATCAGCATGACCTGGGCGGGCTCATTGGCTTGTATGGCGGTGCTGAAAACCAGCACGAGCAAAGTGAGTATTACTTTTTTCATTTTTTCATTCTCCCCGAATGTGTTCTTGCTGTGGGCAATTAGATACTTGGATGCCATTGGGGCGGAAGAGGTTGCGTTTGTCTGCCATTTTGTAAATGAACGGCGACGCGATTAAGCTAGCAGGACTATGCCAAACCAAACTGCAATCCGCTTCGGTTATCCGCAAACACTGGTCCGGGAATACGGGCACTGGGTGGTGTTGTTGCGTGAGCCACAGCCTACACTGGGTTCGCTGATACTTTGTGCCAATTCGGAGGCCACCGAGTTTTCGGCCCTGCCGGGTGAGGCTTTTGCTGAGATGGGAACCGTGGTTGGCGATATCGAGCGTGTACTGAAGACGGCCTTTGGCTATGACAAGATCAACTACATGATGCTGATGATGGTGGATCCGAATGTTCATTTTCATGTTATTCCGCGTTATGCGGAGGCGCGTAGTGCTTGTGGCTTGAGTATTGTTGATAAAGGGTGGCCGGCATTGCCGCAGTTGGGGGAGGCCGGGGACCTGACGCCTGCGCAGCGGGATGATTTGATTGCGTATATTTCCGGGTATTGGTGAGGTTGAAATCGCGACCGGCTTCGCCGATCGCTCATGTAGGAGCCGCGCCACCGCGGCGATTCTTAACCTGTGTGCAAGACCCGAGCAATCGCGACCGGCTTTGCCGATCGCTCCTACAAGGCTTTTCAACCGGGCCAGAGCCAGGCGAAAGATCCTGCTACTACCAGGCCGTATATTAATGCGTCTACCAGGTATTTTGCGGTGGTGGGCCAGGGGTGGCCGTACCAGATGCTCATTGGGACGACGGCCCAGCCGAAGGCGAGGAAGCCGACGGTTGCGACGAAGCGGAAAACGACCATGTAGTCTGCGCCCGCGGCGAGTACCTGGGTGGCGCAATAGGCAATCAGTATGCAGCCAAGCAGGAAAAAGCCGATCTGTTGCGGCATCAGCTTGCCCATGTTGGGCAGGCCGTTTGGAAACACGGTGAGGATTGCGACAGGGCCTTTGTCGAATTTTTCCTTAACCTCGGGCTTGTTCATATCGGACATTTTCTCGCAGTAGGGAAGCGTGTGAATTCCAAGTTTTGGCGAGCCGTTCCTGACGGCCGTCATGACCTCATCCTCATTTGAAAGTGCTTGATAATCGGAGTTGTGGTACTTGGCGACCACGTGAATGAGCGCGCTTGCGACCCATGCCAGGAAGGTGCCGAGCAGGATCGGCATCCATAATTGCATTAGGGTGATGGTCATTTGGCTCTCCCGTTGTTGTCTCTACCCAGTATAGTATTTTTAATTTTATACGCCGTGGTTGAGCGGGTCTTCCAGGCCAGCCTGTTGAGAACCCTAACGCACACTACAATCTGAAATACCCCAGCTTGGGTCTTTGCAGCCAATTGTTTGCGGACCAGTTCGCGTTTTCTTCCGAGATATGCAGAGTCAGCGCCTGGCGCGATTTTGCTGAATGGTTATGTGAGCTGTAATGCGGCAGGTGGTCATTGAAGACGATTACGCTGCCTGCGGCGACTTCCAGGGCCACGGCCTGGTCCAAAGACGGCCAGGGTGTGTTGTCGAGCGGCCTCAGATCACCAGATGAGTTGCCGGGGGCCACCTCGAAAATTTCACGCAGGGGTCCCCGGTGGCCACCTGGCTGAACCCATAAACAGCCATTGTCCTTGTGTGCATCTTCCATGGCGATCCACAGCCCCGTGACATTGGCGGGGTCGGTGATCAGGTAGCTTGCGTCCTGGTGCCAGCGTACCTCGCCACCGATACGGGGCTGTTTGAAGATATACATGCTTTGCCACAACACCGGGGCCACATAGCCCAGGTCTCTCATCATCTCGCCAAATACCGGCAGCCTGGCAAAATGGGTAAATGCGGGATCCAGGTCATGCATGGCATGGCCGATCTTGTTGATGCACTGGTTCTTGGGCCGGCACAGTTTGCCATCCTTATCGAAGGCGTCCGCCTCGAGGAAACAGGAGATGTTTTCTGCTGAATCGATGAAATACTGGTCACGGCCGCGGTCACCGTCTGTGGTACTGAATATGGTCTGGTTTTTGGTGATGTCGAAGGTTTCGAGAATGCGGCTTGCGGCGGCGCGCAGTTTTTTAAGCTCGGTTGTTTTGATGAGTTGGTCGAACAGCAGGTAACCGTTGGTGTTGAAATCTGAGATTTGTTTTTTGCTTAGCATTTATGTATTTGGTGGTTTGGTGGTAATTATTGTATCAGTGGGGTAGGTATTGAGAAGAGCATCGCGACCGGCTGCGCCGGTTGCTCCTACAGCCGGTTGCTCCTACAGGTGGGCGTGGCTGCTGCTAATCGATGAAAATATGGCCTTGGCTTACCATTACGCAGCTGCCGCCGATCCAGGTGGAGACGACCTTGTCGGCGTTTTTCTCGGCGCGTGCTTGTAACAGGCTTGGGCGGCCCATTTCGACACCCTGGGCGATGCGCCAATCGAATTTGCCGGATGCTGATTCGTGGAAATGGCACAGCAAACCCGCCAGGGCGCAATTGGCGCTTCCCGTGGCCGGGTCTTCCGGTACGCCGTCATGGGGGGCGAACATGCGTGTCCTGATATCAAATTCATCATCGCTTCGCACGTAAAGATGAATATCCGGCATGACACCCTGCTCGGCAATCCGCTGGAAGCCAAGCGGGTTGATGCTGGCTTTTTGCAGTATTGATCGATCTCGTAGTTCCACCATCACGAATGGCAGGCCAACTGAAGCGACGATGGGTGGATGAGTGTCGGTGACGATTTCACTTGCGTGCAGGCATAGCGCCTCGGCCAGCAATTCGGCTGGCAGTTCTTCACCCAGCGAAAAGACCTGGGGAGCCTCGAGTTCGCAGCTTATGGTCCCCTGTTCGGATTTGCGTATGGATATGCGGACTAAACCGGCTTTCTCTTCAAACACGATTTCGTTGGATTCGCCAATTTCTCCGAGCTCGCCAGCGGTTGCCAGGACAAATGCCGTGCCGATATTTGGGTGTCCTGCGAAGGGTACTTCCCTGGTGGGTGTGAATATCTGCACCTTGCGTGTGTTGCCTTCATCCGGCGGGAAGACAAAGGTACTTTCTGAAAAATTTAATTCCCTGGCAATCTGCTGCATTTGCGCATCGTTGAGTCCCCTGGCATCGGGTAGCACGGCGAGCTGATTGCCACCGAAGCGTGTGTGGGTGAATACGTCACAAATGCAGTAGGTGTATTTCATAGTCTGTCCATGTTTTGGGTAATGGTGTCAGAGTCTGGTGCCGGAGTCGACCCGTAATGGGGTCAGCTTATTTTCATTTAATCGCGACCAGCTGAGCGTTGCTCAGCCGGTTGCTCCTACATAGGGTATCGTCGCGGGGCGCGCCTCCCGCAGGTTCAAATTTTCGCGAAAAAGGTCAGGGGTTTCATCGCCTTGCGGGACTTTTCGTGTTGCTAATCGGCAAACTGTTTTCTCATGATGGGGCTGTTTAACATCTGCCAGGTAAATTTGGGCCACATGGACCAGTTGTTGGCGGCATCTTCTACGCCTTCGAGCAGGGCGTCCAGGTCATTCCGGTTATAGACTGCACCCGCTAGTATCACGGTCTGGGTGGTGCGAACCGCGGCAATATCAACCAATGGGTTGGCGGCCAGCAGCACCATGTCTGCCCTTGCGCCGGGCTGGATTACGCCGGCTTTGCCCTCCAGGCCCAGGAATTTTGCGGGTTCGGTGGTGGCCGCACGTAAGGCATCTAAAGGGG
>CALBDB010000188.1 GCA_937927755.1 uncultured Lysobacterales bacterium
CTCCATTGAATGTCGGGCTAAAGTATAAGGCAAATTCTATGAGTCGATATTCCAAGTACGTCAAAACACAACTTCCGCTACTGGCCGTAAGCAGTCCCATTCGAAGCTGAAACTTTTGTTTGATGAATGTCTGCTTTTCGCCCGAGAGCCGACTGTTGGTCTTTGTTTGCTATAAGAGTAACGTTATTGGTGATTTGATAGTAGGCTAGTTCCAAATCACAAGGGATTGACAGGGGAATTTGGCACGGATGCATCGTACACGGATGTAAAGGGGCCAATTGTATTCTTTCCGCAATACGCTCGTTTCCACCCGTGTTTCCATAAAAAAATGGAGATTCGTTTCATTGGCATTGGATTAGCTAGGGATTGCTTGTTCTTGATAGTTGTGTAAATGAGTCGGAACTCGGGCTCTATTCATCACAGGCGCCTGCATCCCGAGTCGATCTGAGTTCGGTAACCCCTGCCTTGACACCGTTCATCATGTACAACTGGAATCGCAACCAGACCATTCTCGGTCAACTTTCCCCCTACACGGTGACGTTCAACCCTGGCGACTTCGGGATACCGGTCGGTCCAATCGATCTGGGCATTTACGTCACAAATACGGGGTTTACGTACTTCATGGGTCCAGGCGCTTCCAACCCTGACGGCATCGCCCATGGCAAGGTCACTAACCTTGGGGGCGGAGATTTCCGGGTGGGTTTCGAAGATCTTTACAATGGCGGGGATTGTGACTTCAACTACAATCAGTTCCTGTTCTCGGGCGGGATCAGCGGCGAAACATTAAGCAAAGCCCTGACGAGTGGCCCGGACGATGACAACGATGGTGAGATTGATCTCGTCTTCACAGTGGGTGCGGACAGTGCAGCTTACCGTGATTTCACGATCGTTTACACGGGCGAGGATCGGGTTCTTGTGGCGGATACCGTGCCAGCGGAATGGAGAACCATAGGTCTAGACCCGAGCACGGGCATTGCGAATGACGCGCCGGTTGGTAAAGGCAATGCCAACAAGAGTGCAACAAGGATCACATGGGATGTAGAGGAACCTGGCACCCTCGTAGTCGATGCTTGGACGCGACCGAGTCCGGGGGGGAACGCCAAGTATGCCCCGACATCATGTGGTCTTCTGTCTCTAAATGACGGTGCGGTGGCCTACCAGGTCGATCAGGAAACCGGTGAACTAATTCTTGATGAGAACCTGGACCCGATAATCGTTTTCGGACCGACCGATGCAATTCATCTTATCGCTGTAGGTGACGAGGATGTTGGCTTACTACCCAGCGACTATCCACGGGATGGTTCAGGAGATTTTGACGGTGATGGACTGACGGATGCAGATGAAGTATTCATCATTGACTCAGACCCCTGCCTCATGGATACGGACGGTGACGGTGCAATGGATCCAGTGGATAGTGCGCCGCGTGATCCGTTAATTCAGTAGTTATTTTTTTAGTATTTGTAAGGAGGAGCGTCTCGGCACTTTTGGCCGAGACACTCCGGCCTTTTAGTCGAATCAACGAAAATAGCCAGCCGGAGGCCAGACCGGCAGCAACTTGGTAGTTGTTTAATGCCACAACCTGTTCACCATTAGCAAAGATTGGGTGCGAACGCTGCAGTCAACATTGGACATATTCGACCCCGCAATATCTCGCGAAACCACTCCGCAGTGTTATAATTGCGCCGTTTCAAGAACCTCCGGACCAGCAAGCGGAACCCGGTTGGTTCGAATCGCCTGAGGCGCAGCCGACGGGCTGCTTCGGAACCTCAAATAACCCAAAACAGGAGTCCATCTTAATGTCCACCAGTCTAGACCTGTCCAAGCTCAGCCTAATGGATGCCCTCGACCTCGCAATCCTGATCGAACAGGAAGCCAACCAGCGTTACAAAATGTTCGCCTCACAGCTTGGCCGAAGGGGCAGCGGCCTTGATGCCGGGACTTTCTTCGCCTCGATGGCTGAGAACGAGGCCAAGCACGGAACTGAGCTGCTCGAGCGGCGCATTGCCCTGTTTGGCAAGGTTCCCATGAAGTTGAAACTGGATGACATCTACGACGTCGAGGCCCCGGAATCGGGAGCTCCGCGCCGCGGCATGTCAACCCTCCAGGCATTTGAAGTTGGAATCGAAGCCGAGCAGAAAGCCTATGACTTTTACGATATGGCCTTGCCCGGAGTCACCGATCCCGAGGTCAGGGAACTTTTCATCGAGCTTCGGGATGAGGAACTGGAGCACGTCGAAATGCTGAAAGAGAAAATGGCCAAACTACCCGCCAGCGCCAGCGTCGTGACTGAAAACGACCCCGATGACGCCCCCTATCTGTAGGGCGTCGTTTACAATTGAAAAGGTCTGCCCAAGCGCAGAAGAGCCCCGTAAGGAGCGGACGTGATCCGCTTTGTCCGGTGTACAAGAATGTCAGCCTCCCCTTTGCCACTCTTATTTGCCCGATTGATGGATAACAATAAAAATGAAAACCCATAACTTCTTCAAATTGATTTGCCTGCTTATTCTCGCGATGCTGCTGGGTGCCTGTGAGCGCGCACCGGAAACACCTGAAGCAGTCACTTCGACAGGTAGCGAAACCACCAGCCAGGACCAGTCGGCACATGATCAGGAAGATCAGCGGTTGGCTGCATTTTTTGAGGAATTATTTGAACGCGATGTCAGCCGGAGTCCGGAGTTCCAGGCCTACCTGGGGCGCAAGACCGAGGACTACGGCCGCTGGGATGATTATTCGGATGAGTACGCGCAAACACAGAATCAACAGGCTGCCGCAGACCTGGAGCGCTTACACACGGAGTTTGACTACGATGCGCTGAGTGAGACATCAAAAATGAGCTACCGGGTGTTTGAATACAACCAGCAAAGGGCGCTGCGAAACTTTGAGTGGCGTCACCATAATTATGCGGTCTCTCCAATGAACGATATTGCATCGAACCTGCCCGCATTTCTGCAAAACATACACAAAATTGAAAACCGCAAAGATGCCGAAGACTACATATCCCGCCTGGCCGGTATCCGGACCGTTTTGCAGCAGACCATAGAGTCGCTGCGAATGGGTGAGTCGATAGGCGTAATCCCACCCCAAATGGTGTATCCAAAAGTTTTGCCGAGCGCACAGAATATGTTGGAGGGGGCGCCGTTTGATGAGACTGGTGAAGACGGGATATTGCTGGCGGATTTCCGCGGCAAACTGGAGTCGCTGGAACTAGACACTGAAGAAAAGGACATTTTGCTGAATGATGCCGCCAACGCACTCAGCGGGCCATTCCGCAGCGGCTACCAGGAACTAATTGCCGAGCTTCTGCGACTGCAGGCCAAGGCTGACAACAACCACGGCGTCTGGAATTTGCCCGATGGTGAGGCGTACTATGCCAACCGCATTCAGAACTGGACCACGGTAACGAGGCCGGTTGGGGAAATACATGAACTGGGGCTTGCAGAGGTCGGGCGTATCCGTGCCGAGATGCAGCAGATCATGGATGAGGTCGGTTTTGAGGGCGATCTTGCCGCGTTTTTCGAATACGTACGAAGCAGCCCTGAGAACTATTACGAAAACACCGATGCAGGCCGCGAAGAGTACATCCGCGAAGCGACCGCTTTGATCGAGGGCATCTACGATATCGCCGATGATTATTTCAATGTGCTGCCAAAAGCGCCCCTGGAAGTCCGGCGGGTCGAACCGTGGCGTGAAGACGGCGCCTCGACTGCGTTCTATAACCGCCCGTCCCCCGATGGATCGCGGCCTGGTATTTACTACATCAACCAGAAAAACATGAATGCAGTGCAAAAACACATCATGAATTCGCTGGCCTACCACGAAGGTGCACCCGGGCATCATTTCCAGATCGCTATTCAGCAGGAGTTGCAGGGCATACCCAAGTTCCGACTGTTTGGCGGTTACAGTGCCTATTCGGAAGGCTGGGCGCTATATTCCGAGCGCCTGGCCTATGAAGCCGGGTTGTACGAAGGTATGCCGATGCGCAATTTTGGCCGTCTGGCCGAAGAGATGAAACGCGCCGTAAGGCTGGTGGTGGATACCGGTATGCATGCAAAGCAATGGCCGCTTGAGCAAAGCATCGAATACATGACTGCCAACACACCGATGGCGCCGGCCGATATCGAGCGTCAGATCAAACGCTACTATGTACTTCCCGGACAAGCGTTGTCTTACAAGATCGGCATGATGACCATTCTGCAGTTACGTGAGAGGGCACAGGAACAACTGGGCGAGGACTACGATATCCGCGAGTTCCACGATGCGGTTTTGAAGAATGGCGCCGTGCCCATGCAGGTCCTGGAAGAAGTTATCGATGCCTATATCCAGTCCAAAAAAACAGCCGCCGGCTAAGCGGTCGAGCGCAAGGAATCGCCGAGCGCTTCCAATCCCACCCCGGTTGAGAAATAGCTCATGTGATCGCAGGGGACTTCACGGATCGGGTCGAGCATCTCGAATTCGGGAACAGAATAAATGCTGTCGACCCCCGCGGCGATGTCATTTGGTGACCCAAAAAAGGCAAGCGATGCGGTTGCATGCAGCACTTTTTGCAGGTTCAGTTTCTCAAACAACAGCTTGATGCGGCTGGCCCCTTCGCCATCTCTTGCCGCCAGCGCCTCTTTCAAAAGCGAGGTATTGCCCGCGACGATGGAATAGCGCACCCCCGGGTCCGGGCTGGTCTGCAGGTCGTTCAGGAAATCTGAATCCTTGTTCATCTGCGCCAGCGACGTGCCCACGGCTTCCTCAAACTTTGCCATCAGGCTGCCCAGTATCTCGGCAGGCCAGATGATGGAGGACAAACCGTTCATTCCCACACCAATCGCTGCGGCAAGCCAGTCCTCTGCCGTCGACCAGGGGGAGCCCCCGTTCGGCGTGCCAAGCATCACCAGGTGCTGAACAACCTTGTTGCCCTCAAGGCGCTCAATAAACCAGCGTGAAACCAGGCCACCCATGGAATGCGCAACGATGTGAAGGGTTTTGCCATGATTTGCGCCAAGGCCGACCTGCTCCAGGCGCTGCTTCAATGCCAGTGCATTATCCTGGATCCTCGTGTTCAGGTTTTCGTAATCAAAAGACAGTACCAGGTCATATTGCGCGCCTACGGGCTTCCCGCTGAGCTCGGGACCGGGGTGGAAGGCACTTTTGACCATACCCCGGGTATCACCGGTAATGCCGTGCACGTATAGCACGATGGTTGAACTTTCAGCAACGCGTCCGCTAACTTCAGTGAGGTCTGCCGTATAGTTCCCGTCCGCATCAGATGCGGCCAGCAATGGGTATTCAAACTCCCGGCCGAGTTTTTCACAAATGACCTTCTGAAAGAAAATCTTTATCGATCCCGTCAGGCTGCGGCTGCTCGATGCCGGGGCCGGCAGACGTTCAATCTGGATTTCAACACCAGAATCCGTTCGTGAAGCATGGCCGAGCGGGAGATACAGCTCGCTTTCCGGGTCAAACGCGAGTGTCAACAAATGGTCGTCTGCAGCCAGTTGCGCATCCAGTTGCAGGGTAAGCGGCTGTTCGGGCGTGACAGCCTCGTGGCCGGATACACCGGTCAACTCGAGGACGCTCAAACCGGCCTCGACACTCCGGCTTGGTGTCAGGTTGAATGGCTGCACCTGTGACGGATCGTCACGCAACCAGGATGGCAGTTGCGGCGCCTGGTTCAGGTCTCTGCTGGCTAGCGGCGCCGTGGTGAGACGGATATTAGCCTTCAGCCCCGCGTGACCATTAACCGTAAGCTGCGGCGCCAGCGAGCGCCGTTCACCCGCTGCCGGCAATGTTGCACCTTCAAGTGGGCGAACGGTGGTCACGCTGAGTTCGGTCGTGGTCCAGTCAGTGAACCTGTCAGGTCTGCTGGAACTGCCGCCAATCTCCCTTGTCATGGTGCGCTGCATTAATTTTTCGAGGCTGTTGGGTGTTGCGCTGCGTGTCTGTGGCGGCTCATATCTCATGCCGAGAGCGCCCTGCTGAAAACGGCTTGCATCACATTCCTCGGTGGATGCCACAACCTTGAGCAGGTCCTTGTATTCTGTCATACCGTTCTGCCAGAGATCATCGGGCACGGAGACGGGTATTGCATCACCATTACAGGCCCAGACTTCCTCGCCCGGCTCAAGCCATTCACCACCACCCGGCAACAGGCCTTCCGCCCAGATCACAAAACGGTCGGACAGGTCAAACAGCATGCAGTAAAGACGGCGGTTACTGTTATTAGTGAGCTTTATCTTAATCTCGGGTTGATACCAGGTGTCGTCGTGCTGCTCGTAAAACAGGCGTAAATCCCTACCCTGCCCCGCCAGATCCACCTGTTCCGCTTGATCGTTGTCTTTGATCACATAACAATCCAGCGCAATCGCATCGGAAGGAAGCCTGCTGGAGGCGTTATGCAACTTGGCCATACGCATCCAGCGCCCGACGTGTTCAAGATGCTCCACGGCCTGGCTTGCATTCTCAGGGGACCAGCCTTCAAGGACAGCATGCAGTGGCCGGTCATCGCCGGCACGGCTGATCAGGAAGCGGTCGTCGCGGGCGATGAGGCTCAGTTCTTCACTTTCCTCCACTTCGCGCACCTGTGCATACGGCCCGGAATCCGTGGCCCTGGCAAGGGCTTCGCGCACCAGTTGGACGGCGCTCGCATCACCCTCAAGACGAACTCCGAGGGCCGGCACCGGCAATGACGTGATCACGGCCTTGTAGATGGCCTCCTTATCCGGCTCGCTGCCGTCGTGCAAAGTAAACTCGATGGCGCTGGTGGTTGGTTTCCGGTCCGTGACACTACCACTGCCGATAGCCTGGTCGGTCGCATCCAGATCGACGGCTTCAACCGGAAATATCGCAAGTTGGGTGGTATCGTCCTGCTGCACAGCCGGTATGCCTGAGATTGTCCCGGCATCGATCACCCAGCCGGCACGTTCATCAAAACTGACCGTGGAATAAGGCGCTGACGATCGGACCGCACCACCCAGGAATGGCCGGTCCAGGTCGGAAAATTCTGTTGCTTCGATAACGGGCGATTGCCTCGAAACCATGGTTCGCACCATCGAATTGACACGCGCGAACAAATCCCGGTACGACCAGGTGCCGCTGGCACTTTGCAGCGTATCCATCAGGTAATAGGAAAACACCCCGCGTGTTTGTCCATCGATCGAAATCTCTTTTGCTTCCTCGTCAGACTGGCAGGCCGAAAGAACAATGTGCTTGCCCCGGGGGAGCTTCATCCAACCGCTATGCGATTCGGTTGTGCCGCGGGTTTGTGAGTAATCCTTCAACTCGGAAGGCGTTACAAAATAGCTGCCAACCGGCCGTTGCCGGTTGTCGGTTGGAACCCGGCGCACACCGGTGCTCTCAATACTGCGCGTGGCAGAGCCCGAATGACAGGAGTCAAAGATCAGTACGATGTGTGGATCTTTCTTTGCTACCTCTGCAATCAGCTTGGAGACTTCCTTGTCCGCAAGGTCGTAGTTGCCAGGCGAACGGCTGTCATAGCAGACAAGCGTCTCGTCCAGCCGGTCCGGCTCAATGTGCAGAAACTCCGGTGCCGTGGGCGCTTGCGAGCCGTGGCCGCTGTAGCAAAACAGCGCTGTATCACCCGGCCCGGCCTGGCCCAGATGGCCGAGGAAATTCTCAATGATGGCCTCACGGGTGGCCTCTTCATTTTTCAGCACAACCACATCAAGCTGGTGGTCCTCATCACCCACTCGCGAGGTCAGAAAAGCGTGCATGTTTTCCATGTCCGCCACGCAACCCTGGAGTGGCGAAACAGGAGATTGGTAGCTGTCTATCGCGACAAGCAGGGCATAAATTTTTGCCGGCATAAGGGGTATCTCAGTTTGTAATCACATCCGGGCCCGTTGTACCGAGGATCGCGCATAACGGAACATGATCAATTACGGCTCTTGTAAGCGGGATTGGATTAATCTCGTCTACCGGTCCTGCCGGTAGACTGTAGGTCATGCTGGCATTCAGGCAATCGCTGAATTCCAGTTCGATGGTGCCGTAACCGGATTGCCGCGAAACGGGCGGATCGGCACTGTCAAATACGCCACCGGTGGTATTGGTGATATTAAGCGTGATTGATTTATCACCCTGTTCGTAAGATCCCAGGGCAGTGAACCAGCGGTGCCCAGTATCCCCGATTACGGCGTCATCGGCGGCAGCCGGGCGTTGCAGTTCATAGGTAAACCATGCAGCAAACACCAGCTGCTTCTCCGGCATGACGTCAATCAGCATACCCTGCCCGCTCGTTTCCTCGTTGTACCAGTTACCGCTAAAGCCAGCGTTAATCCCCAGGTCACCGGGCGGAAACATAACCCAGTGCCATTCACCGCTGTTGCCTTCGGTGCGGGCAACCACCACGAACTGGTAATTCATGCCGGAAACCAGTGCCACATCGCCGGAATCATCCAGCCTGGCGACCAGGTTCATTTCCGTGTCAGCAGAATTAAAAAAATCCTTATAGACGCGGATCTCGGAATCCAAGCGGCCGCTCAATGCAACATCTGCAAAATGATAAAGCCCGGTTGCCGGTACTTTCACCGTCTCCGATGCGGCATAGCCACGGGGCTCTTCTGAAAACACCGCCGTTGGATTTGATTCGTCGATATAGCCGAGCGTCCACCCGGGCGAGACCACCACGTCCGCGCCGGTAATGTCCCCGGGTCCTGAAAGGCTGACAGCAAAGCTGGCCGGAAAAATGTTCTTGCACCAATGCTGTACAGCCACGGTGTAGTTTTGGCCGGCTTCCAGATTAACCGGTCCGCCATCGCCAAACGCGGCGATTGGTTCGTCCCTCGTGGCAGCCGCATCAACATCACCTGCATAGACGGCGATCATCAGGTCACCCGGCAGAGCGTCAGATGCGTCTCCGAGGTGGTAAGTCCCGGAGGTGGAAACCTGGATGGGGTTAAATTGACGGAGTGCAAGATCCCCTGCATCGTTGCAGGTTCCCTGCAAAGCGCTGACCAAGCTCTCGCTTCCATCCCACCGTGCAGACAAGGTGACATGATCAGCCAGGGCTGATACACACGGAATAATTAACAGCAAAATGGCTGAAATACGTACAATCTTCATAAGCTTATAAATGCCCTTTTTCGATTCGAGTTCCCGCTCTTCCGACTTTTCCGGTATGAAAAATCAGTGAATCATAGTTATATATAGCACAAAATCGCGGTTCCAGAAGCCCGGAATCGCCCCTTGCTCACTCTTTTAAACAACTGTGTTTTGCAAAAATATCAATATCCTGCAGCCATCAGGTTATGCCTGACTATACCTTTTCCTGCCAAGATGATCTATTCTGAATAAAAATCAGCGACAAAGCTCTTATGCCCCAAAAAGACAATCTTCCCGTCATATTTTTGGCTTTTGCCAATGAGATCGGTCAAAAAGAGATCCAGGGGTACCTGCGCGAACTCCCAAAGGAGGTTCGGCATTTACGGGAAATCCTGGAGCAGGCGGAGCGCGATGACTTGTGTGAACTCGTCATCCGGACCAACGCCACGTCCCAGGATATCTTCTCGGTCTTCCAGAGCGCTGAATACCGCGATCGCATCGCCATATTTCACTACGGCGGCCACGCCAATGATTACCAACTCATGCTCGAATCAGCCGATGGCGAGGCCCACGCCGCAGACGCCGGTGGCCTGGCGGCATTCTTTGGCCAGCAAAAAGGCCTGGAACTGGTATTTCTGAATGGCTGCTCCACGCAAAAGCAGGCGCGTGGCCTGCTCGATGCCAACGTCTCGGCGGTTATCGCAACAAGCCGGGCCATCGAAGATGCCGTGGCTACGCAATTCGCAGGGCATTTCTATACCGGCCTTGCAGGTGGTGCGACCCTACAGGTGGCATTCAACGAAGCGGAAGCCGCCATTATCACCGACCGTGGCAGTGACCGGCTCAATCTGTACAGGGAAATTGGCACGTCGGTCCACAAAGACATCATTGCCGATGACAACCCGTGGCACCTGTTTGTCAGATCCGGATCCGAGAGCACCGAGAACTGGAACTTACACGATGCCACCGACAACCCGCTGTTGGGCCTGCCACGGCTGCCAGAGCGTGACCTTCCGGATCGGCCCTACCGGCAACTGAGCTGGTTTACCCGGGATGACGCCGAGGTGTTTTTCGGTCGGGGCTACCAGATAAGGGAGTTGTATCAGCTCATAACCGATCCGAGCGCTGCGCCCATCATCCTGTATTGCGGCCAGTCCGGTGTCGGTAAATCCTCGTTACTTGCTGCGGGATTGATACCGCGCCTTGAGAGCCGTCCCGAAAAGCCGCATGTCATGCGTTACTTCCGCCGCCGCCGCAGCAAGGGACTTGCTGCAATGTTCAATGAAGAACTGGGCTCGGCAGCCGGCGCACCATTTCTCGAATCATGGAAAACACTCGAATCTAAATCCGGGAACCCGGTCAGCGTCATAGTCGACCAGCTGGAAGAGGTTTTCACACGTCCTTCCAAACATAATAAAACCGAGCTGGATGATTTCCTTAAAAATCTGATTCCGCTTTATCAGAGACAATCCGGTCGCCCGCAAGGCAAGCTGATATTGAGCTTCCGCAAGGAGTGGGCGCTGGATGTCAAGCGCCGTCTCGAGAGACTCAAACTTCCACACACGATTCGTTACCTCGAACCACTTGATAAACGCGGCATCATCGAGGCTATTGAAGGCCCGGCCACGGTTGAGCGACTGAAAAAACACTATAACCTGAGCATTGAAGAGGGCCTGGCGGAGTCCATGGCAACAGAACTCCTGCGTGATGAAGAATCTTCCCTGGCCCCCACCCTGCAGATCCGGCTTGGCCGGATGTGGGATAGTGCCGGTATACCGCCCCGTTTTGATGCAAAGCTATACGCCGACCTGAAAAACGGAAGTTACGGTCTGCACAAATTTCTGAGCCAGCAACTCGACAATCTGAAAGAAACACACAAGGCCGAGGTCCGAAGCGGTCTGGCACTGGATATTTTGCGTTTTCACACAACCGGGCGCGGCACTTCAGAAGCACAAACCAGGGAAGATTTGGAAAAAAAATATTCCCACGTAAAGGACAGACTGGGCACTTTCGTATCACGCTGCGAAGATCTGTTCCTGCTGACTGTAAGCGCAACGACTACAACCGACGGCACCACCACTACCCAAACCACGCAGACACGGTTGGCACATGACACGCTTGCGCCGTTGGTCAGGGAGCGTTTTGACAAGTCTGCCCGCCCGGGTCAGCGTGCGCTGCGCACAATTGAAAACAGGGCTGGCGAGTGGGAAAACGACCGGGTTGGGACAACCCTTGATGAAGCTGATTTGGGCATAGCCGAAGCCGGTGCAAGGGGTATGCGCCGATGGAAGAAGCACGAAAGACGGATGATTGATGCCAGTCGCCTGGCGCAATCCCAAAGGGAGAGAAAACGGCGGCTCAGAAAGATTGGCTGGATGACAGCGTCTACGGTAATCATCGTGGCCGTTTTGGCCGCCTCGTTTCTCGGTGTCCGTGCACGCGCCGAAATAAATCGTGTTCACGCTGCCAGGGTGGTCTCCCTGGCCGAGTCGCAGACAGACCCACTACTATCCAGCCTGCTGATATTAAGCCTCGAGGATTACGGTGAACCCGCCCATGGTGTGCGAGTGGCACTTGAGACCGTTCAAAAGAACATACCCATGGATATCATGAAAGAGCACGGCAATGCGATCACCAGCCTTGCCTGCAACCCGCATGACAAGCAGGTTGTGACGGCCTCTGAAGATACAACGGCAAAAATATGGGATCTTGAATACCCCCATGAGGTCAAAACACTTGCAGACCATGAAGGGGTGGTCTTTGGCGCTGTTTTCAATTCTTTTGGGGATCGCGTCGCGACCTGGACGGACAAGACCGTCCGCCTGTGGGAAAGCTCGGAAACAACCCGGCCCACAATAGTAGGCTGTCATGCTGACGATATTATCAGCGCGACATTCAGAAAAGATGGGCAGCACCTGCTTTCCGCAACTTATGGAGGGATGGTGCGGGTTTGGGATGTAAGAAACAAGACCGCGATCGACGGTTCGGTGGTAAACGATTGCGGTGTTGACCAGGCAGATGAAAATCATTACGGAAGACAAATGGCGCTGCTCGATACCGGTGGCGCCGGAGTCATGAATGCTTCGTATAGTCCTGACGGCAGTTACGTTGTAGTAGCGCTGGATAATGGCAGCGCGAAAATCTGGAGCGGCAGGGACTACCGTGAACTCTACACCGTCGACTTACACAACAACCCAGTTGAATATGCGGTATTCAGCAACAATGGCCGCTACCTGGTCACAGTTGCCTATGACGACAAGACCCTGCTGTGGAAACTGGATCCGCTGCAGACAGCCAGTGAACAGAACGAACCGCTGGTTTTGGAAGCCCCGATTGAGTTGCATGGCCATACCAATTGGATTACAGGTGTGAAATTCAGCCCTGACGATGGGCGGATTCTGACTATTTCTGAAGACACGACTGCCATGCTCTGGGATGTGGCAGATTTGCTTGATACCGAAGTTACTTACAAGCCTGTAACGCTATCCGGTCACAGCGGACCCGTGAGAAGTGGGAACTTCAGCCCTGATCCTGATGGAGCGTTTGTCGTGACAGCTTCAGACGACCATACAGTGCGTGTCTGGGATGTTGCGGGGCTGGAAAGCGGGACAACTCTAAAGGAATCCCGAGCGTTTGCCGGTCATGAAGATGATGTCACCGGCGCATTGTTTTGCGAGGACAACATACGCATGGTCAGCGCTTCGCACGACAAGCAGGTACGCCTGTGGGATGCACGCGGCTCCTCGGAACCCACGCTCCTGACCAGGCAGGATTCCGAAGCGCTGGATGCCAGGTTCAGCCAGGATGGCAGTTATGTCGCGGCGGCTTTTAAAAATCACCCCGCAAGTGTCTGGCAGGAAGACGAAGTAACCGGGCAACTGGTCAAACTGAGAGAACTGGGAACCGAGAAAGTTAAAAGCATTGATTTCAGCCCTGCTTCCGGCATTGACGAAGGGGTACAAAAAATTCTGACCGTCCAGGCCAACCCCGAAAACAATAAGTGGTCACAGGTCAAAGAATGGCGAGCCAATAGCGGTGACCCCAAGATTATCTTCGAGCCCGAGAGCAGGTTGGAGAAGGCCATTTACAGCCCGGATGGCAGCAGGTTTATAACCACACCCAGCGCCCGCAAAGGCCATGCCATCATCTGGAACAGGGAGCTTGGCGGTGAAACGCCCCTGCTCTCTCACGGGGATGAAGAGGTCAGGCATGCAGAATTCAGCCACGACAGTAGCCGGATTATAACCGCCACTGGCCGAAAAGCCATTATTGGTGGATTAACGGGCAATGAACCGATTACGGAATTCGATGTGATCGGTAACTGGTTAAAAATGGCCGTTTTCAGCCCTGACGGTAATGAACTGGCAACCTCCTCGGTTGATGGCCAGGTGCGTCTTTTCAATGTATCACGCCCCGGCAAGCCAAAAAATTACCCACCCTACAAGAGTGCCGTGAATAGCGTGGCTTTTACCCCGGATGGAGACTACCTGCTCGCTGCATCCCTTAACGGCGAAGCACGAATCTGGAAAAAAGATGGCAGAGGTGAAACGATTACCCTCAAAACTGATGGCAAAGGCATGAACAGCGCAAGGTTTAATCCGGGTGGTGACCGTGTTGTCACCGCGTCAGATGATGGCTCGGTCCGGGTCTGGCGTTACAAGTGGCAGGACCTGCTGGATTATCTTGATTCATCTACCAGGGTTTGCCTTTCGATAGAAGAGCGTATGAATTTCCTGACCGAGGAGGAAGAATTAGCCTGCCAGAGATACCAGCAGTGCATGCAACGCGAGTACGGTAACCCGGACAATTCCGGAAGTTGTACCTCAGCACCCTGAACACTTTAAGTCTGGTTTTAATTACACTCTTTTGCAAATCAAAAACTTACCGAAGTTTGCATAAGTATATTCATCGTGCTTTAATTTGATGATAACGATCCGTATCTGCATTGGCATTAAGACCAAAAAGACACAGGACATAAGTTTGATGGTAGGCGAAGGGAAGTCGTCACCAAAAAATCAACTATAGTTATTGCTGAAGCCGTCCTTTTAGATGATCCGGTGATATCAACCGGTGTTTAATGGATTGAAGAATAACAACTGGTGAGGTGGAGATCAGTGATATTAAAAGGGAGCACACTACTTGCAGGGATTTGCCTGAGTGTCTTTCATTCCAACCTCCAGGCACAACTATCTGCTGATACCATCGAAGCCTACCAGGACCAGAACTGGCAGGTCGCTATCGCGCAACTGGAATCGCAAAAAGACGAGCCAGGGGCCATGCGGTTACTCGCATTGTCATACTACCAATCCTTTGATTTTGAGCAGGCCTTGCCGGCTTTGAAGCAGGCATTATCGCTTGCCCCGGACGATGTAGAGTTAAACTCCGCCTTGCTGGATGCCCTGCTCGCCCGGCAGATGAACGTTGAGGCCGTTGCAGTCGCCAATCACCTGGAGCAACTGGGCGCAACGGATATTGCCATGTTTGGCAGGGCACAAGTCAATTTGCTCGATGGCGACAGGTCACTGGCAAAAGAACAATTGCATACCCTGGTTGAAGAAGCTGACCCGGAACTTGCGGCAAGGGCAGCGGATATCCTGGTTGAAACACTGTATGCAGACCACGAATATGACTGGGCCCACGAAGTCACACAGACAATCATCCAGAGAGACCCCGACTCTCCACTTGCCAACCGTTATTCATGGTATAGCCCCGAAAATGCAACTCCGCCCGGGTTTCGCACCGACCTGGGTTACCGCTTTGAATACGACGACAACGTAACCGTTCCTGACACCGATTTTGCCTCGGGCGAGGAAGATTACCGGCATGTGCTGATGGCAGACGTTCTCTACGAACATCCATTTGGAGACAACTGGAGCTTCTATGCCCAGGGCCATTTCCTGCAAACGCTTCACCAGGAATTTGATCAGTTCGACCTCACCAGGATCTCGGTCTCCGCTGCCATAGGCCGTGCCAGTATCAAAACGGGTTGGAGACTCCCGGTGGAGATCGAGCATGACCGTCTTGACGGCGATTCATTCAGGACTTCATTGATCGCCCTGCCCGGCTTTTATGTACAGTTTGGCGGTGATTATTTCAGTCACTTCTATGCACGCCTGCAAAGCGATGATTACGAGTTTGCCTATTTCCCCGCGGAAGACAAAAGCGGGAGTATTTATGGTGGCGGCGTATTGGTTGTCGGACAGGTTTCAGCGCGGTTTAAAATCCATAGTTACCTAGAATACAACCAGCATGATACCGACGGCCTGAACTGGCAGCGTGATGAGATCATCGCCTTTGCATACGGTGAGTTTGATATTTCACCAAAATGGGTTGCGGGCCTGGCTCTTCGCTATCAAAAAGAAGACTTTGATAACACACGCAGGATTTTCGCGGACCCGCAAGAGAATGACAGCAAAGAAATTTATATAAACCTGACACATCAACTTACCAGGAAATGGCGCTTTCGCGGACAGATCAGCCTGGTTAACCATGAGTCGAATATCGCGATTTTTGATTATGATCGAAATGTCTACTCTGTAAGCGTAGTAAGGGAGTTCTGATATGGGACTCAGGCACACATCAGGAATGTTCTGGCTCACTGCAGTTGTCTGCATGGTGGTCTCCCCGGCCATCGCCCAGGTAAAAATCGGCGAGATATACGATGTCAAAGTTGAGGGTTACGTGATTCGGGATGATGTTGAATCCCCCGTCAAAAAGCCCGATCCTGTATATATCGGCGATCTGCTCGGCGTACATCGAAGAAACTCCAAACTCAGTGTTATCTTGAGCGAGGGTGATGATGTGCCGATTGAAATTCGCTATGGCTATATGCGCCTGGCCGGTGAATCTGGACTGATCGAGTGCCAGTTCAAAAAAGGTAATTTTGTCATCAAGGGACCACCTAAACCCTGTAAGGGCAGCACACCGGATATTCTCAGACTCGATGAGCAAGGAACCTTGTACGAAGTGGATGTACAGGCCACCAACTCCCGCGTATTCGTTTTTGAAGGCTCGGTGGCGGTGTACAGCACAAATCCTGAATACCCGGAACCACAACTGGTGCATGCCGGTGAATGGGTACGTGCCCGCAAAGGCGAGAAGATACCAAAACCACAAAGATTTATGTGGCCCCCCACCCCCAGCTCAGGCAGCAAGGAATGTATATATTCCAACTGCAAACAAACGGACAATGTTCTGATTCCGCCGCCACCGGTTTATACGCCGTGGATATTGACCCCCCCGCCAGATCCAAATCCACCGGGGCAGTTTTAATATGACGACTCTACCTGTGCGCAATTCTGAAAGATGGTGGTTCTGGGGGCGTCCCATCAGTTTTATTAGGCTTGTCTCCCGTGTTCTATGTATTTTGTTGCTCCAAGTTTCAGTGTTGGCCCATGGAGTTCAACAAAGTAACTCCAATCATGAGTGTGCCGAAACCGTTGGAGATCTGGCAAATTGCACCGCCAATGAAATCAATCTTGCACAAGCAAGCGTGTTTGACACTTCGCTTGAATTTTGTTTGCAGGGTGAGCCTGTATTAATAAACAAGATTGAGGCCCAGTACGGGCTGAACACAGGTCAGCGTTACGATCCGCTGATATGGGTGGGTATTGAAGGTAATGACCCGAAGATTGATGACGGGGGTCGGTGTTATGTTTCTTCCGCCCCCCTGGATGAGAATAACGTTTTTCAAAACCTGGAAGGTGACAGCGATGATTCCTGCCTGGATATTATTGGTATCACGGGCACCATTGATGTTACGTACGATGGCAACTTCAATGTCGAATGCCAGGATCTGGATGATGACGATTCAGGTTTAGCTGATGTTAAAGTGTTGGTGACCTGGGTTCAAAACACCAATTTGAATTGCGGGCCCAATTCACCACCGGTTGAACCCCCGGAAATGTTTGCTCCGGGCGCACCGGCAAAATGCGATAACAACACAATCTCGCTCAATATCCCGGTACTGCCCACCGCAACCCTCACTTTGCTCAAGGATGTAATCGGCGGTGTAGCGCAAGATACCGATTGGACGCTGTTTGCAGATACTACTGTGAGCATCATGAAAGGGGACTTTGCTGTTCAATACAGTGGTGTTGAAGGGGATGATGAAATAACAAACAAGAAGGTCCCGGTTGGCGATTTTGTTCTCAGCGAAAGCGGCGGTCCCGGCGGTTATACAGCAAGCGGCTGGAGTTGTGTTGGAGGAACGTTAAGTGGCAACACGTTAACCCTGGCCGAAGACGATGTTGCTGTCTGCACCATTACCAACCAGCAAGAAATGCCACCACCCACGCTAACCCTGCTCAAGGATGTAACCAATGACAATGGCGGCAACCGGGTTGATACCGACTGGACGCTGACAGCATCCGGCCCGGTTATCCGTAGCGGAACTGAGGGCAGCCCGGCGGTAACCTCCGCAGAAATCCCAGCGGGTGTATACACCCTGAGTGAGAGTGGCCCAGGTGGCTATCAGGCGGGTATCTGGGGTTGCACCGGTGGTGGTTCGCTCAATGGCGATCAACTCACACTGGCAGATGGCGATATCACGACCTGTACTATCACCAACGACGATATTGCTGCGCAACTAACCGTCATCAAGAATGTCATCAATGATGATGGCGGTACCGCGGTGGCATCAAACTGGAGCATGGATGTAACAGCAACCAACCCAAGCAATAACAACTTCCCTGGCAGCGAAGCGGGTGTAGCAATCACTTTCGATGCCGGCGCCTACAGTGTAACGGAAAGCGGTGGCCCAACCGGATATGACGCATCATTCAGTGCGGGTTGTTCCGGAACCCTGGGTTTGGGTGAGTTGGCGACCTGTACCATAACCAATGATGATATCTCCCCCGAACTGACCGTCATCAAGCACGTCATCAATGATGACGGCGGAACGGCTGTTGCAAGCGACTGGGACATGATCGTGACGGCCACCAACCCAAGCAATAACAACTTTCCCGGCAGCGAAGCGGGTATAACAATCACCGTTGATGCCGGCGCCTACAGTGTTGATGAAAGCATTGGTCCAGGCGGATACGTTAAATCATTCAGTTCGGAATGTTCAGGCGTATTGCCTCCAGGCGGGTCAGCAGTCTGCACCATCACCAACGATGACACCCCCGGGCCGATTTTGACCGTCATCAAGCACGTGGTTAATGACAATGGCGGTACCGCGGTTGCCAGTGACTGGACCATGGACATCACAGCAACCAACCCGAGCAATAACAACTTCCCCGGCAGCGAAGCGGGTGTAGAAATCACTTTCGATGCCGGCTCCTACAGTGTCAGCGAAAGCGGTGGGAAGCCTGGATACGAAGCTACCTTCAGCGCCGGCTGTTCCGGTTCATTGAATAATGGTGAGACGGCAACTTGTACGATCACCAATGACGATGAGCCCGAAGATTCCCCCCCCGATCCAGCATCCCTGACAGTCGAAAAAGTTCTGCTCAGTGAAACCTATGGCTGCCCGGCAGTTAACGGCGGAAAGGTCGAGTTCCTTATCACGGTCGAGAACCGTGGCGTTGAAACTGCCGAGGGCGTGCTGCTCACCGACAACTGGAGTTCTGAGCTCAAACCGGTAAAAACACCGGATATTTATGACTGCACGCTGATCAAGGAAAACACGGTCCGCTGCAAGCTCGGGGATATGACCGCCGCCGATGCCAAACATCTTACCTTCGAATACTATCTAAACGGAGACATCGATAAAAATGCGTGCAACCTGGCCAGTGTGACGTCTTCCCCGGCTGAAACTACCGGCACGGACAATAACGAAGCCGAGGCCTGCTTCTCATTTGTTGGTCAGCTGGGTACATCACCAACCGAATTGGCACCGGCTACAGATGGCATCTACTACAACCAGGCGATCGATATTACAGGCGGGCTGCCGGATAAAGACATCGTGGTGACCGGCTTGCCGGACAAGGATGATGCTGCTGACGGTGCCATGTCGGCAAGCATCGATCATGAACAGAACAGGGTCACGATATCAGGCTGCCCAAGTCTTGCCGAAGGCGCCACCCTGCCCCTGACCATAGACGTCAGCTATTTTGGTGATGACCAGGAAACAGCCTGCGAAACATTTAGCACGCAGTACCAAATATCAATCGAAAACCAGCAGGGCTGCGGTCTTGCCGAAATTTCAACTACAAGCATTCAGCCAAGAGCAACGGTCACCGGAAAGCTGAGCAGGCCGGATGAGTCCCTGCACAAAATTGTCATCAACAGCAATGTACCCGAAGGTCAGTCACCGGAACGTTTCGTGGTTGGGCACATCGATCGTAAGCACAGCTACGCAACTGACCCGAATGGACCGTACGTAGACCATGACCGCAATTACGACATCCGGGTCGTTAAATACGATGGGTCAGGTACGCTGGCATGGGACAAGACCTACGATACCGGTAATGACGACCTGGGTTACACGCTGACATTGAGCGCAGACGGCAACAGAATATTCGTTGGCGGCATGTCGACGGTCGAGACCAAGTCCAACTGGAGGCTCGATGCGGTTTTACTGGAAATTGATGCGGTCTCCGGTTGCACACTCGGTGAACACTTCCAATCCGCGGGTAATGCAACCACTTCTGCCTACTACAACCTCGCGACGGACGGGGATAAACTTTTTGCCGTAGGCGAACAACAGGGGCATCCGGCCAAGGAGGGTGAGTTTGGCGCCCTGGTCAGTGTTTTCAGCCAGGATTCAAATTTGCCCGGCCACGATGAATGCGCAGATGAACTCATCATTGCTGAAACAAGCCCCGGAGGTGAGGCATTGACCTGGCAGCAGGATATAATCCGCGGGGCCGATCCCGGCAGTGAAGAGGATGCAGTAACCGTTGCATACACTATCGGACTGCCTGCAGAAGGTTGCGAGCCTGACTGTGCTGTGCTTGTAGGCGGCAAGTCAGGCGAGCACGGCTGGGTGGATACCCTGGATACCGAAACAGCTGCGATGACACTGAGCCCATTTGCGCTCCCAAGGGATATGAACGTGCAGGATATCTCCGTGCGAAAAGACTATATTGTTGTCGTTGGCAGTAGCATTGCCGATGTAACCAACATACTGAAGTACAGGTCCGATGGCAGTGAATCATGGCGTTCAGCCGATGTTGGGGAAGTCAAAGGAAGGCTGAGGGCTGTTGAAATCGACAAGAATGGTTTCATATATGCCGCTGGCACCAACATTGAAGATAATTCAGCCGGTCTGATAATAATGCTCGATGCATCCGGAAACCTGGTGGATTCGAGGCAGATCTATGCTAACGATTTGAGTACCACATCGAGTTCGGCAACCGGTGTGTCTTTCCAGGACCTGGTAGTTCTGAAACCGGACCGAGGAGCGATTACCGGGCAGGTTGAGAACGGCATCGACTCGTTTGATTTTGAATGGATGCTGCTTGATTTCGGTTGCGAAGATTCGTGCAGTCCGCCAAATTAAGGTTTAATTACGGCAATCTTATCAACTGTCTCAGCCGGTTCTGAGATGCCAAAACAGGAACCATCTGTTCATCAGGAGCACGTCGTACTTGGCATGACCGCGGCGTTGGGTGCGTTTTTCATGTTCACCGTCATGAACATGTTCGCCAAAATGTTGAGCGTGAATCACTCTGTTATCGAAATTGCTTTTTACCGCAACCTGGTCGCCTGCATTCCATTTCTGATCATGATCTTTGCTTTCGGAAAGCGGGAAATTCTAGTGATCCGCAGCAAACCCACACTGGTCGGTATTCGCGCTGCGATCGGCACACTCAGCCTGGTCACCACGTTTGCGGCTTATTCCATGATGCCCATGGCCGATACCACTGTGCTGATGTTTACCGCTTCGCTGTTCATACCGGTGCTGGGAGTGATTTTTCTGAAAGAATCGGTTGGCCCTTACCGGTGGGCCGCGGTTGCCATGGGTTTTATCGGCGTCGTGGTCATGGCCCACCCGTCTGGCGATGTTTACACGCTGGGTATCCTGGTCGCGTTGTTCGCCACGCTGCTGCACGCAGCCCTGCAGATTATATTGCGTTATCTCAGCCGCTTCGAAAGCCCGGAGACCATCAGCTTTTACTTTTTTGTCATCGGCGTATTTCTGACCGCCCTGCCCCTGCCATTTATTGCCGTCAGGCCAACGATGGCTGAAGTCCCGCTGCTCATCGGGGTCGGTCTGTCGGGGGCCGGCGCACAGTGGCTTTTGTCCATTGCTTTTCGCCATGCGCGGGCTGCTGTCGTCACCGTTTTCAATTACACCAGCATCGTCTGGGCGGCACTTTTTGGCTGGATGATCTGGAACGACTGGCCGACGCCGGTGGTGATGGCGGGCGGCGCAATCGTAATAGCTTCTAATATCCTGATGATCTGGCGTGAGAGTCGCCTTGAAAGAGTTTCAGACGACCGGTTCCGTGCGAAATTATAGAATTTTCAGCCCTTCTCAACGTGCCAATTTCCGCTGATTGCGGTATCCTACGCCCCTCGAATTTTGTCTGATGCGCAAGCCCTGCGTTATTAGCCCAAACCTTTATTCAATACAGGAGAGTTACCATGTCGCTTCCTTTTTTAGAACAACTGGGAATTGGCGAATTATCGCTACCAATCTGCACCGGCGCCGTTTATTCCGGTGATGACAGTGATGGAGTCCAGGAGTCGTACTCTCCTGCCGATGGCGCCTTGATCGGCAAAATTGGCAAGGCCAAGCAAAGTGATTACGACCACGTGATGGCCACCGCCGAGAAGGCGTTTTTGCACTGGCGCACAGTCCCGGCGCCCAAACGTGGCGAAGTTGTTCGCCAGATAGGCGACAAGCTCCGTGAAATCAAGGACCCGTTGGGCGCACTGGTGAGTTACGAAATGGGCAAGTCACTGCAGGAAGGTCTTGGAGAAGTCCAGGAAATGATCGATATCTGCGATTTTGCCGTTGGGCTATCCCGGCAGCTTTATGGTCTGACCATGCATTCCGAACGACCGGAACACCGTATGTATGAACAATGGCACCCGCTGGGCATCGTCGGCATCATTTCCGCCTTTAACTTCCCGGTGGCAGTATGGGCCTGGAACACCATGATCGCGACGGTCTGCGGTGATGTGACGGTCTGGAAGCCTTCGAAAAAGGCGCCGCTGACAGCCATCGCCATATTCAATGCCATTGGTGAAGTACTGCAGGATAACGACGTGCCCGAAGGTGTCATGAGCTACATCATCGGCCCGGGTGCAGTGGTTGGTGAGTCAATGATCAATGACCCCCGCATGGCGCTGATCTCCGCAACCGGTTCAACCCGGGTCGGTATCAGGGTGGCCGAAGCCTGCGCCAAGCGCCTGGGCAAATCGATACTCGAACTGGGTGGCAACAATGCCATTATCATTACACCGGATTCGGATCTGAAGCTGACCATTCCCGCCGTGGTATTTGGCGCCGTGGGCACAGCCGGCCAGCGCTGCACGTCTACCCGCCGCCTGATCATTCACGACAGCATGTACGACACCGTCAAGGACGCCCTGCTGACAGCCTATAAGACCGTAAAAATCGGCACGCCGCTGGACGAGGCCAACCACATGGGTCCGCTGGTGGATACCGGCGCGGTCCAGGACATGCAGGATGCCATCGCCGCCGCCATCAAGGAAGGTGCCAATGTTATCTATGGCGGTGAAGTCCTTGAAGGTGAAGGCTATGAATCCGGCTGCTATGTTGCACCCTGTATCGTCGAGGCAAAAAACGATATGGAAATTGTCCAGACGGAGACCTTTGCGCCGATCCTCTACCTGTGCAAGTACAGCGGTGCAGTTGAAGACGCCATCGCACAGCAAAATGGCGTGCCGCAGGGCCTGTCATCAGCGATATTCACCACCAACGTCCTCGAAGCGGAGGAGTTCCTGTCGACCCGTGGTTCCGACTGCGGCATCGCCAACGTCAATATCGGCACTTCAGGTGCGGAGATTGGCGGTGCCTTCGGCGGTGAAAAGGAAACGGGCTGGGGCCGTGAATCCGGCTCTGACTCCTGGAGACAGTACATGCGGCGGCAGACCAACACCATCAACTACGGCAAGGAACTGCCATTAGCCCAGGGTATCGAGTTTGACGTTTAATTAGACTCACTTTAGAAACGAAAAGGCCGGGTACCCATGTGGTTACCCGGCCTTTTTTTGTCTTTCAGAACGCCGATCGTTTACCCAATCTCGTCTACTGAACGGGCCACTTGTCTATCGCCATCGCAAAGCGTTCGGGCGCCAGCGGGTCCATACGCAAATACATGGATGGCTCGATCAGCTCGAGTTCCATGACCAGGAATTCATCCTTGTCATCACGGACAAAATCAATACGGGCATAAAGCGGTGGAGGTACCAGGGTCCCCACCGCCTGGTGTGCTCTCAGTAACAATTTCTCTTGTGGAACGACCGCGCGGATTTCACCGCCGTGCTCCTCCTGCGAACGGAATTCGGATTCCGCCGGTGTCTTCAGGATGGCATGGCTGTATTGGCCGGCAAAGAAAAACAACGAATACTCACCCTCGCTGATGATATTCGGCATGAATGGCTGAACCATGCAGTCACGTTTATTAAATATCCCGGCGATGCGCTCCAGGCGCTCCGGCAAATCATCCGATGAGACCCGGTATGCGTCATCACCATTGGCACCCACCGTTGGCTTGACCACGAGTTCATCGGTGCCCAGTTCTTTTTGCAAGGCCGCAAAGGATTCCACCTGCAATGAGCTGACCCAATGCGTCGGTACGATACCTATGCCCTTCTCCTGCAGGTCGCGCATATAGGTTTTGACCAGGTTCCAGCACACCAGGTCCAGGCGATTGACGAGTTTGGTCTCCGCATCAATCCGTTCAAGTGTATCGAGGAATGCCGGTACGTCGTTCCAGTAATCCCAGGTCGAACGGATAACCACAATATCGAAATCACTCCAGGGAATTTCTGTCTGACGCCATGTAACGGTTGATACCTGCCAGCCGAGTTCCGTCAATGGCTCGATAGCGTACTCGTCATCGATGACGTAATCACCGGTTTCGTCCAGGCTCAGGAAGGCGCATTTTTTCATGTTCTGATACTAACCCATACTCCACGCCCGTAGTTTTTTCATCCCGGCAATTTTGGCGGCATCCCTCTCGTGTTTCGTGTTCATCTTTTCATCATCCATCGGTTATAGATGACAAGTGAGACGGCCGTGGTTCCGGCCAGGGCCGCAAACAGTATCCACATCTGCCCCGGCTGATTGATCCCGTGAGGTCCGTAGTGTTGATACGACAGGCCGGACAATAAACCGCCGAACAAATGGCCAAGCGCTACGCACCAGTAGAAGTAACCCATATACATACCGACTTTCTCGGGTGGTGCGATGCGCCCCGCATATTCCTTTGACCTCGGGCTGGCCATCATCTCGCCAACCGAGAATACCAGGATGGCGGAAACAACTACCCAACCGCTCATGCCGACCAGGTACAGGCCAAAGCTGGCAATGGTGACACACACACCGATGATGATGCTCGTCAGCGGCGAGGTCTTGCGCATTAAATATGAAATCAGCACCTGGAAGCAGATGATGCCGAATGCATTGAGATTGATCAGGTGTTCCGGTTTGATCTGGCCGTTCTCCAGCACCGCGCGGTGCCAGTTGCTGGTATCAAAACCGAAGGTATTTGCAACACCGGTGAACCAGGCGGCAACCGGCCCGAAAGTGGTGATCAGATCCGAGGTGTCAACGTAATCTCGGATGTATTCCGGCAACGTCATGAATATCTGGTTGAATGAAATCCAGAACCCCGCCATCAGTAACAGGAACAGCAGGTATCGCCCTTCGCCGATGGCCATGGGCTGCAAAAACCAGGGGCGCTGCGTGTTGTCTGCTTTGGTAATTCGGAACAGGACATCCAGCAGCAGGTTGCCGATGAGCCATGCTGCTGCAACCATGCCAACGAGTGAAAAACTCCACCATTTTGAACCCATGACCAGCACCACAAGAATGCCGCTGACCAGGATAAAAAAGCGCAAATTCCCGACAACCTCGACCATTCCCTTGAATACTTCGGCAAGGGACCGCTGGCCCTCTGCCTCGGTATCCCTTTGGGGTTCCCGGTACATCACCAGGCAGACGATCGACATAATCACGATCCAGCCGGCCGAGGCGTAAAAAACCAGGTCCCAGCCCCAGCCGCGGATGACACCCGCGACGATCGGGCCAATGAAGCCACCGACGTTGACCATCATGTAGAAGATGCCAAACCCGACCGAACCATTTTCCTCGTTGGTCGACTTTGCAACGGTGGAAATCACCACCGGCTTGAACATGCCGTGTCCGACCGCCACCAGGAAATATGCGCCCAGGAAAGGCCAGAATCCCGTTGGCAAGGACAACAGCAGGTAGGCCGGCGCCATCACTACCGCTGACGCCATGAACATTCGCTTATAACCGTAGCGGTCTGCCAGTGCCCCAAAAACGGCCGGGAAAAGATACAGGAAGAAAGTCGCCAGGCCCTGGATTACACCACGGTCGGCGGAGGAGAACCCGAGCCCGCCGTCCTCCACCGGGCCGGTCAAATACAGGGAGGACACGGCATAAAAGCCGTACCAACCCATCCGCTCAAAGATCTCCATCGTGTTGGCGGCCCAGAACGAACGGGGAAATTGACTCATCACACCACTTTTTTCTGTCATGCGGTTTCTTTCTCTGTCGTTGTTATCAACCGGTAATTTTACCCTGTAATGTTCCCGGCAGGCTTGTCTTGTTCACAGATTTTGCATTCGGATGACAGTCAGCCTTACAAATTCCGTAATTCGACTAGTAATTGCATACTGAGCTACTATGCTTAATAACATTAATGGATAAAAAGAAGCCTGCCCTTGTCATTTATTAAAGAACTCAAGCGCCGCAATGTTTTCAAGGTGGCCATAGCTTATGCCGTTACGGTATGGATACTATTGCAACTCACCGAGGTACTCACAGAAATCCTGGCATTACCTGTCTGGGCGCCGAAACTGATATTCCTGATACTGATCGTGGGCTTCTTTCCGGCGCTGATACTGGCATGGGCATTCGAACTCACACCGGAAGGCGTGAAGCTCGAAAAGGACGTTCCTGAGAAGGAGTCAATAACACGCAAAACCGGCCGCAAGCTGGACTACGCCATCATCATTTCACTGGGCTTGTCCCTTGGCTACTTTATCTGGGAATCGCGGTTTGAACAGAAGACCGCAGAAATTGGGTCCGCGCCCGCGACGGCACCAGTCACTGAAGTCGTGATTGAAGACCCGCTGCCAAATTATCCGGTCGGTGATGTCGACAGGAATTCCATCGCTGTCCTGCCCTTTGCCAACCGCAGTGCGGATGCAGGAGATATTTATTTCACCGATGGCATCCACGATGACCTGTTGACCCAATTGTCCCGCATCGATGCTTTCAGCGTGATATCCAGGACCTCGGTGATGGAATACCGCGATACCACCAAGAACCTGCGTGAAATCGCGCGTGAATTAAACGTAGCCAACGTTATGGAAGGGTCCGTGCAACGCGCCGGTAAGCGGGTGCGCATCAATGTTCAGCTGATCGATGCGGCTACCGATGAACACCTGTGGGCCGACATATATGATCGCGAACTGACCACCAGCAACCTGTTTGAAATTCAGTCCGAGATCGCACAGGCCATCGCCGGCGCGCTTGAAGCAACCCTGACCGATTCCGAAATCGCCGTTGTCGCGAATGCGCCCACGGACAACGTGGAAGCCTACGACCTGTACTTGCAGGCAAGACGCTTCGCCCTGAATGATTCGGCGAACAATGTGCAAACGGCCATTGCGTTATTCAAGGAAACGTTGGCGCTGGATCCGGAATTCAAACTAGCCTGGGTTGGGCTTGCAGAAGAGCACCTTACCAATTACTGGGTTTATGGTGGCGATCCGGTCAATCGTGATTTGGCACTCGACGCAATCGAACACGCCAGGCGTATCGATTCAAGTTTTGCTGAGCTTTACCTACTTGAGGGGGTTTATTGGTATTGGGGCCACCTGGATTATGATCGGGCCCTGTACAACCTGGAAAAGGCCATCAACATGATGCCGGGCAATGATGAGGCGCATATGTGGCGCGGTTATGTTTCACGCCGGGCCGGCTTATGGGACCAGGCCGTGGAATCCATGCAACAGTCTCTCAAACTGAACCCACGCGTTCATTTCAACTGGCATGAATATGCAATAACGCTGATGTATCTGCACCGCTTTGAAGACGCCAACAATGCCGTGGCAAAGGCGCGAGCACTGGATCCGGATAACTTTTGGGGCAAAGGTACCCAGGCAAGAATAGGCCTGCAGCAGAGTGGCGACCTCGACACCGCAATGCAATTGACCATCGGGGCGCAACACACGGATGAATTCGGCTTTTTTGAAGCATACATGCTCGTCCGAATTTTTGCGGATCGCTTTGACGAGGCATTGGAAGCCGGGCGGAATATTTCAGATGAGCTGGAAATCCAACTCAACTCGATCATTCTGCGGGAAGATTGGGCTGCACAGGTTCTTCATTTCATGGGGCGCGAGGATGAAGCCAGGCAGGCTGCCGGTGCGGCGCTTTTCAGGCTTAAGCGCTTGCGAACTGAAATGGGGGAGGATTTTCGAATTGTTTTGGCAGAGGCAAGGGTCAGCGCAATCCTGGGGGCTGATCCGGAGAAACTAAGAATGCTGGTGCAAAAAGCAATGGCAAATCAGCCGGCGGATGACCTGGCTGCGTTTGAATACAGGCTGAAATACGCAAGAATATTTGGCATCGCTGACATGGCGTCTGAAGCTGTAGAAATACTGGAAACCATTTTGATACCGCCCAGCGATACATCGATCAACACCGTTGCCCTGGATCCCGCATTTGACGGGATAAGCGATAATCCTGAATTCCTGACCATGTTGGAACGATACAGGTGAGTATGAGCTATAAAACGAAAGCGAGATTGCAATGAAAATTCTCGGGGAACTGAAAAACCGCCACGTATTTCGAATCGGCATGGTCTATATCGTCGGTGCATGGGCACTGGTCCAGCTCGGCAATATTGTCGCCACGGAGGTTGGCGCTCCGGAATGGGTGATGGGTGTGGTTATCACCTTCCTCGTTGCAGGCTTTCCGATCGCCCTGTTCCTGGCATGGACATTTGCCTGGACGACCGACGGACTCAGGAAAGAGACCGATGTCGCCCGTGTCCCCACACTGGTCCGCAAACCCGGTCACACCCTTGATTACATCACGATGGCCCTGCTGGCGGCCGTTGTAGCCAGTGTGACCATGGATCGCTACATGCCGGCCCCGGGCGGACCGCAATCGGCTCAGCAGCCGACCCGTATAGTTAGCGAACCGGAACCGGTGATCGAGGAGAACACCATCGCGGTGCTGCCCTTCGTCAATATGAGTGCAGACGACAGCCAGGATTATTTTTCAGATGGCCTGTCGGAAGAGTTGCTCAACGTATTGACACAAGTGGATGGACTCAACGTCGCTTCGCGCACCTCGTCCTTTGCCTATAAAAACGACGTCAGGAATATCCGGCAAATCGCCAGGACGCTGCGGGTCGCAAATATCCTCGAAGGCAGTGTGCGTAAAGTCGGTGACCGGCTACGCATAACCGCCCAGTTGATTGATACATCCAACGACCGGCATTTGTGGTCGGACAGTTATGACAGGAACATGACTGATATTTTTCAGATCCAGGATGAGATCGCTAACGCAATCGTATCGGCCCTGACCACCGAACTGGGTGTCGGCCTGCAAGCCGTCAACGTGGAATCCGCCACCAGCAACCTGGATGCGTATGACCTTTACCTGAAGGCCAGGGAATTGTTCATCGCCCGCGAAAATCTTCCCAACAGCTGGACATTACTTGAGCAGGCAACCCACATGGACCCGCAGTTTGCGCGCGCCTGGGATGCATTGGCTGCCGTGCGTTCGGTAGCAACGTCGTGGTTCCCCGGTGACAGTACTGACCACAATGCGCTGGCGCTTGCTGCCGCACACCGGGCGCTGGAAATTGACCCTGAACTGTCCATGTCCTACGCCGTCATCGGCATGAAGCACCAGGAAACCGGCGAAGGCTATGCAGGCGCCATCGCAAACCTTGGTATCGCGATAGAAAATGACCCGAAAAATGCCACTGCATGGCTCTGGCGGGGAATTATTTTCAGGGACATGGGCTATACCTCAAAATCCATTGCCGATTTGGAACAATGTCTCTCCATCGACCCTGCATATACCATTTGCCGCCAGTACCTGGCTTCAAGCCTGTTGAACCAGGGTGAAATTGAAGCTGCAATCAGGCAGTTTGAAGCAACTTTTGAGCAGAATTTCCATTCAACTGATGCCGACTTTGTTTCGTATTATGTCCACAGCGGACAACGCAATATGGCGCTGATGATTGCCGCCCTGATCCTGAGGCACCCCGCCGCCCCGATAAAACACTGGATTGAAGCAATTGAACACCCGGAGGAAGATCACACGTTCAGAATAGGTCGATTCAATGAATGGGGGGAGACTTTTAACATCGATGTCTGCGATATGGATTCTGTCGCCATCGCCTTGAAGAAGGAAGATTGCTTCACAACCGTTGTAAACGCAGGCCTGTTATGGCATCCCGATACGGCCTATTTCCGCAAAACAGATGCCTTCAAAAGCTTTGTGAACACCCACCTGATGGAATACTGGCAACAGAACGGATTCCCGTCACAGTGCCGCGCTCTGGATGAAGGTGATTTCGAGTGCAGCTAGGGGAACACCTGCTGAACAAGCCAGTTTTCCGCCCCGCTATCCGCCGGTGTAAAAACATATCGCTTGTGGAGCCTGAACTTACCCTCCTGCCAGAACTCAAAACGCTCCGCACGTAAGCGGAAACCCGACCAGAATTCAGGCCGCGGTACCGGGCCGACATGGAATTTTGCCGTGTATTTGGCGACGCGTTTTTCGAGATCAGCCCAGCCCTTCATAGGATGTGACTGGTGCGAGGCCCAGGCGCCAAGCTGGGCGGCACGTGGCCGGGTTGCGAAATAGGCATCCGCCTCCGCATCCGGCACCTGCTCTACCGGCCCTTCAATACGCACCTGCCGGTCCTGGGTTTTCCAGTGAAACAAAAGCGCCGCATGAGGGTTTTCGCGGATCTCCAGGCTTTTTGGGCTGTCCAGGTTGGTATAGAAGACAAATCCTTCAGGACTGAAGTCTTTTAGCAACACCATGCGAGCCGAAGGCCGGCCATCATTGCCGACCGTTGCCAGCGCCATGGCATTCGGGTTATTAATCTCGGTGCCGCTTGCCTGATCAAGCCAACTACCGAAGATTTCAAATGGATCACGATCTTTTATTCCCATTAAACGGACACCT
>CALBDB010000189.1 GCA_937927755.1 uncultured Lysobacterales bacterium
CTTCATCTACGAAAACCTTGTCATACCTACTATTTCCTGTGAAAGATCGACATAAAGGGCCGGGTCATCTGACCTGGAGTGCAACCAGTCTATATCCATCTGGACGCCGCCCGGCATATCCCAGGTCGCACCTAATGCCAGCTTCCAGTCTGACGGCATTTTGAAATTAGGATCAATCAAAGCCAGGAAACTGGTACTTCCATTCTCTGCTGTAGTTGCAGCAACCTGGTCATACAATTCCTGTGGAACGCCGTAGCCGGGTCCGCCGGCGGTGATCGGAATACTGCCATCAAGAACAGAACCGGAACCACTGAAATTGTTCAAGCGCGTTTGCACGTTGGTCAATCCGTCATTGCTGTAAGAGTTGGAAATCCACACATTGGGATTACCACCTGAATACAGACCGAAACCACCGCGCAACTGCCAGTCATCCGAGATACCCCAGGTAAAACCAATTCGGGGCTGGAGAATATCAATACCATCGATGGTGGCGTCATTACGCAGCCCACCGTTGGCATCCGCGAAGTTCTGGTTGAAATTGGGCGCGTCGCTGGAATCAAACCAGTCGTAGCGGAGTCCAAAAACAAGCGACAGGTCGTTGGCGGGGAAATACAGCTCATCCTGGATATACAGGCTGTTCTGGTTGTTGGTGAAATCAGCAGCTGCATCAGTAGCAATATTGGTTCCACCACCACTACCGTAATAAATTCGGCTTGGACGGCCCAATTCAAACTTGTCGATACCGGACATACCACAATCGGGGTCATCGAAACGTCCCTGGGCATCCAAAGCCGCGCAATGATCCGGATTACCTACTGAATCATCAAAGTAGTCGTATTCGCCACCCCTGGAATGCTGAACAAAAATATTGAAGATATTCAGCTCTTCTCTTTCATAACCCATTGTAATGACGTGGTTGCCGGCCAGGTATTTACCAACAAATTTGTAGAAGTTGGAATCCGTGCTCAGCTTGTTGGCCTGACGGGAATCGTCGGCACCAAGGTAAACAGTATCGCGGTTCAGGCTGATCTGGTGATCGGCAAAGAACCAGTCACCAACGGTGACCTGTGAATCGATCATTTCGCTGTTGCTGGCAAAAACTTCCGTGGAGAATGCATCCGTCCACTGCGAATTCAGCACCAGGGTATAGGTTGTAGATTCTGCACCCTTGACATAGAAATGGTTGGCGTACTCATATTCGTCGGAGTCACCGTCGGAGTCACGATCCTGGAAACCATCAAAATAGTTGTAGATAAATGACGCGGCATGGTTGTCATTGATATTCCAATCAAGACGTACCATGTATTTCTCGGTTTCCTGGGCACCGTCGGTCGGCGCACCACCGGTATCGTAGCCATAGACATTGCTTGCAATGGCGTCGATCCGGTCAAAATCGGCCTGGCTTAGCCAGTCACGTGTCTCACCGATATTGGAGCCTTCCGGTCCTCGGGCCAGGAATCGTGGCTTTTCAGATTTTTCATAAGCGGCAAAAATGAACAGACTGTCTTTAACAATTGGCCCGCCGAGATTGAACCCATAGTTCTTTTCATCGAACGAGGGCGTGCTCAGATCAATGCTTTCGCCGTGCACATCCAGGGAGTCACCACGCAGGCTGTCGCTGGTGTACTCGTAAAAAGCGCCGCCGTGCCATTCATTCGTACCGGTCTTGGTTACGGCGTTAATATTACAGGCAGAGAAACCGCCATACGTAACATCAAAGGGCGCCAGTTCTACCGCAACCTGCCGGATGCCATCGAAAGGAAACGGCATGCCCATGGCCGTAGAGTAACCGTTTGAGTTCAGGCCAAAACGGTCATTCATGCTGACACCATCCAACGTTACACTATTGAAACGCGGGTTTTTACCGGCACAGTTGATTTCGAACCCATCGTCTTCGTTATCGAGGTTCAGGCGTGGGTCAATGGTATAAACCTCTACGATATCGCGGTTTAAAGCCACTGCGGTATCAATCGCGAATTGTGAAAAAGTAGCAGCTGGCCCTGCCGCTGTCACGACCATGTTGACGTTTTCACCCGTAACCACGACCTCTTCCATCGGCGCTGCCGCTTTTACGTCGATCGCCAGGTTGTATATTTCACCCAGGGTAATACTATCTACAATAGCTGAATCGGCGCCACTGGTAGACACTTTGTAAGGACCGCCAACCGGCAACCTTGAAGCCAGGAATGCACCGCTGTCATTCGTGGTATAGGTGCGCGCTACGTTGGTCCGCAAATCTTCAACAATAACCACGGCGCCTGCTACAGGGCTGCCGCTTTCATCGAAGACGTTGCCCTTGATGGATGAGGTTGTTTCCGCCGCATATGCTGCGGGAAACAGACCCATCATCAGGGCCAATGAGAGCACTGAAAACCAAGTTCGGGTTTTTGTATTCATGGATTTTTTCCTATCGATTTTACTTTGATGGATGAAAACAGAGGCGAGTATACACACCGGGCATGACAAAAACATGGCGCCAGGAGCTTGCAAGGTTTCAAAAAAGCGTTCCTCCCCGGAATGGAAATTTCTTAATTATTTCTGCCGGTGTACGTTGACCGGCAAAAATTATTATAGCAGGCTTTCTAACAGAAACTTAACACTTTATTTATGCATGGTGATTACAGCAATAGCAGTAATCACCATCCACATTGACGCCCCTGGTTCTGCTCGTCCAGCCATGATTTTAGCGGTGCAAAATAGTCCAGGATTGCTGTTGCATCCATATCGTGCTGGCCGGTCAGGGCTTCCAGTACATCCGGCCACGGCTGGCTGCGCCCCATCTCCAGCATGGCATTCAAACGTTCGCCCGCCTGGGTGTTTCCGTATATAGAACAACGATGCACTGGTCCTTCGTCGCCGGCGATTTCACACAAAGTGCGGTGAAACTGGAACTGCAGAATTCGCGCCAGAAAATACCGCGTATAGGGGGTATTACCCGGCACGTGGTACTTGGCGCCCGGGTCAAATGCATCTGCAGGTCTGTCGTTTGGCGCCTTGACGCCCTGGTATTTTTCACGCAACTGCCACCACAAGTCATTATAGCCTTCGGGGCCTGCTTCACCGGCGAACACCTGCCAGCGCCATTGGTCAACAAGCAAGCCAAATGGCATGAATGCGATACCCTCAAGGGCGCGTTTCATCAGCAGCGCAATGTCACCGGACGCATCGGGCACATTTTCAAGCAGACCGATCTTCTGCAGATACTCGGGCGTAATGGATAAAGCAATGGTGTCACCGACCGCCTCGTGGAATCCATCGTTGGCACTGGAGCGGTAAAGGTAGCTTTCCTTGTTGTAGGCGCGCTGGTAATAATTGTGCCCGAGTTCATGGTGGATGGTCTTGAAGTCTTCGGCGTTGACCTTGATGCACATTTTTATACGCAGGTCATCTTTTTCGTCAACATCCCAGGCCGAGGCATGGCAAACCACGTCCCGGTCTTCCGGTTTCACAAACAGGGAGCGCTCCCAGAAAGTCTCCGGCAATTGCTCAAAACCCAGCGAACTGAAAAATGCCTCACCTGCCTGCACCATGGTAATGGCATCAAAGCCCCTGTCCTTGAGTATGGCGGTCAAATCATAGGAGGCCACTGTCTCCTCCGGCGCGACCAGTGAATAGATATTGCTCCAGTCCTGTGCCCACATATTACCCAACAGGTGGGCAGGGATCGGCCCATCCTGCGGCACCAGGGCGGTTCCATACTGCTCACCGAGCTTCGCGCGCACATGGCAGTGCAAGGCCTCGTACAAGGGTTTTACCTCACCCCATAAGCGGTCCAGCTCAGCAGGGAAATCTTCCGGCGGCATGTCGTAAGCGGAACGCCACATTGTTCCAAGGTCCGGAAAACCCAGTTCCGCCGCACCCTCATTGGCCAGTTCTACCTGGCGGGCATAAAGGTCCCTCATTGGCGGTGAGACTTCCCGCCAACCATTCCAGGCCTCGAGCAGATCCTCCGGGTCACGCGAGTCGGCCATGATATCGCTCAAAAGCCCCAGGTCCAGGCAGTTGCCATTGGCATAGCAATACTCACCTTTTCCGTACATACCACCCAGCCTGGCGCCGATTTCTGATTGCTCTGCTGTTTTGGCGGGATCGCCGGGCGCCGGGATGACTATTCCGCTGCGCAACATGTTGAGCTTGCGCCTGGTGTCACTGTCCAGCCCCTCCGTGTCATTGAACTTTGCCGCTTCAGCAGCAAACTCCACTTGCCTGGCGGTGAATTTTTCATTGGCAATGGCTGACAGCTTTTCGGTGTCCTCGGTAATAAAATTGCTATATACCCACGCCATGCGCTCAGCCTCCTGTCCCAGCTCGGCAAGCTGCTCCTCGGCGCGCGCGACGAATTCAATTGCGTTTTCTGCAGAAGGCTCACCCGCGCCATCGGTGCCGGTGACGGTGAAATCAATTTCCGGCTTACAGGCGATGAGCAACAATGGCAACAATAACGGGAGATAACGGGTTAAGCTGGTCTTCATGATCGGGTTCCTGTTGATCTTCAGCCCGTGGGCAATAGTCGAGTTGGAAAGGTTAGTTTTGCAAAGCTGAAAGGCTACCAGAATGCCGGTTGCGTCTCTACAATCCGAACAAACTTGGCTGTTTGCGGCCACAGGTGATATACATTGTCACCAACGTTGAGTTTGCGGCCGGAGGACCAGGCGCCAATGAATATGACCCATTCCCTTTTGTTGGGATTGCTGACAGGCGTTTGCACTTTTATCCCCGCATCGGAATCCCGGGCACAGGCAACCCCTGCAAGCCTCTCAAGCCTGGCGGCAAAATCCGACCTGGTAGCGATTGCCCAGGTCAGGGGTACTGACTACACATATACACGCGCTTTCCCAAATGAAGGCAGTGCATACCTGCAGTTGCTTATCACCTATAAACCTGGCCGAACCAATGAGGACATAGTCGAGGTGTACGAAAAGGGCCTGCATCGGCATGAGTGCTACTTTGAAAACCCGGCCGTGTTTGGAGAAGGCCGCCGCTACCTGGTGTTTTTCCGCCGCGACCGCGATGATCCGGAAGTCTACCGGGGACTCGAAGAAGGCTGTGCGCTGGAAATCCTGGTCACGGCAAACAACCGTTACGCTTTGAAGTATCCGGTTGACGGCATAGAACTGACAGACACAATGGATCAATTGGCCAGCCAATACGAGTACCGTGACAACAACGCCGTGGTCTCCCACGAGTCCCTTTCGCCCACCGTGCGAAATGACCTGCTGGAGAGAGGCTTGATCATCCCCTACCAGGGAAATTACAAGTACACCCACGGCGTGGATTTGACCGCTGCCAGAAAACTAATCAGCGCCGAAGCGCTGAAACCATAACGCCAGGCAAGCCTGCCAAAGTGAACTTTGGGTGCAGGTGCCTGACGCGTGCCTCCTGCAGGTCCGGTCAAACAATCAGGATTGGTTCAGGAAATTACCCGGTAACAGGGACTATAGGTTGTGCCGGGCAATTTCATACGCGCTTGCTCGATGAAAGACGTCAACAGGCCATCCAGGGCCTGCATAATTTCCTTTTCGCCGTTGATCTCGAACGGACCATGCTCACGGACAGCCTTTATGGTCTCTGGCTTGACATTACCCGCGACAATACCGGAGAACGCCTGCCTCAGGTGGGCTGCGAGCAGGTGCGAAGGTTGATCACGATGCAAGTGCAGTGCCGCCATATTTTCGTGGTTGGGATCAAACGGGAACTGGAACTCAGGCTGAACCTGCAACAGCCAGTTGTAATAATACGCATCCTTGTGCTTGACGCGGTAAGCCTTGACCCTGGCCACCCCCGCAGCCATTTCCTGGGCAACTCTTTCGGGGTCAGCGATGATGATCTGGTACTTTGAGCGGGCCTCTTCACCGAGTGTCAGACCGATGAAAGCGTCAATTTGCTCAAAATATTCGGCCGATTCTTCCGGGCCGGTAAATACTAACGGGAATGGCATTTCATCGTTGGCCGGGTTCAGTAACACACCGAGCAGGTAGAGAATCTCTTCCGCAGTTCCAACCCCGCCGGGGAAAACGACAAAACCATGACCGAGCCGCACAAATGCTTCCAGGCGTTTCTCAATATCCGGCATGATGACCAGCTGGTTCACTATGGGGTTTGGTGATTCTGCAGCAATGATCCCCGGCTCGGAGATTCCTATATAGCGCCCGCCCGTGACCCGTTGCTTGGCATGTGCGATCGTCGCGCCCTTCATTGGGCCCTTCATCGCACCCGGGCCGCAGCCCGTGCAAATGTTCAGTTTACGCAGGCCGGTCTCATAACCCACCTTTTTCGTGTAGTCATATTCGAAGCGCTTGATGGAATGCCCGCCCCAGAAAACCACCATATCCGGTTCGCGGGTCGGGTCCAGCGCTCGCGCATTGCGAAGAATCTCGAATACCGTGTTGGTGATACCTTCCTGGCTTTCCAGGTCGATAAGCTCATTTCTTCTGATTTCGGTATCAAAATAAACCAGGTCACGGATCACGGCAGACAGTAACTCGCGAATTCCCTGGACCATTACGCCATCGACAAAGGCGGTGCCCGGCGCATTGCTTATCTCCAGCCGGAGGCCACGGGTTACCTGTTGGACTTCTATCTCAAAGTCGCAGAAACGCTGCAACAAGGCCTCGGCGTCATCATCTTCGTTGCCGCTGTTGAGTACTGCCAGTGAACAACGGCGCAGCAACTCACCCAATTCCCCCTTGCTCGCATCATGCAAACGCTCAACTTCCAGCCGGCTAAGGGTGGTCAAAATTCCAGCCGGATAAATCCGGGCGCTAATGGGTTCAGCAGACAAGGTAACCTCCATGATTTGATGTGCGGGTGCCGCCGTGGGGAACCGGACGAAACATTATAGATTAACTGGCCTCATCGTAGGCAACCCGGCGAATGGTTACAAGTCCGCGCTTATGACCGAAAGCTTCTTTCAATAAACGGCCTGCTTGGTTAGAATACGCGCCTTAGTCGGGGTGTAGCTCAGCCTGGTAGAGCACCACGTTCGGGACGTGGGGGTCGTGAGTTCGAATCTCGCCATCCCGACCAATCAAACCAAAGACTTGCGGGGAAACCCGGGCGTTTTTTTGCAAGATTAAGTCAACCCTACTGTTGCGATGTCCTGTACTGCGGTTGCCAGTGCATGACTTGTGTGAACAAGCCTGTATCGGGCATTTTCATGATGTCGGCGACAGGCTTGTATCCACGCTCAATCAACATGGCAGCTATTGCAACAACCTGCTCGACACTTGACCTTTCAATCACTTTGAATCGTTCCTTTTGCATGCCTATCTCCGGTCCACCTTCTGAATAATGGTGAAATAATAGCGATGTGGAGCCGGGCTCGCTTGGCCTTTGTGGACAAGCAGTTGACATGGTGACCCTTGCTTTCTGGCTCTGACCATCAATGGTCAAGTCATTGCTTAAAACCTGTTGAGGACAAGAAGCACAACGGTAGCTGCAGCAATTGCGCCAATCATGATCGCCAGGGGTACCACATAAGCCTGGTATTTCCAGTTGGGCTGCTTGCAGGCCGGACAGCGACTGCCGAGGAAGGTATGGGGGTACATTCTCTCACAACTGCTGCAAGGTCTTGTGACGGGCTTGAACATTTGGTGATTCTAACCTTATGGCATGCTACTGAATTTGATCCACATCATACCCCAGAAGATAAACAAATGAATTTTCGCTGCTGCCGGACCGTCCCGGTCCGGATATTATCAGGAATATTTTTGTGGCAAAAGCCCGATTTTCCCTTCACCATTCAAGGGTGATCCCGAAATACAGACAAATTTTTATAGTCAATGGCGTCATGGTCATTTGCCTGGTGCTGTTCACTGCCCTGGTTGTGACCGTTTTCTTTAGCACTTCAAACGCAGCAGCCACAGCAAACATCAATTCCGAAAACAGGGGATGCAATTTACCGGAACAGGATCATGTCATTACTTCCCCATTTCTTTCGGTACTGACATTGAATCTCGCACATGGGCGTAAGGATGCCTTTAACCAGCTTCTGCAAAAATCCAGCACTACGCGTAGCAACCTGAAGGATATTGCCGAGTTTCTCAACAACAGTGGCGCCGATCTTGTTGCTTTGCAGGAGGCGGACTCCCCATCCCGTTGGTCGGGGGGATTCAACCATGTGGATTTTGTTTCTGAGAAAACCCAATACCCCTGCCTGATCCATGCCAGCCACGCGCAAAAATACATGTATGACTTCGGCACCGCTCTGCTTTCCCGTGTGCCCTATACCAACATCCTGAAATATACTTTCGAACCCTCACCACCAACGACCAACAAGGGGTTTGTTATGGGGGAAGTACGTTGGAATCCGGGTGGGCAACTACCGCAGGCAATCCCTGTCAGCGTGATATCCGTACACCTGGATTTTTCCCGTAAAAAAGTGCGCGAATCACAGATTGAAGAAATGCGAACCGTACTGCAGGACATCGCCAGGCCGATAATCATCCTGGGTGATTTCAATACCGATTGGACCAAAGATAAATCGGTTCTGAAGACGATTGCCAACAATGGGAACCTGAAAGTTCATAAACCCCTTTCCACCGAACTGGGCACCTATAAAAATGGAAAGCACCGCCTGGACTGGATATTGGTTTCAAATGAACTGGAGTTTGTCAGTTACGAAGTGCCACAGGTCGTACTGTCGGATCATCTGCCGGTATTCGCAAGCGTGAAGCTGGTTGATATTTCAACTAAAGAAATAGATAGTAAACAATATCAATCAAATCCGGATTACAGTCATGAATAAACAGGCTCGAGCCCCATTTTCAGCGATGGTTGCGGTTCTTTTTTCGATCCTGCTACAAGCCGGTTGCGCAACGACCCCAAGCACACCGGTCTGCCCTCCCAACACACAAAACCTGGCCGACTGCCCGCCACTGGAAGCAGTTGAAGATCCAACGGTCGAAAAATTCTACGAATACCGGACGTGGAAATCACCCAAAGAACTGGAGCATGACCCGGTTGACTATGGCGTGAACGCCGATATTCCGATCCAGGGTGCAAGGGGCAAAATCGTAGGACCAACTGACAAGGGCGCAATGGACTCGCTGGCCGTCAAGCTGTGGATGATTGAGAATGCCGAACATACGATCGATTTTGGCTACTACATTTTCACACCGGACTTAGTAGGCTACGCGATGATCGGTGCCATGTGCGAAGCAGTAAAGAGAGGTGTAGACATCCGTGTTATGGTTGATTCGGCCGGCTCGATGAAGGCCAGCCGAACCACACTGGCAGCCCTTAAAACCTGTGAGAATGAGGCTGGCTTCATACCTAACGAGGCCGGAGAACAGACTATCAGGAAAGCCCGTGTACAAGTCATGATTTTTAATGCGCTCAGCAAATTATCTACCAGTCCAAACCGCCGCTCACATGACAAAATCCTGATCAAGGACGGTGACTTCCACGATAAAGCGCTAATGATTACCGGCGGCCGGAATATCTCACTGGATTACTACGGTCTTACTGCTGAAGGTGGCTATGACCCCTATGGCTACCGGGATAGTGAAATACTGTTCAAACCAGCCGAAACGGAGAACGACGTAACCATTGGCGAGGTCAGCGCCTACTACTACACACTTTTGTTCCTATACAAGGGTAACAGACAGATTAGGCCGGTCAGTCGCAGTAATGCGAAAGCCCTTTACACCAGCGAACTACGCCAGGCAAAAGAGAGCCTGGACAAAATAAGGCAATTTGAACTATTAAAACCTCACCTTGAATCCATGGATGAATTCATGGCCGAAGGCTTTCATCCTTCCGATGTGCTACTTGCATTTAACCTCGCCAATATAACCAGTAAAAAGGTTACTAAAAATGCCGTTGAAAACCTGGAAAACAATCCAAACTCAATTCTTTATGTACTGGATAGAATTTCAGAAAGTAATGATGGCACCGAGACCACCCGGATCGTATCGCCTTACCTTTTTCTTGCGCGCTACGAGGACAAGGATGGGAATGTCACCGTTGATGAAGCTTCCGCAATACGCAAGTGGCTGGATGAGCACCCGCTGGCAAGTGTCGAGATAGTAACCAACTCGGTATTGACCTCCGATAACTTCCCATCACAATCCATAATCGACATGGATACCGCCCCGCGACTGCTATTGGACCAGGAAACACGCGATGCCTGGCGTTCACTCAAAGCGGAAGACGAAGTAGGCGGAGAACTTACCTCGTCGGCGTCATGGCAGGAACAGGTCAATCACCCGCGCCTGCTGGTCTATGAAACAGGCGGGCTGGACTCGGCCAAACTCGGTGAAGGGGAAGCGCATTACGGGAAATTGCATGCCAAGTTTTTCCTGGAAAATGAAATTGGATTTGTCGGCACCACCAATTTCGATTACAGGTCACGGCTGTACAACAGCGAGATGGGCTATTTTTTCAAAGGCGACGCGCTTGCGGCAGAGCTTAACGAAGCGTTCGATTACCTTGTTGAAATGTCCTACCTCTGGGGTAGTCCGGAATGGCTGGAAATGCGTAGAAAAACCATTGAAGCCAAGGGCATGAAAGGCTGGTCAACCAAGCACCAGAGAAAGGTATACAAAACACTTAAGCGCACCGGCCTGCACTGGCTGTTTTAACAGGACGGCCCGGGTGCTTAACACCCGGGCTGGTACTTCACCGGCCGTACCCGCTCATTTCCGGCCGAATTTGCTCAATCCCATTCCAGAGTCTCTGCAATCTCGTTCAACACCTCGGGATCTTCGATGGTCGCCGGAACTTTGAATGGCTTTCCATCGGCTATCTTCTGCATCGTACCCCTGAGAATTTTTCCGGAACGCGTCTTTGGCAACCGGGTGACAATGTGGATATCCCTCGGCGTGGCAATCGGCCCGACCTGGGAACGTACGGTCTGCATCAGGGTTTGCTTCAACTCGGCTTCATCAACCGCTGTGCCGCTGTTCAGCACCACGAACCCCAGTGGCATCTCGCCTTTGAGTTTGTCCTCGACACCAATGACAGCACATTCCGCAACGTTATAGTTGGTGATCAGGGCCTCTTCCAGTGCGCCGGTGGACAGGCGGTGACCAGCTACATTGATCACGTCGTCGATACGGCTCATCACCCACAAGTAACCCTGTTCATCCACGACACCGGCATCGCCGGTCAGGTAGTAACCCTCAAAACGTGAAAGGTAGGCATCGTAAAATCGCTGCCGGTTTCCCCACAGGGTTGGCAGGTTGCCAGGGGGCAAAGGCAGTTTGACCATTATGTTGCCGGACTCACCGTTGGGCACTTCCCTGCCCTCGTCGTCGAGTACGCGAATATCATAACCAGGCACCGCAACCGTGGGCGAACCAGCCTTTACTTCCATCTGCTCGATACCCATCGGGTTGGCAGCCATCGGCCAGCCGCTTTCAGTTTGCCACCAATGATCAACAACCGGGACACCCAGCTGATCCTCGGCCCAGTGCAGGGTATCGGGGTCGCAGCGCTCACCCGCAAGGAACAGGGTCTGCAGGCTGCTGATATCGTGGTTTTTCAGAAAGTCCCCCTGCGGGTCTTCGCGGCGGATTGCACGGAAGGCCGTAGGCGCCGTAAACAGGCACTTGACCTTGTGTTTTTCAATGACCCTCCAAAATGCGCTGGCATCGGGTGTTCCCACCGGCTTGCCCTCGTAGAGGATTGTTGTACAACCGTGCAACAAGGGGGCGTAGACAATATAGGAATGCCCCACAACCCAACCGATATCCGATGCCGCCCAGTACACGTCACCGGGTTGCACGTTGTAGATATGTTTCATACTCCAGTTAAGTGCCACGGCGTGTCCGCCGCTGGGCCGGACCACGCCCTTGGGTTCACCGGTAGTACCTGACGTGTAGAGGATATACAGGGGATCGGTCGCCTCTACAGGTACGCAATCCACCGCTTCGACACCGGCGACCGCTTCGTCCCAGAGCACAGCCGATGAATGCATTTCTTCAATGGGTAACTGTGGCCTGGAAACCAGGATACGTGTCAGGTCTTCAGCATCGGCCAGCCTCAGAGCCTGGTCCAGCAGCGGCAGATATGGAATAACCTTTTTGCCTTCGATACCGCAACTGGCGCTAATCACCAACTTGGGCCCTGCATCGGTAACCCGGGTTGCCAGTTCCTTCGCGGCAAAGCCGCCAAACACAACCGAATGGATGGCGCCGATGCGGGAGCAGGCAAGCATCGCAATGACTGCCTCGGGGATCATTGGCATATAGACGATGACCCGGTCACCTTTTTCAACGCCGTACTTACGCAATGCACCCGCAAAAACCGCCACCTCGTCGCGCAGTTCGGCATAGCTATAGTTACGGGAGTGACCCGTGACGGGGCTCTCGTATATCAACGCCGCCTGGCCGGCTCTGCCCCCTTCGCAATGCCTGTCCAGGGCGTTGTAACAGGTATTGAGTTCACCCCCGCTGAACCACTCGTAGAAAGGCACATCCGAATCATCGAGCACCTTGTCCCAGGGCTTCGTCCAAACCAGGTCTGAGGCACAATCGGCCCAGAACTCTTCCGGGTTATCCAGTGAGTTTCTATACAGTGTCTTGTAATCCATAGTCAGTCCGCCATTTAATTTCAAAGCACGAATATTTTTCTATTTTATGGCTTCAGTACGATAGAAAAGTATTCGACTTTAGTTAGTAGTAGTTGATGTGAGGCTGCAAACGAAGGGAACCCGAGCTGTCCATTTTTTCCGCCATTGCCAGCAGCAGTTCCGCTGTCGCACAGGCGTCAATCAGCGCATTGTGCGCAGTGTAGCCAGGCAGGTTGTAATTCGCGCGAAGCTTGTTCAACTGCAGGTCACCATGGTGGACAGGCTGTTCACGGCGTTTTCGAATTGTCAGTTCGAGGTTCATGGTGTCCAGCACCATGAATGGCAGAGCAACCCCCGCCCATAACCTCGAAGCATAGCGCAGGAACGCCACGTCCAATCCAGCGTGGTGAAACAGCCAAACACGACCGCGTGCGGCCTCAAAAAGGGCCTCGAGGCCGTCTTCGATCGGCACCCCTTCAGCCACGTCACTATCCCTCAGTTCATGTATAGCCGCGCTGTGCCCCACCGACTGCTTGGTGCTGATAAGGACGTGGCGGTTGGAGGCCACGCTGATCCGGCCCTTGTCCAGTTGTGTCCAGCCGATGGCAATAATGTGGTTTTGCGTGGCATCCAGGCCGGTCATCTCAAGGTCAACTGAAATCACCGGTGTATTGGCAAGCTTGTCTACATCCAGCCCGGCACAATCTTTGGCATAGGCGGCAACAGTTGGCAAGCCGCACTGTCTCGCTGCGGCACGACAGCGTCTGCGGTAACGCCAGCGTGGAAACATCAGAGCACCTGGTACCTCAGGGCAAGCGCGTTCTGAGCTTCTTCAACCAGCATGAAGGCGGCCTTCAGGTTACGTCTGAGTAATGGTGAAAGGTCTTCGATAGGCACGAAATTGGTTGGTGTTTCACCGGCCATCACCTGGGTCGACTGGTGATTAATCCGTATCCTGTTTATCAGGCGTAAAGCATCACGCAGACTGCTGGCATCATCCTCGTTCATTGCACCACAAGCGGTTGCCAGCTTGATTCGACGGTACGTGTTGGCCTCCTTGATCCCGCACTCCAGTGCACGTATTCTGACCAACGCCGTGATGGGTACGATACCGCGGTGCTTTAAATTCAAACCTTCACTGTGTGAGCCGTCACTTTCCTGTACAAACCGGCGGAAAAACCCCAGGGGTGGTTTGTGATTCAGGACATTGGCCGCCATAAAGCGCCGGAAAATCCGGTTGTCTTTTGCCCGCGTAATGGCATGGGATTGCAGTTCATCTACCAGTGCACACTCGCCGTAAACACAACGAATATCAAAGAAAATGCTGCTATACATCACCGACTTTGGCGTCGGTTGATCGATCCAGCCATCGAAATGCCGTTTCCACTTGTCCAGCGACACGCGCCATTTGACATTTAACGCCATGATCTCGCCCGGACAATAGACATAACCAAGCTTGTCGAGACCATCGCAGACATATTTCGAGAGTTTTTCAAAATAGGTGACTTCATCACCCACTGCATCACGTTCCAGGACAATACCGTTATCCTGGTCCGTTCTTGCCGTTTGAGCCTCGCGTGCCTGCGAGCCAAACACAATCCAGGCAAACGGCAATGGCGGGGGACCAAGTTGCTGCTCGGCAATCTGGATCAACCTGATGGTAAATGCGTCAGTAACGAGTGTGACCATCCGGCCGATTTGCTCGATATCCCGTCCGAGGTTGACCAGGCGTTCAAAAAGAAGGGGCAGCCGATGGCTTAATTCGATCAGTTCTTCGATCGAGTTCTGCTTGTAGATATCCCGCACAATCCGAAGGGGGTGTTCGGACTGCGCACGCAAAATGTCGCCAGCAGTAACAAGTCCCAACGGCCGGGGTCCATCCATCACTGGTAGATGGTGATAATTTTGCCGCATCATCAACAACAGGGCCTCGTCAACATCGGCGTCTGCAGGTACGCTCTTGGGGTCCTTCGTCATCACTTCTGCAATCGCCAGACCGGTGTCCAGGGCCTGGGCAATCACCCTGTGGCGTAAATCCTTGTCCGTTACGATCCCGCACAGGTTTCCATCGCACAGCACCAGCACACTGGAAACCCTCTCAGCACTCATCAGCCGTGCAACTTCCAGGATGCTCATGTTGCTGTCAACCGACACCGGCTCACGCTTCAACAGGTCACGAACCTGCGTAATGCTGTGCTTTATCTCGGTCGCTGCACTCAGCCGCGTCTTCAGATGACTGCTGAAATACTCACCGATCAGCTTGTTTTCCGCACGCAGTTTTTTGAAGTCTTCCACACCCATCAACCACAGCAGACAGTCCTCTTCCGCCTCCGCGATATAGTCCTTGGTTTCCCCGTGAAAATATATATCGTGCCCGAACAGCTCCCCCTCGGACCGCTTGTCCAGGAACTTGTGTGACTCATCGACCAGGCGCACCGCGCCTTTGCGAATGATGGCCAGTCCGGGTGCTGGTTTTGATGAGAATATGGTTTTACCCTGGGCGTAATAGGCTACTTCCAGGGTGCGGGCAAGCTTGTGCAGACCCTCGCTATCAAGTGAATTAAAGGGATGTACCGTATGAAGGAATTCTGCAATGAAACTTATGTCGTGATAGTTGGTAGGCATGCTCTGAGTTTAAAGGTTAGGGAGCCTCTGAACGAGTATATAGCATCTCCAAGAGCTTGCCTCGAATAAAAAAAGGGGCCAGCATAAATGCCGGCCCCTTCAAATCACAGCTCTATATTAATGGTCTCTTTGTGCTTTACCTGCACCCATAGGTACGCGGATATCTTCCACCAGGTGCTGAATATGCTCCGGTGGTGGAGGCGTAAGCTTGGACGTAACATATGCGGAGGCAAAGTTGAGCATTGCCCCTACTGCGCCAAAGGCCTCGGGTGAAATACCCATGAACCAGTTATCCGGGGTGTTTGCTGCCATCGCTGTTCCGGGAATAAAGAACCAACCCTTGAACCAGAAGATGTACAGCAGCGTGGAGAACAAGCCGACCAGCATACCGACGATGGCACCTTTATCATCCATATTCTTGTTAAAGATACCCATCATCAGGGCCGGGAATATCGACGACGCCGCCAGGCCGAAGGCCAGCGCCACCACCTGCGCCGCAAAACCGGGTGGATTCATACCCAGGTAACCTGCCACAACGATAGCACCCGCCATGGCGAGTCGGCTTGCCAGCAACTCCTTCTTCTCCGAGATATCCGGAGCAATCATGCCCTTGATCACATCATGTGACACGGCCGTGGAGATAGCCAGTAACAGACCGGCAGCAGTAGACAACGCCGCAGCGAGACCACCGGCAGCCACCAGCGCAATTACCCAGTTGGGCAGCTTGGCGATTTCCGGATTGGCCAGCACCATGATGTCGCGGTCAACCTTGACCATCTCGTTGCCTGCCCAACCAAAACTTGCAGCTTTCGCGGCAAATTCTTCGTTCTTGTCGTTGTAATACTGAACGCGGCCGTCACCGTTCTTGTCTTCAAACTGCAACAGACCGGTTGTTTCCCAATTCTTGAACCATTCTGGCCTGTCGGCATAAACCATGTTGCCATCAGCGCTGCCAACCGGACCGGACTGGATGGTTTCCATCAGGTTCAAGCGGGCCATCGCACCAACTGCAGGTGCGGTGGTGTACAGGATCGCGATGAACACAAGCGCCCAGCCTGCTGAAGTACGTGCATCAGCAACTTTGGGTACCGTGAAGAAACGCATGATAACGTGTGGAAGACCGGCTGTTCCGATCATCAGTGACAAGGTTAGCAGCGCCATGTTCAACGTCGACCACTTCTGGGACGTGTAGGCGGCAAAACCAAGGTCTGTCACGATCATGTCCAGTTTGTCGAGTAATGCGACGCCCGAACCATCCGCCATGCTGCTGCCAAGACCTAACTGCGGTATTGGATTACCCGTCAGGTTTAACGCGATAAATATCGCCGGGACTGTGTAGGCGAATATCAGGACACAATATTGAGCGATCTGCGTATAGGTAATACCTTTCATACCGCCCATTACGGCGTAGATGAATACTATCGCCATACCGACGCCAACACCTGTGTGGAAATCGACTTCCAGGAAACGTCCGAACGCGACGCCTACACCTTTCATCTGCCCGATTACATAGGTGATGGAAGCCACGACGAGACAGAGGACTGCCACCATCCGTGCCGCCTTGGAGTAGTAACGTTCACCGATGAATTCCGATACCGTGAACTTCCCGAATTTACGCAGGTAGGGAGCCAGTAACAAGGCCAGTAAAACGTAACCGCCCGTCCAGCCCATCAGGTAGACCGAAGCGTCATAACCCAGGAAGGCGATCAGGCCTGCCATGGAGATAAACGATGCTGCCGACATCCAGTCAGCGGCGGTGGCCATGCCATTGGCAATCGGGTGTACACCGGTGCCCGCCACGTAAAATTCCTTGGTGGTCCCAGCCTTGGCCCAGATAGCAATACCAATGTACAACGCGAATGTTGCGCCGACGACTAAAAAAGTTAGTGTTTTAAGATCCATTATTTTTCTCCCTTAGTCTTCATGCACGTTGAATTGCTTGTCGATTTTTCCAATGCGGTTCGCATAGAAGAAAATCAGGATCACGAAGATGTACATTGAACCTTGTTGGGCAAACCAGAAGCCCAGCTTGTAGCCGCCGATACTGATGGCGTTTAGCTGGTCAACCAGGATAATTCCAAATAGGTATGACACGACGAACCAAATGCTTAGGCAAAATGCCACCAGCTTCAGGTTTGCCTTCCAATAAGCTTGTCTTTGTGTTTGTTCACTCATGGGGTAGCCTCTCTTAGATGGTAAATTCCCGATCGCTATGTTACGTTGAGATCGCAAGCATAACGCCCCTACTTTAGTCGTAGAGGCTGCTACACCTGGTGATCGACGGTTATAAAAATCAATAAAAAACCAAACGGCCTATGCTTAATCCTCTGAAATTAACGCTTATTGTCCTGGCCTATATGGGCTTGCTGTTTACCATTGCCTGGTTTGGTGACAAGCAGCGGATCGGACATGAGCACCGCAAATTCAAGGCCATCATTTACTCATTGTCGCTGGCGGTCTACTGCACCTCCTGGACGTTTTACGGCGCAGTGGGAAGCGCAGCCACTACCGGCTGGGGGTTCCTGTCTATTTACCTGGGTCCCGTGCTGGTGATGCTGGTCGGTTTTGACGTGCTGCGCCGAATCGCGACCACCAGCCGGGATCAACGCATTACGTCCATCGCCGATTTTGTGGCCTTTCGTTACGGCCGCAGCCACACCATCGCAGTGCTTGTTACCTGTGCCGCCATTATCGGCGCCGTGCCGTATATTGCCCTGCAACTGAAGGGTATCACCACCGGAATCGACGTGATCAGCCGGGCCACCGGGACCGCCTCGGAACTGCCCGAACAACTGTCCCTTTACCTGGCGCTGACACTGGCCGTGTTTGCCATGATGTTTGGAACGCGCAACATGGATGCCAGTGAGCATCACCGGGGACTGATGTGGGCCATCGCCTTCGAGTCGCTGGTCAAGCTGCTGGCTTTTGTCGCCATAGGGCTGTTCGCGATTTTCGGTGTCTTCAACGGGCTGGACGATGTGGCGCAGACCATGCGCGAGCAGGGTGAATACCAGCAACTGTTTACACCCTGGAAACTGCCGGAAGGATTTGGTATCCAAATGATCCTGGCAATGGTCGCGATACTGTGCCTGCCACGCCAGTTCCACGTTGCCATTGTCGAGTACCGGGACAGCACCGACCTTCGGGTTGCGCGCTGGGTTTTTCCAATTTATCTAATCATATTCGCTTCCCTGGTCGTACCCATAGCGCTGGCGGGCCTGACCCAGTTTTCCGGCCAGGGGGTTAACCCGGACACTTACGTGTTGTCCCTGCCGCTGGCTTTTGACCGGCCCATGCTTACCGTGCTTGCATTTATTGGCGGATTCTCGGCAGCTACGGGCATGGTTATTGTCTCCACCGTTGCACTGGCAATCATGGTCAGTAACGACATCGTTATGCCCCTGTTGCTGCGCAGCGGTCTGACCAAGAACCGTGGCGCCCGGGATTTGTCACAAACCCTGTTGCGAGTGCGCCGGATATCGATATTGCTGCTTGCCCTCGCGGCATTCGCCTATTACCAGGTTATAGAGGCCGGTGTTCCCCTCGCGTCTATCGGTTTCCTGTCCTTCTCCGCAGCTGCACAGTTTGCCCCCGCCATGCTGATTGGGATCTACTGGCAGGGCGCAAGCCGGACCGGCGCTATCTGGGGCCTTACACTGGGTGTTAGCTCCTGGGTGATCTGGCTGCTGCTGCCATCATTCACGACAATTGACTGGTTGCAGGACCTGCTCACCATAATTCCATCGGTGAGCTTCAACCAGGGAGCCATGTACTCCCTGGTATTGAACACATTGGCCATCGTTCTTGTTTCCCTTGCCAGGCCGGACAAAGAGGCATCCTCTATTCCCGGCACCCTGGATGGCGATGACACCGGGTTGATTACGCTGAAAGAACTCGAAACTACCATCGGTCGTTTCCTGGGTATTGAAGAAACCCGCAAAGCGCTGACCAACCACCTGGGCCTGGTCACACTTCAACCCAGCGCATTGGCAACACCCAAGACAATCCAGTTTGGCGAGCGCCTGCTGGCCGGTTCCATCGGTTCCGCCTCTGCGAGGACAGTACTGACAACTGCCCTGCATCACCAGGGCCTGGGGCCAGAGGCGGTTATGGACCTGCTGGACCGCACATCACAGGCCGTCCAGTTCAACCGCGAATTATTGGAATCCACCCTCGATAACCTGTCACAGGGTGTAAGTGTTGTTGACGAGGAATTGTGCATGGTCGGCTGGAACCGGCGTTACACGGAGATCATGAATTACCCCGAAGGGGAACTCCATATCGGCAAACCGATCGAGGAACTGATCCACCTGAATGTTGAAAGGGGCCTGATCGTTGAACACGAAAACGAAATACGCGAACGCCTCGATCACTTGCGCAAAGGCCAGCAATACCGCGTCGAACGACAATGGATGGGCGACCAGGTACTCGAAATTCGCGGAAATCCTATGCCCGGAGGCGGATATGTCACAACCTTTACCGACATCACGCACTTCAAGGACATCGAACGTGAGTTACAGTTGATCAACGAAACACTGGAACAAAGAGTCCAGCAGCGCACGTCGGAGCTGAGCTCAGCCAACAGGGAGCTCGAGGAAGCGAGACTGGTTGCCGAAGATGCCAACCGGAGCAAGACCCGCTTCCTGGCCGCTGCCAGCCATGACCTTTTGCAGCCGATGAATGCCGCCAGCCTTTTTGTGTCCATATTGCGCCAGCAACAGGAGGGCTCCGATGATGAACAGTCCCAGCTGGTCAAACGGATCGACCGCAGCCTGAAGGCGGCCGAGCAGCTGTTGAGCGCGCTGCTGGATATATCCAAGCTGGATTCCGGTATGTATGACCCGGAACCGGAAGCGATACATGTACCCGAGTTGTTTGAACAGCTGCGCAGACGCTTCAAGGCCCTGGCTGCAAACCGCAACCTGCTATTGCGGGTTCACCCGACCGATCACGTGATTTACAGCGACCGTAACCTGCTCTACAGGATCCTTCAGAACTTCCTTGCCAACGCAATCCACTACACGGAAACCGGTGGTGTCCTTCTTGGCTGCCGGGTCCGCGGAGACCAACTTCGAATTAGTGTCTGGGACACGGGCGTCGGTATCGACAACTCTGAAGTAAAAGCCATTTTCCAGGAGTTCCACCGACTCGACTATGCTCGCCGGCGGGATGAAAAAGGTCTTGGGCTTGGGCTTGCGATCTGTGACCGAATCTCCCGAATGCTGGACCACGAAATCGATGTCAGCTCCAGGCTTGGACACGGCAGTTGCTTTTCCGTCATCGTACCACTGGCCAAGCCCGGTGATATGCCCCGCTCCGAATTACCCGTAGCGATGCACCCCGAGACGACGGGGTTCCAGGGCCTGGTCGTGCTGTGCGTCGACAACGAACCGGACATCCTCGAGGCCATGAACATGTTACTGGACCGCTGGGGATGCCCGACCGTTTTGCTGGCGGAAACCCAGGCACAGGCTGCACAGCAGGTGCTGATGCACGGCACGCCCGACTTTGTACTGGTCGATTATCACCTGAACGACCAGAGCAACGGTCTCCAGGTCATGCAACACCTCGATAACATCCTCGGAACACGTCTTCCAGCGATCGTTATTACGGCCGACCGGTCCGGCGAACTCGAAGAAGCTGTAAAGGCAATGGACTACGGACTGTTACGCAAACCCATCAGGCCTGCCGCTCTGCGCGCACTGATGACAAATATCCTGAAAACGGCTTCGGAGAAGGGCGGGGCTTAACCGGGTGTTGATACATCCAGCTTACTCGCGGCCAGCACCGCCTGGGTACGATTGCTGACGCCGAGCTTGTTCATGATAGCGGTTACGTGGGCCTTGACCGTGGCCTCGGAAATGTCCATGTCATAGGCGATCTGCTTGTTCAGCATACCCTGTGACACCATCATCAACACCTTGAACTGCTGCGGTGTTAACTGGGACATGCGCTCGGCGAGAGCCAGCTCTGATACATTGGTCCCCGGTAAATTCGGCTGGCTTGATTCCGGCGCCCATATTTCGCCCATCAGAATGTCCTGTATAGCACTGGTTATTGTCTTGATATCCGAGGACTTGGGAATAAAGCCCGCAGCGCCGTGATCCAGCGCACGCTGAATAACCAAAGGGTCTTCGTTTGCAGAAATGATCACGACAGGAACACTGGGGTAGCGCTTGCAAAGATAGACCAGGCCCGCAAATCCACTGACACCGGGCATATGCAGATCCAGCAGAATCAAGTCAACTTCCGGGTTATGGCTTACCAACTCCTGCAAGGATTCAAAAGAACTGGCTTCGAGGAAATTGGTTTCACCCTGGCTGGCCTGCAGGGCTTCCTTGATGGCAGTACGGAACAACGGATGATCATCGGCAACGATTACCGTCTCGGCCTGCAGTGCGATCAGTCGGTTTGCCATCTGCTATCCGTAGAGCCTTGTTCCCTTTTGCATAAAACGGGCGAATTGAACCTTCCATTCGTCCTGAGCGGGGTCGGTTTTTGATTCTCGCACCCAAATGATGGCTCTACCCATTAGACAATGGTCGAAACCATGACAGTCATTGATGGTAATGAACTGGAAGTTCAATGCCAGAGCATAAATCATTAGACCAAAGACTAATACTCCTGCGTGGCTATCTTGCGCATTATTCGCCTGCGTACACATTAACTAAGGAGAGGCTACCATGGCCCAAAAATCACTAAAGAAACTCCTTCTGAGCCTGTCAATTGCAGCTGCCCTCGGCTGTACCTGGTCAGGAAGTGTCTTTGCCGATGGGGACAGCGTCGAAGCACTTGAGGCACGGATTGCAGAACTTGAAAACCTTGTTCACCAATTGATGCAAGCCCAGCGAGCGCCAGCCGCTGCTGCGCCCGCTGTCACTCCGGCAGAAGTCGAGGCCACAGCAACGGCAGCCGCCGAAGCCAAAGTCACGGCCATGATCGATGAGCACGAAGCCGTAACTGCAGAAAAAGTCCATAAACACAGCTACAAATTTGGTGGCTTTGTTAAAACCGATGTTATGTACAGTGACTATAGTAGTGGTTCATCTTCAGGTCCCGGCAGGGATTTCTATATTCCCGGCACGATCCCCGTGGGTGACGGCAACGGTGAAAGCTACCTTGATTTCCATGCCAAGGAATCCCGGATCAACTTCAGATCTACCCACAACCTGGATAACGGCGCCAAAATTGGAACATTCCTCGAGATGGATTTCCAATTGCCAGCAGGGGGTAACGAACGGGTTTCCAACTCATTCGCACCACGTATACGGCACGCATTCGTAACCTACAACAAGTGGCTGGTCGGCCAGACATGGATGACCTTCTTCAATGTTGGCGCCCTGCCTGAGAACCTCGACTTTGTAGGTCCGGCAGACTCCACCATATTCGGCCGCCAGCCCATGATCCGTTATACCAACGGTCCTTGGCAGATTGCAGCTGAGAACCCGGAAACAACGGTCACACCATATGGTGGCGGTGGCCGCATCGTGACGGATGACAACATGATGCCCGATCTCGTGTTGCGCTATAACATGAAAGGCGACTGGGGTTCATTCACGGCTGCGGGTCTTTTCCGCGAGCTCGCCATTGACCAGGGCGATATTGACGACTCAACCACCGGTTGGGGTATCAGCCTTTCCGGTAAATTCGTATTTGGCAACAAGGACGACTTCCGCTGGATGGCGAGTACCGGTAGCGGCATGGGTCGTTACATGGGTTTGAACACCGCCAATGGTGCAGTGCTTGATATGGACGGCAACTTGCACGCCATCGATTCCACCGGTGTGTTCGGTTCCTACCGCCACCTGTGGAGTGACAAATGGCGCAGTAACCTGACACTTGGCTACCTGACGGTGGACAACGATACTGCCCTGACAGGCACGGGTGTGACAAAGAACGCTTCCAGCCTTCACGTCAACATGATCTACAGCCCACAGCCCAAGCTGGACTTTGGTGTAGAACTATTGTTGGCCGATCGCGAAGTCGAAAGCGGTGCTGACGGTGACATGACACGTGTCCAGTTCTCAGCAAAATACGCATACTAGAACTTGTAAAGCGCCAACCAGCCGAATTCATAGCTGGAAGAGAACGGACCTCCCAGGAGGTCCGTTTTTTTATGTACCAAAGCATTAAGTATGCGATTGGTGGATTCTAATCCCGGTCCAGGGTATAAGATACATCCAGGCCAGTTTCCCGCTGGCCCGATGTGACTTTTACACCAAAGCCTTTTTTCAGGTCATAGCGGGCGCTGATGACGTTTTCATCTTCAAACAGGCTGATGCCGTAACTGATATACAATTTTGGCGCAATGTAGGTGCCAACATCAAAACCACCTACCCCCTGCCCCTGGTCAAAATCGGTGCCTGTGATCAACAGTGTCCAGGCGCGGTCCTCAGTGGTGATGGGCACCGTGTAAGCTTCGAGGACCGGGCGTTTCAGGCTACCAATCACCTGCACACCGGCAGATCGGATTTGTGTATTCCCGAAAATATCGCGCTCTGCCCGAATATTCAGCAAGGGATTGTTTGCCGGAATACCCGGAAAACTGATTGATCCGTTATTGATTGTAAGCGTCGGCCCATACACATCCACTTTACCCTGTAACCTGTAACTGCCTTCTGCCAACGGAACGGGGTCACCTGTCCAGTTATACAAAACACTGCCGCTAATGTTGGCTTCAACGTCCGGCACAGCAATGAATACGTCATCACCAAAGGCTACTTCCAACTGACCGTAAATTTTCCTGGTGGACGGCGGTTCTTTAATCTCCGCAACGATATGCCTATCGCTTGCTTCAATGACCAGGTCTTCGCTGTCACTGACTTTCTCCAATACCAGGTTGGAAGGCGTCAGGCGGGCATTGGGAATGCGGACATTCCCGTTGATATCCATGCGTTGCGGTGAGAGACCAATCCGGAGATCGGTTTCGGTATTAATTTGCAGATCATCGGTGTTTACCAGCAAAAGCTGATCGCCCGAAAGAGCAACATCTATCTTTATGTTTTCAAAATCCTTAAATAAGAACTGGCCGTCAATGGAGCCCACACCTTCTCCAGCCTGAAACTCTCCCTTTAATGTACCCCGGTCAAGTTTCTCCAACAAACCTTCAAATTCAATCTTTTCCAGTTTCAAACCGATGGGCGCATATCTCACGAGGCCATTGGATAGCCTGAAGCCGCCATCAAATGAAGGGTCTGCGAGTGTCCCTCCCAACTTAATATTTGATTCAAATTGGCCGTTGGTTTCATCAACAGCAGTAAACGCCATTTGTCCGACCAGTTTAAGATCATCCAGCCGTGTGACCGCACGGCCCTGCAACCTTCTCTCACCGTCCTCTGAAAAATCCAAAACGCTGAAATCAACATCAATAAAGCCGACCCCGGGGAACTCAACATCCAGAACACCGGATTCCAGGTTACCGTTCCTCAACCTGAACCCGAACCTGCCCTCGCTGGTCTCTGTCAGCACATCATTGTCATCAAGATCGAGTACCCGTCCGGCAATGATGCGGAAATCCGCACCACCGGTCGGTGCCTCGCCATTCAGCTGATGCCAATCCAGCCGGCCTTCTACATATTGCTCAAAGTGGACATCCAAATCCTGGAAGTCCCGCAAATAATTCAACGAAACCCCCGTGATATCCGCAACCAGTGACCAGTCACCATTATTTTTATAATCGCCGCTCGCACAAAGGCCGGCGCCATTGTTCTCATGCAGACAAACCGGACCAATGGACAAGGAACCGTTCAACCATTCCAGGGGGGCTGGTTCCTGCAAATCGAGCCGGTATTCCTGGTCAACCGACAGCACAAACTCGTCCATCACACCACGCCACGGACTACTGAGAGCATCCGATTTGTTTTCAGCTTCCAGGTGCATTGCCAGGTTCATTGCAACATTTTTACCGGCCATGCTTGCCCTGAGCCTGTGCCGCTCACCGGCAGGCGCAAGGGACAAGGAAAACTCCTCGGCAAAATAGTCCTGCCATGCCAGCCCGACTGCATCCAGTTGAAGGACCGGTACCGATACAATTGCGTCGGCGGACTGCATGGAAACAGACAATCCCTTGACGCTTATTCCATTCCAGGCAAGATCGAGAGCCTCCATCTGCACATCAACAGATGAACTACCGGCCTTGCCGGAATACGTCCCTTCAAGCTCTACATTACCGGTGGCACCCTGCAACAGCATGGAGGGTAAATCTCCACTGAATTTAACCGATACACCTGCCGGCTCTGAAGGACTGCCATCCAGTTGCAGCACAGCCTTATCGGTGCGCAGTTCCACGTCGGAAAAAGTTAACCCATCAAATTTCATACCCTCGCCCTCAACACTTAGGCTGCCATGACCGCTGACCCCCACACCGCGTAATACACCCTGCAGGGATACAAGCTTGATTTCGGTCAACTCCGACTGCTTACCGGCACCGGCTTCAATTTCTGCATCAATGCGACCGGGCCAACCGGGCAATAAGGGTTCAGGGTTTACATCCATCGTTCGTACATTCATGTCCCAGACTAAACCGTCCTGCCAGTCAGCGCCTGCCTCACCGGCTATGCTGCCGCCCAATACTTCACCCTGGAGTATGGTAAATTGCGCGCTTGTCTGATTACCGGCACCCTCGACTTCAACGCTGCCCCGTGGGTAGTCACCGAGTACGATATCCAGTTGACCATCAACTTCCCACGCATCGATGCTACCGTTCGCGCTCAGGCTGCCCAAAGGACTCGCAAAATCCGGATCGGCCAGCGGCCAGGCGAGATCGGTCCAGTCAATACGGGCAATAACAGTACTGGCATTAACATCGACATCTGCCTTGATATTGAGCAGCAGGCCGGTCCCGTCAACACGCAATTCACCCACCGGAATTTTCAGACCACTTCCTGACCAGCCCAATTCGAGGTCACCAAGCAAATACTCACCGGCAGGCCAGCCGGACACCCAGGGTGATAAGTCCAGTCGATGGATTGCCAGTTTCAAACCGGCTTGTACTTGTGGAGACCAATCCAGGGTTCCACCGGATTCAAGTTTGACGCCCGCACCGGTCAATGTTGCGCTAGCCAATTGCAGACCCTGGGCGGAGACCGTTCCGGAAATATCCAGATCTAGCAGTTCAGTGCCCAGTCCAAGGCCATCACCGACACTGGCCAGAGTGAATTCGATATTGTCCGGGTTACCGCTGGCGTAAAGCCTGAACGGGAAATCAACAGCAAATGTATCTGCCTCACCACCAGTCCCCATGCGGCCTTCCACGCTTACAGCCAGGTCGTATGGTGATTCCAGTGACATTTGACCATTGATATTTGCCTCGATGCCCGTGGCAAGCAGTTCAATATCTTCAACCAGCAGCCGCTCATCCAGAGCTGCGCCGAACCTGAGCTCCTTGACCAGGGTCCGGGGCGCTTCGTCACCTGTTTGAAACGTGACATTGCTGATTGACGTATCGTCAATTCTGACAGGAAAAGGTACACTCAAAGCCTCAAGCATGGTGTGAATATCCATGCTCGGTTCCACACTCTGAACGTCTCCGCCCGTTGACAGCCTTACAATATCGACATCTCGCAACGCCAGTGACCGAACTTGCACGGACAATGGCCAAAAGCCGGGTCGGGCTTCAACCTCAATGACACGGATGGAAAGACTGGCAGAGCCAGACCCGTACTCAAAACCCTGGATGGTAAAGCCCGAAGCCAGGTTGCCGCCAACCTGGGACGAACGCACTGAGCCCGCCGCAGCATCTTCCACATGGCTCCATAACCAGGCAGCGCCGGATGATGTTCTCAACAACCACCAGGCAAAAATCGTCAGCAACAGCACCACGAGCGCCAGGCCTGCAAGCGCGATTTTCACTGCTGAAACAGTCCTGCGGCGGTTCATAACAGCGGGGTCCCGATTGTAAGGTGAATACGCCATGGATCACCGTGCAGATCCCAGCCCTGGGCTACATCCACACGCAGCGCGCCAATCACCGAGTACCAGCGAACCCCAATACCGCTGCCCAGTTTCAGGTCGGGCTTACTCCAATCATTGAAGGCATTGCCGACGTCAATAAAAACTGCCGCGCTCCAGTCCTCATGAAAATGGTATTCGACTTCAGCGCTTGCAGTCAGAATGTTATTAGAACCCAGGCCGTTG
>CALBDB010000190.1 GCA_937927755.1 uncultured Lysobacterales bacterium
GAAGCCGTATCAGGCGGAAAAGTCCATCTCAATGGAAACCGTGCAAAGCCCGGGCGCTCGCTCAGTATCGGTGATGAGCTGCGTATCCAGCGGGGTGAAGAGGAGTACACGATTACCGTCGTTGAGCTTTCTGCCCGCCGCGGCCCGGCAACCGTGGCGCGCGGCCTTTATGAAGAGTCAGAAGAAAACCGCGCCAGGCGGGAGCAGTTGGCGGAGGCACGTAAGCTTGAACATCAACAACACGCCACTCGTGAACGCCGGCCGGACAAACGGCAAAGGCGCCGGATAGTGCGATTCAAAAACAAATTTCAATAATTACCGTAGGAGCGATCGGCGCAGCTGGTCGCGATTATGTTCAGGATGAACGGTATGCCGCGGGCGCAGGGATGCGCAGGAGCGGCTGCTTCTGGTTTGCACGAGACCTGAACATAATCGCGACGCGAGCGTCGCTCCTACAGGTCTCGCAGCAAGGCTTTTAGTTTATAGACCAGGTCCAGCGCCGCCCGTGGCGTCAATTCGTCCGGTTCAATCTCTTCCAGCGCGTCCAGCACAGGTGTTTCCGCTTCCAGCTCCGGTTCGGGCTCTTCATAGGTGGTAAACAGCCCCAACTGGGGGTTCTCGTTACCACCTTTTTCCAGCTTTGAAAGCTGGTGGCGGGCTTGCTTCAGCACATTGCGCGGAATGCCGGCAAGCGCAGCCACCTGCAGGCCGTAGCTTTGGCTGGCTGGACCGTCATCGACCGAATGCAGGAATACGATATTGTCGCCATGCTCGACGGCTTTCAGGTGTACGTTATGCACCCCTTCGAGCTGTTCAGGCAAGTGTGTCAGCTCGAAATAATGGGTCGCAAACAAGGTGTAGGCCTGCACCTGTCGGGCCAGGTATTCAGCCACCGCCCAGGCCAGGGCAAGACCGTCATAGGTGCTGGTACCGCGCCCGATTTCATCCATCAGGACCAGTGAGTTCTGGTTGGCGCTGTGCAGGATGTTGGCTGTTTCGGTCATCTCGACCATAAAAGTGGAGCGGCCCCGGCTAATATCATCACCGGCACCGATACGGGTAAAAATCCTGTCCAGGGGGCCGATAACGGCGCTTGAAGCAGGTACCCAGCTACCAGAGTATGCCAGCAGGCAGATCAGCGCCGTCTGGCGCATATAGGTGGATTTACCGCCCATATTGGGGCCAGTGATGATCAGCATCCTGCGCTGTGGGTTCATTGTTGTATCGTTGGGTGTGAATGCTTCTGACTGAACCTGTTCGATCACCGGGTGACGCCCACCGCGGATGTCAATTCCGGGTTGATCACTGAGGTCCGGGCAACAGAAATCCAGGCTGATCGCGCGCTCGGTAAACGCACATAACACGTCCAGCCGGGCGAGCGTGGAAGCCACGGTCTGCAAGGCCTCCAATTCCGATTGCAGGCTGCCCACCAGTTGCTCATAGCAATACAACTCGCGTGCCTGGGCGCGTTCCCGGCTCGACAGGACCTTGTCCTCAAAGGCCTTCAACTCCTCGGTGATGTAACGCTCCGCCGCCTTCAGCGTCTGCCGACGCTTGTAATGCAGCGGCACCTTGTCCTGGTGGGCGTGGGTGATTTCAATAAAATACCCGTGCACCCGGTTGTAGCCAACTTTGAGTCCCGGTATCCCTGATTCTTCCTTTTGCCTTTCTTCATATTCCAGCAGGAAGTCATTGGCATTTTCCGACAGGCTACGCAGTTCATCGAGTTCCCCGTCATAGCCATCGGCGATAACACCGCCATTGCGGATCAGTACCGGTGGTTCATCGACCAGGGCCGCAGTCAGCAGTTCATGTATCTGTGGCAGGCATTCAAGACCTTCTCCGTATTGCTGCAGCGGATCGCGTTGGCTGGCTGTCAGGCCGGTCTTTATCTCGGGCAGCACGGCCAGCGCTTGCCTCAACGTTGTCAGGTCGCGCGGTCTTGCTGAACCAAGCGCGATACGGGCAAGGATTCTTTCAATATCCCCGACTGAGTTGAAAAGTTTGCGTAAAGTCTCGTATAGACGGGTGTCCAGTAGCGCGCCGATACTGTCGTGTCTTGATTGCAGACGTTCCCGGTCACGGATTGGCTCGGCAATCCAGCGGCGTAGCAGTCGTCCCCCCATCGGCGTGACGGTCGAATCCATGATGCCGGCCAGCGTGTGCTCATCGCGGCCCTCGGGGTGATGCAGCAACTCGAGGTTTCGGCGCGTGGTTGCATCCATGTGGAGATGATTCTGCGGATTTTCCATCCGTATGGCACGCAAATGGGGCAGGGCGGTTCGCTGTGTTTCCTGTGCATACTGCAGCAAGGCACCGGCTGCTGCGATGGCGGCCGGCTCATCTTCGAGACCAAAACCAGCCAGGTCGCGGGTGCCGAATTGTTCGGTTAAAAGATGGTAGGCGGATTCCCGGTCAAAATGCCAGGGCGCACGTTTTCTGAGCCCCCGGTGAGCGGACAACGGTTCGGCCCAATCTGCATCTTCGGGAACCAGCAACTCCGATGGTTGCAAGCGTTCCAACTGGGTTTCAAGGTCGGCCTGTGAGGGCAACAAGCGAGCCAGGAATCTCCCAGAGGACAAATCCATCCACGATAAAGCCCAATATTTTCCAGCACGGCTAGCCGCCGCCAGCAGGTTATCCTGGCGTCCTGAAAGCAAAGCTTCATCCGTGACGGTGCCGGGTGTGACGATACGTACGACCTTGCGCTCCACCAGGCCCTTACCCGCAGTCGGCTCGCTTACCTGTTCACAAATGGCAGCCGATTCGCCTTTTCGTATTAATTTGACCAGGTAGCCATCCAGCGCATGGTAAGGGATGCCGGCCATGGGAATAGGTGCACCCGCTGAGGTGCCGCGCGAGGTCAAGGTGATATCCAGCAATTTTGCCGCCCGGCGTGCATCCTCGTAAAAGACCTCGTAAAAATCCCCCATTCTGAACAACAGGAGAGTCTCGGTGTAATCGGCCTTGATGCGCAGATATTGCTGCATCAGCGGTGTGTGGTTGGCTTGCTTTGGAACGGCTGGGGATGACATCCCGGAAAGTGTAACGTAGGAAGCTGCAGGTGACTATATAGCACCTGTTAATGATTGATATTTGCTCAATCAACTATGACCGGCCGATAAAGGCTAGACGCAAAGGTAAGTGATCACGTGCAGTGCCGGGCCGCCACAGAATAACTATCGCGTGGCGGCCGGTACTTTGTGATTGCTACCATTCGTTTTTTACTATGGGATCAACGAGGTAGTCCACACCATTATTACTGAACCGAAGCAGGGAGTCGTAACAGATTGACCGGTCTGCTTTGACATTTGGGTCGAAAAGCAGCTTGCCAATGTCCGCCTGACAGTCCTCAGGGTGTCCAGGTCTCGGGTGCATTATGAATACTGGGTTAGCTGGATTTCCAAATTCGTGAAGCACAGCATCGGAGTCATAGGCAGCCCATTCAGTCGCAAATCTGGCGGGGTCATTTTCGAACCAATCCATCATCTGCTTCTTTGTTGGGTTGTTTTCGATTATGTCTTTAATAAAAGTATTTTCGATCATGTTATCGGACCAACCGTGGGCCAGGAAAGCTCTACCATCTACAAAACTCCAGCTCTCGTCAGGCGATTCAATTCGCAGATGTCTTCTGTAGCCCCTGTTCGTGCCTCTAACTGCGGCATAGTCAAATATTCTATTTGTCGGCAACGGGACATGCGCGCAACCGAATTTCATTAAGTACTCACTCATAGCGTTCTCCTAAATGTGTCCATGAAATTACCTTTCTCATGGTGCGGCCATTAAAGTTCAGCCGCGATTCTCTTTTGCTGGCAACGAGCTAATGTCACCAACTCCTGAATTTAAAGACGTCAGGTTGCGTGCCTTAACCAAGGCAGCCAAATAATCCGGACGTCGCCATTCGGTGCTGAGGGGTTCCAGTAGTTCCAGCGCTCGTAGTGCCTTGTCTGAACTCTGCTGCAGTTCTGCGGCGATCAACAATGCCCGTGCCATAACCAGATCGTATTCATCGAGCGTTGCCGGAATACCCTCCATCTGCTTTATGGCTTGTTCGACGGCTTGCAGCAGTTCTGACTTGGTCCTGGCACCAGTCCAATTGTCCGCTTGGGCCAGTTGGTAACGAACGGCGAGAATTCTCAAGCGGGGATTGTCACTCTGCTCAACCAGTTGCCCGACCAGTTGTGCACCATGAGACAACATGGTGTCTGCATCTTCTGGGTTCCCCATCTGTGCGGTAGCCAGAGCAAGATTGAGTTGGAACAATGCCTGTCCATATCTGAAGCGGACATTTTGTGGATCCTGCGCGACGAGGTTCCTGGCCAGGCTTACAGCCTCTAAATTATGTTCATACGCCATTTGTGGTTCATTGGAGTCGTGCAATGCATCTGCCAGGTGCCGGTGAGCCTGGGCTGCGGAATATTGCCAGTTGAGATTGCTTGGAATCTCGGCGACAAGCGACGAATGAATATCCAGCACTTCTCCGTAAGTGAATACAGCACCGGTGGCGTTGCCGGTTTTGCGTTGCACTGAGCCGGTCCATGACTGCACCTCGGCCAGCGCGCTCCTGTACTGATGGCTCTTGGGATTTGCTTCCACCAGCTTCTGGAGCACCCTTGCACCGTTAGCAAAATGTGTCTCAGCCTCATGCAATCGTTGTCTGGACGATTCGAATGTACCCAGGTTGCTGTAGGAACTGCCAAGCTCCAACAGCCAATCTTCATTCCCCGGCTCGGCATCGACGAGCGACTGTGCGATCTCACGATAGCGGTTAAAAAATGGGGCAACGGCTGACAGGTCACCCTGGTACCAATTCGAAAAGCCAACCCAATAGTTCGCCTGCGCAAGCTCATAACGGATACTCAGATCGTCTGGTTGCATCCGGGCCAATTGTTCGGCCTCTTGCAGGGACTTGACGAAGGCGGTTGAAGCCTTCTCGAATTCGCCAGCCTGAAAGCTGACATCACCGAGCTGGTAAAACATGCGGGATCGCCGGCTGAGCATTTCGTTCGACAGGTCTTTATCATCGAGAGACGAGAAATACTCCATGGCAGTATCGACCGCGCTCGACAGAATTTCCAGGCGGCCAATTGCCGTCAGGTTCTCGTGCAAATCACCCAACAAAAAACTAATCAGGTCTTCGCTCTGCGCACGTCTGTGGTCAGCATCCTCTGACGCCCGGTTTGCCTGGTATGCCAGCACGCCGGTCGCGATTACCAATAGAACCAGGCCTGTGTTCAAGGCGTTACGCAGGAAGCGGTTACGTCGTACCCGCCTGGCAGAATCTTCAACGAACGCACTTGTCGTGGCTGACACGGTCAAGTTTGATCCAATTAGTTGTATGCCTTCTTCAACGGGTTTGCCCACCGACAACAGGCGATCTACCGGACGCCCTTCAGATTTCCAGTTTTTGGCGGCCACCGCCAACCGTGCACGTATGAGCAGGTTTTCCCGGTTCAGGTCGAGCCACTGTCTGAGTTCCGGCCAGTGCTGGAAAAGTGACTCATGTGCAACCGTCATTTCAGGCCGACCATCAGAGCCCAACCTTACAACCAGCAGGCGGGCTTCAATAAACCGGTCAATAATGCTCCGAGTCTCCGAATTTACGATTTGATCCAATGACACCCAGCGCCTGATCGCATGTCCTTCTAACTGATCGTCAAAATCGACAAGTGCTTTGAACACTTCGACGATGCGCTGGTGACTCGAGTCCCCCGCCTGTGCGATAGCCCTTTTTACACAGCTGGCAATCGCCCCTTCAAGTCCACCGGCGTCTTCATAGGCTTCATAAGTCAGAAAACCATCAGGAGTGCGGCGTTCGTAGAGTTCGGTCAACGCGTACTCCAGCAAAGGCAGGCTCTCCGGGTTCTTATTGATCGCGTGGTGAATCGCCTCGTCGAGTGGCTCGGCAGTATCCGGGTGCAGATCGAATCGGACACCGGCAATACGTGCCGGCATCCGGATCATCTGGCCCAATTCACTTTCGGACGGCGGTAACAGGTCGTACTGGGCAGCTTTGAGCCTCCACTGTGCAAGCGCCTTATCGTTACCGATAGCGCCATAGAAATCGCTGCGTAACGTTGTGATAAGCCAGACGTGCCCTGATAGGGTCAGTTGGTCGATCACAGCGACGAACCGCTCACGAAGCTGCTCATCGATGGCAGGATGAGTGATGATCTCCTCAAATTGATCAATGATTATGATCAGTTTCAAGGGTGTTGTGTCTGGATCTTGTGTTAGAAGAGAGAGCAGACAGTTTTCGTACCACTCAGGCGTTTCATTGTAGCTGGCTAGCAGGTGAGCCTTGTCCGGTTCACCCAATTCAGGTAACGCATGGTCTGTTTGCAGAGCTGCCAGCAAACCCTCAAAAAGATTACCATCTTGGTCGCTCGGGCGCATGGTCGCCCAACGAAATCCCTCAATACCATACGCACTGCCTTCGGACCGCAGCATGGGCAGAATACCTGCGTACGCCAATGACGACTTTCCTGTGCCACTCATTCCTACGATAAACAAAGAAGCATAGCCGCTTGTTTCCTGCCTTTTGAGTTTCTCCAGGCATTGGGAGATGGCATTTGTCCGCCCGAAATAAACCGGTGCATTGTCAATCTGAAAACACTGCAGACCTTGAAACGGATTACCACCACTCCATTGTCGTGACTGCGTGCTTGTTTGTTTAGCTGACTGGGGAAACTTACGATCCACGAGCGTGTTAATCAGCTTGGTCAAATGGCTTTCGACAATTTCCTCGAATTCTTCCGGGGTCGTAAATGGATGCGCCATCCCCTTGAATGTTTGATCAGCAACATTAACAAGATGCTTCTGCTTGAATTGCTCCAGCATCTCTCGTTGATGAATGAATTCCTTAACATGCGAAAGGTCTGCTCCCGGCGGATCACTAGCCAGGGTCTTCCAATAGACGAGAATTTGCGGGCTGCCTGTTTTATTGAATCCCCTTAGCGCGTCTTCATATTCATACTCGGTGCCACTGTTGTAGCGTGTCCCATCAGCGCGGCAAACGAATGCGGGCAGCATGGTTCCCATACGGCTCCAGAAGATAAAAACGGCAATTTCGCATTCAGAGGGAAGGGTTATCTGATCCTGGGGTGTCGATGTTGCCAATAGTGGTTCAAGTTCCCACACCACCGGTTTCACATCTGCGCGACTTCCGAGGTCGGCATCCAACCTTTCTATAACCCGTCGAGCCACGGCACGCTCAATCGCAACATCATTCGGAGATGAGATGAAGACGCGCATTACAAACCACAGCCTCGGCCGAGCCTCCCGCTATTACTAATAGGTCCGTGCTTTTAATATAAGTATAGACATTTAATGTGCCATATTTTGAGCTCGGCAATATTTTGCATTCGCCAATGAGATCAAAAAGAAGCGGTCAACGTCCGTGCGATGATTGCGGCCTGATGCCAGGCGTGCTGCGATTTTGCGGCTTGCTTTGAAACGGCTGGAGATGGCATCCCGGAAAGTGTAACGTAGGAAGTCGTGGGTGACTGTATGGTGCCCGTCAATTTTGATGACCAATTTATTTAGGACGGTCGAGAGGAACCGGGTCAATGCTGGAATTTGAGATAAAAGCCGGAAGCTTGACCGCAAAAATTGCCGGCCTGTTAGGCGCACGTAACTGGAAGATGGCAACTGCCGAATCCTGCGCCGGTGGCTGGATTGCAAAATGCTGTACCGACATGGCAGGCAGCTCTGTCTGGTTTGACAGGGGGTATATTACCTACAGCTACGGGGCAAAGGAGCAGATGCTGGGTGTCTCACCTGATGATTTGCTTAAATACGGGGCGGTCAGTGAAGAAATTGCCCAGCAGATGGCGACGGGTGCGAAAAAGTATTCGGGTGTTGACGTAACGGTTTCCGCAACTGGTATCGCCGGGCCGGGGGGCGGTATGCCAGGCAAACCGGTAGGGCTTGTGCATTTTGCCTGGTGTATAGGTGAGCAGCCTGTGAGCACAGATGCTGCAATGTTTGAAGGTGACCGTGAGTCCGTACGTCAGCAAACAGTATTACATGCGCTGGAAGGAATTGTTTTGCGTATCGAGGGCAATGTCTGATTCCTTTTGGTCCTTTTTTCCCGTCTGTCTTTTCAGCTTTTTCCCGGTCTCCAGACAATCAAAATCAGATTATCGCGATTTGAGAATGCAATATTGCAGACTAAACCCAATGACACAGACCGGCCAAACATCTGGGACACTCTTGACCTGTTCCGGGTAGATTCCAGACGATGTTTGTAGGAATTTGCATTGTTGGTTGATGGCGGGTTTAAGACGCCGACAGGCCTGTGTCATAATGCCGCCTTACGGTGGATTTCCATACCTAAATTAACAGGAGAGGATTAAAAGTGGACGACAACAAAAAACAGGCACTGACGGCAGCGTTGTCTCAGATTGAAAAGCAGTTCGGCAAGGGCGCGATAATGCGCATGGGTGATGGCACTGCCGCCCGCAATGTTGATGTCGTCTCTTCCGGTTCCCTGGCGCTGGATGTGGCGCTTGGTATCGGTGGTTTGCCGCGTGGGCGCGTCATTGAAATTTATGGCCCCGAATCGAGTGGTAAAACCACGCTGACCCTGCAGGTGATCGCGGAGGCCCAAAAGATTGGCGGCACGGCGGCCTTTGTCGATGCCGAGCACGCACTTGATCCCCAGTACGCAGAAAACCTGGGTGTCAATGTAGAAGACATGTTGGTTTCACAGCCCGACACAGGTGAGCAGGCGTTGGAAATCACCGATATGCTGGTACGCTCCGGTGCTGTCGATATCGTAGTTGTTGACTCCGTAGCCGCACTGACACCCAAGGCCGAAATTGAAGGTGAAATGGGGGACCGCCACGTTGGCCTGCAGGCTCGCCTGATGTCCCAGGCCCTGCGTAAACTGACAGCCAATATTCAGCGTTCCAATTGCATGGTTGTCTTTATCAACCAGATTCGGATGAAGATCGGTGTAATGTTTGGAAGCCCGGAAACCACCACCGGTGGTAATGCGCTCAAATTCTATTCTTCGGTGCGACTGGATATCCGCCGCATCGGCTCGATAAAGAAAGGCGACGAGGTGATCGGTAATCAGACCCGGGTCAAGGTGGTCAAGAATAAAATGGCGCCACCATTCCGGCAGGCAGAGTTTGAAATCCTTTACGGCAAGGGAATTTCAAAGCTGGGTGAGTTGATCGATCTGGGCGTTGCTAACGGCATCGTCGAAAAATCCGGTGCCTGGTATAGCTATGAAAAAGACCGTATCGGCCAGGGTAAGGAGAATGTGCGGGCTTTCCTGGAGGATCACGAAGAAATGGCGGCCGATATCGAAGCCCGCCTGCGCGTCATGCTGCTGCCGCAGAAGGCGCCCAAAGACGCAACTGCCGAGGCTTAAGCCGGCGGTTCTGTACAGAGGCTCAACGTGATGCGTGGTAAGACTGCGCGTGATCTTACTGAAGCCGAGGTGAAGGAAATCGCGGTGCGCTATCTCACGCGCCGCGAATACGGGATCGAAGAACTCAGGCGAAAGCTCATACAAAGGGGGGCTGCCCCCGGGATTGCTGAGGCGGTTGTCAGTGACCTCGCTGATGAAAATCTAGTTTCCGACCAGAGATTTACCGAAATGTACGTGCGCACACGTATGCGCCGCCTGTTCGGTCCGTTGAAAATCCGAGGAGAACTGCGCAGCCTGGGTATCTCAGACAACGTGGTTGCCGACGCCATGCCGCCCGGCCAGGAGGCCTGGTTTGACGCTGCATCGCAATGGGCAGAGAGAAAGTGCCGTGGCGAACTGGATTACGCCGGCCGCGCAAAATTGTATCGTAGCCTGGTAAACCGCGGATTCACCCACGAGCAGGCCAATGTTGCACTGGACTACGTGGCGGCCCGGCACCCAGCGACCGACTAGCCCGGGACCGTCCTGAACCGCATTTCCCACTTAATTTCAGTTATACACCGCCAAATTCGGTAATACCGGTGAAATAAATACGATGGATGGTTGAAGTTGATTCCTTCACCACCCATGTTTCGGTAAACTTGCAGGTCGGTCGCGCGCAGGGCGTGATAATTGGTTTTAGGATCAGTAAACATTGAAAACAACAGCTGAAATTCGCCAGGACTTCCTGGATTTTTTTGCCGACAGGCAGCATGAAGTAGTTGCTTCGAGCTCACTGGTTCCGGCCGATGACCCGACACTGCTTTTTACAAATGCAGGTATGGCCCAATTCAAGGATGTGTTTCTGGGCGCAGAGAAACGCGCCTGCCCGCGTGCGGTCAGTTCCCAGAAATGTGTTCGGGCGGGTGGCAAGCACAATGACCTGGACCAGGTGGGTTATACCTCCCGGCACCACACGTTTTTCGAAATGCTCGGGAATTTCAGTTTCGGCGACTATTTCAAAAAAGATGCCATACTTTATGCTTGGGATTTATTGACCAAAGGCTATGGCCTGCAGAAAGATCGCTTGTGGGTCACGGTTTACCATACGGATGACGAGGCCGCCGATATCTGGACGAACGATATCGGCCTGGAAAAGGAACGCGTCATCCGAATCGGGGATAAACAGGGCGGCGCAGAATTCGACAGTGACAATTTTTGGGCCATGGGTGACACCGGGCCCTGCGGACCGTGTTCTGAAATCTTCTATGACCATGGGCCGGAATATGAAGGTGGGTTGCCAGGCTCGGAAGATGAGGATGGCGGAAGATACGTAGAAATCTGGAACCTGGTCTTTATGCAATTTGACCGTTCTGCCGACGGCACGCTGCAAGCCCTGCCGGCGCCCTGCGTGGACACCGGTATGGGTCTTGAGCGTCTTGCAGCGGTATTGCAGGGTGTTCACAGTAATTATGACACCGACCTGTTCCAGGCGCTGATCAGGGCGGCAGCAAAGCTGACCAACACGACCGACAAGTCAAACAGTTCCCTCAATGTGATTGCTGACCACATCCGTGCATGTGCATTCCTGATCGCAGATGGTGTGATGCCATCCAATGAAGGTCGAGGATATGTTTTGCGGCGCATTATCCGTCGTGCTGTGCGCCATGGTTTCAAACTGGGTCAGAAAAACGCGTTTTTCGCTGGGATGACTATCCCCCTGGCTGAACAGATGGGCGAAGCTTATCCGGAGCTGGTTAAACAGCAGGCGCACATCATCGCCACGCTGGAAGACGAGGAGCGGCGATTTGCGCGTACGTTGGACAAGGGCATGGGCCTGTTACAGACGGTCATGGATAAGGCCATGTCCAAGAGTGGCAAGATCGACGGCGAGACCGCGTTTACCCTCTACGACACCTATGGTTTCCCACTCGATCTGACCCAGGATATTGCGCGCGAAAATGAACTCGAAGTCGATCTCCAGGGCTTTGATTCCGAAATGGAAAAACAGCGCGAACGCGGTCGCACGGCTGGCCAGTTCCAGCACAAGGACCAGATTTCGGCAGAAGCGGTCAAGTCATTGGCCGCCACCCGTTTCATCGGCTATGAAAACCTCTCAACGGATGATGCCGTCATTGCCGGTATTCTCAAAGACGGTCAGTTAACTGATCACCTCGAGGAAGGCGACAGCGCGGTCCTGATCCTCGACCAGACACCCTTTTACGCAGAATCCGGCGGCCAGGTTGGCGACACCGGTGTAATCAACTGTGGGAAAGCAAACTTTATTGTTGAAGACACCACCAAACTCGGCGGTGCTTTCTGGGGCCACATCGGCCGCATGGCCGCGGGGGAACTTGAACCGGGCCAGCAGGTGAGTGCCCAGGTGGATGCAGAAAGGCGGCAGGCCATAACCATCCACCACTCCGGCACACACCTGATGCACCGCGCCCTGCGCGATATTCTTGGCGACCATGTTGAGCAGAAAGGCTCATTGGTTGCGCCAGATTACACACGCTTTGATTTTTCGCACCCGAAACAACTCAGCGTGGACGAACTCAGGCAGATAGAGCGCCATGTCAATGACGCGATCAGGGTCAACCCCCTGTCAGAATCAGAAGTGATGAGCTTTGATGATGCTCTGAAAACGGGCGCCATGGCTTTGTTTGGCGAAAAATATGGCGATAAGGTTCGTGTATTGCGGTTCGGTGACCTCTCGACAGAGCTTTGCGGTGGAACACACGTGGGCAGGGTTGGTGAAATTGGACAGTTCAAGATCATTTCTGAATCGGCCATTGGTTCCGGCGTGCGCCGAATCATGGCAGTGGTCGGGGAAGCGGCGGTTGAGTATATCCAGGACATGGAGAAGCAACTCCAGTCGGTTGCACATACACTCAAGGTCAGCCCGGAAGCTGCCCCGTCAAGGCTGCGACAGATGCTGGACCGTAACCACCAGCTTGAAAAAGAGCTGGCAGCGCTGAAATCCAGCCTGGCCAGTTCAGGCAGCGATAGCTTGCTGGATAATGCTAATGAAATCAATGGTATAAAGGTGTTGGCAGCACGTATGGATGAGATCGATGCCAGCGGCCTCAGGGACAGCGTGGACCACCTGAAAGACCGGCTCGGCAGTTCCGTGGTTGTGTTATCCAGCGTGGACGGAGACAAGGTCAGAATAGCGGTTGGAGTCAGTAAAGACTTGACTGCTCGGATAAAAGCAGGAATTCTGGTAAACTTCGTGGCAAGTCAGGTTGGTGGCAAGGGCGGTGGACGTCCGGATTTTGCCCAGGCAGGAGGCAATCGTCCCGATTTACTGGATGAAGCGCTTTCCTCCGTGTCGGCTTGGGTAGCTGATCAGGCTTGAAACTCATGGGGTTCAAAGAAGCCCCGAAGGGGAATGATTTTACAAGAACAACAGGAATCAGGTAGAGGGATTGACCTGACACCAAGGGAAGGTATACATGCTGATACTTACAAGAAGGGTTGGGGAAAAGCTTGTGATAGGTGAAAATGTGACGGTCACCGTATTAGGAGTAAAGGGTAACCAGATACGTATTGGTATCGATGCACCGCCTGAGGTTCAGGTTCACCGTGAAGAGATTTTTCAACGCATTTTAGCGGAACGGGACGAAGCAGACAGCAGTTACGGTAACAAGTAGGTAACATTTAAACTTTACCCGGAATCAATGAATCGGTATGCTTTCGCACCCCGGTTTTTTTGCATACTAAATTCCGGCTCAAATTACGATTTCACGGAGAGATGGCCGAGTGGCTGAAGGCGCTCCCCTGCTAAGGGAGTATACGTTAAAAGCGTATCGAGGGTTCGAATCCCTCTCTCTCCGCCACGCAGTCTTGGTCTCCGACGGGGTCTCCGTCGGGGATTTAGATTGGTCAACGAATTCAGTTGGTTACACACATTCAGGTCGTTGAAAAGCGAACTGATTTCACTCAATATTGGCCGAGATAAAGCAATTCTGGCAGCAATCTCTTTTGCCAAATTTGGAGGTTCGGTTTTGTCTTTGGTTGGCTTAGGTTCGGAATTCAAGTATTTGTCTTTGTTTGGACCAATCCATTGAAAACTTTTTCTTAAGTCTAGCCAGTGTCAAACCTGCTGGAACCTTTCCATCAATAATCGCCTCCATAATATCCGTTGCCAGTTAAGCTAGCCTGATTAAGGCGATACTGCGTGCCAATAATTCCATAGAAGCCGATTAGAAATTCGGAAAGTCCCGGTATGACGGTCTGGCAATCCGTATATTCCAGCGATGCAGAATTACATACGATAAAGGTGGTAGCGGAATCAATCGGTCTCTTCTTCGAGTTCGACAACGATATCAACGGGATCGAGGCGCGTGTCCACCGTAAGCACCATATCGTTAAACCCCGCTGCTCCTACCTGCATCGTGTGCGGTCCGGGTCCTAGACCGGTAAATAGAAAATCACCGTTCGAGTCAGCCATGGTGTTACGGGTCGAAGAATTGAGCAATCTGTTGAATCTGAACTCCCAATTCAGTGTGATGTTTGACGCGGCCACTGGCTCGCCAAACAGGTTTACCACCCGTCCCCGTATGAAGTGCGACCCTGTGTCGAGGACTAACGTGACGGGCTCTTCGGGCTCGGAAGACACGCGGACACCCCGTACCGTTAACACCGGATATGAATTGGTACGTAACAGTGCGCCGCCAACCGGGAAGTTCTCAATACGGAAGAAGCCCTGTTGATCACCGGTGACGCCGACGGACTGACCGGTGGCAATCGTGCTGTGCAGAGTGATGGGGAATCCGGGGACCGGCTGGCCATCCGGGTCGATCATCCAGCCTGACAGCTCACCTTCCTCTGTCAGTTCAAGCACGATCTCCAGGTTCAGTCCATCGTTGGGGACGACAAGGGGATTTATGTCTTTATTCCTGTAACCGGAACCGGGCTGGATCAGCAACCTGTAGTCTTTGCCCGGTTCGACTTCTTCGAACCGGAAATTACCGTTCGCGTCACTGTCAGCGCGATACTTGGTTTGCATCCCGGATGTCATGATATTGAGTGATTTGCCGCCCACTGGATTTCCTCGCGTATCTTTGAGGCTGCCAGCAACGGTGGTCAGCCGTTTGAGAGGCTCCATTGAAACATCAAGATGGAGGCCCATGGTCGGGTCATCCAGATCGGCTGGGTCTATATGGATTCGTTGCGGCTGGAAATCTTCATGCTGGAAGTTAATAGCATGCACTACTTTCTTCCCATGCTTGCTGATATCGAGTTCGTATTCACCACTGGTTCCGGTTTTGGTGCTGCGGGTTACCGGGCCGACAATAATGTGAACACCCTCTATGGGCTTCCCATCGGTGCTTTGAACGATGCCGTAAACCTGAAAATCTCGAAGCACCACCACCACCAGCCTGACATCAAGTGTTCCAGCTCGAACCTTGACCTGTGCCGGTGCGATGCCCTCAACAGGCACCACGCGAACCCGATATTCACCATCCTCCAGGTTACCTATCAAAAAGCTTCCGTCGAAATCGGATAAGGCCAGGTGCACGCTGTCAAGCTCCGCATCAACCACCGCATGAGTGTCGTCAGAATCTTCAATCCATTCTGCCAGCACCTCAACCTGTGAAATTGGGTTCCCATCCTCGTCCAGCACCATGCCCCCGATGAAATACTCCTCAGGCTCCTCATCACCATAAAAGTCTTCAGCAGCGTTGTCTTCCCAAGTCTGCTCAAGCAGTTTGGATACCAAATCATCGGCCGCAGAAGGGCCGTTCGCATGCTCTGCCGCTGGAGCCGGACCGCTGGCTGAAATTTGTGCCGTTGAATCACGCTCCAGCGGACCTAATGTCAGCTTGGGACCCTTTGGTTCAACCTGGGACTGTTCTTCCCCACTGTCCGCGGTTGCCGGTTCGCTTGAAGGGCGATCTTCAAACCATACCTGCAAAATGCCGGCAGAGAGACCAACCAGGACCAGTGTCGGCAGGAACCATTTTTTCATGGCTGGGCTGGCCTGGCAGTTGTTGCGGCAGGCATCACCTTATGTTGACCAATATTGACATGAAGAAACTGGCAGACAATGTGATTCTGCCATAAATGGTCACATTGGCTGCCGGTCTTCTCGCTGTCAGCGCAGGGTGGTTTGTGCATTTTATGTGGATCAACTTATCTCCTTTAATCTAGAGATATTTCATAGTGATACCCAGCCCGTGCATTCAGTAACTGCGCTCAAAACCATTGCTCAAGATTCCTCTTGACCTTCCTCAGCCTTCTTTAAAAGATCTTCGATGGTACGGTTAAACGTATCGAGACTCTGCGCACCGTTAATGAATTGCGTAACGTTTGCCTTGTTCGGATCATCAGGATCGGTCAATCCCAGAACGAAAGCCGGTGTTCCACGTACACCCAGGGCCTTTCCGGACGCCAAGTCATCATTCACCCTTTTCTCATACTTGCCTTCATCCAGGCAACTATCAAACGTCGCAGTATCCAAACCCAATTCCACGCTGTAGGCTTTCAGATTTTCAACTGCCAATTGCTTCTGGTTATCAAACATAATGTTGTGCATTTCCCAGTACTTGCCCTGATCACCCGCACACAGGGCGGCCTGGGAAGCGCCCATGGCCTTGGAGTGTATGCTTTGGATGGGGTTTTCCCTCATTACGTATTTCAACTTACCGCTTTCGACGTAATTCTTTACCAGTTCCGGCATGACCTGTTTGTAGTGCCGGCTGCAAAACGGACATTGGTAGTCACTGTATTCCACCAACGTAACAATCGCATCAGCATTGCCAAGCACCGGTGCACCACTGATGGTGATATCGGCTGGTTTGAATCCCGGCTGGGCAGGAGCGCCCCGTGCGCCTTGCTCCAGGAGCTTTATAATTGCGGCCAGATCTTTCTGCATGGCATCTTGGCCTTCCTTGAGGGTTTTTACCTCATCCTTGAGTTCGGCCAGTTCTTCTTTGGTACTGGCAGCCCAAGCGGATGGCGCGGCCAGTAACAGCATCAAAATAAAAACAGTTATTACCTTTAGTTTATTCACGTAGTTTTCTCCTTTTCGATTTATCTTGGTATGCCAGGTACCTGTCAAGTATTGCCAGGCACTATTACCCAAGTTTAGTTGTAAAACACTCAATTTGCCTGTTCCGACTCTTGCGGATTGTTCATGGCGCAACGGAAACCAAAATCACCATCCCGGTAACCCCGGTGACCCCAACTGCGGCAGGAAGCGCTGAGTACCGTGGGACGGCTGTCCCAAGACCCGCCACGCACCACGTGGGCACGCCCCGTCGCAGGCCCCTTGGGGTCTCTGTAAGGGCTGGTTTCATAGTAATCGCCGTCATACCAGTCTGCACACCACTCCCAGACGTTACCGCCCATATTCAGCAGCCCATATGGACTGGCCCCGGCGGCATGACCGTAAACGGACCCGGTGGAATCATAGCCCCAGGATTGCCGGAATACCCCCAACCGGTCATTTGGTTCCTCATTCCCCCACGGGAACTTGCGACCGTCGGTTCCACGTGCCGCCTTTTCCCTTTCTGCCTCGGTGGGTAGTCTCCCACCCGCCCACTCGCAGTAGGTCTTTGCCTCCTCCCAGGTGACGTATACCGCGGGGTGGTCGTCAAGGATTCCCCAGTAGGGCCGGTGTGGCGGAAGGGGTATGCCTGTTGCTGCGGCGAACTTCTTGTACTGGCCCCAGCTCACACCGGTTTTATCCATCAGGAACTCTGAAACATAGACCTGGTGCTCCAGCGGTGTACGCTCGGTGTCCCTGTTACCCATCAGGAACTCCCCCTGCGGAACTCTGACAACTACCCCCGCATCATTTTTCCTTATGAATTCCTCGTATCCGTGGCTGTTTACTCCCCTTGGTTCAAGGGCGTAACTTTCAGTTTCTTCAGGTTCTTGTTGTTCGTCAAAATTTACCAACACCGTGCGGTCCGCTACCACCCGGACCACTTTCCGCACAACTTTGCCCGACGCATTACGAAGTCCGACCTCTCTGACGCCGGCCTGTACGAGGCCGATTTCCTTTTCGCTTTGCGCGGAGATTTGCCCGGCAACGCCCCCATCCAGAAGAACTTCCGCAGCATCAGCACCTGACATCACCAGCAAGGTTCCGTAGATCGCATCCTGCTGGTCCTTTAGCGCGGTTGCACCCAGGCTGATGAAGACATCCTCCAGGCCCAGGGCTTGCAACTTTTCGTCAGTACCCAGGGGAACAGGTATGTATGTGACACTGTCTTCACTGAAAAAGAGTTTCCGTTTCAGTTCAGGTTGTCGCATACCTGAATCATCTTCGTTGGACGCATCAATTTGTCTGGAAAGTATTGAAACCTCGAGCGTAAGAACTCTCTCGTCTTCCATCTGGCGGTCCACCCGCCAGAAGGTCTTAATGGTTGACAAGCGATTCAGGGCTAAAGACTGGTCAACGGTAGCAATCCCGACTTGTCCACCGTTGTCGTTTGCACAAAAAACGGCGGGATAAATTTCTTCCCAGTCCTTAGACGGAGTGGACTGGTCGGCAGCGATTCCCAGTAGCAGGCTGGCATGGCCAGAACGCCCAACGATCTGTTGCCCAATGCATTCGTGAATCACCTCCCCGTCAATGGTATTTATAACAATACCGACCGACAATTCGATTGGGCCGTGAACAAGAAATGCCCGGGCGTCAGGGCAGCCCAGGAAAACCAGGCTCAGGTAAAAACACAAGTTCAGGATTCTGGCTTTCATAACCCTTCCCCGACTTTTCTGGCGCAACGAAATCCATGATCCATATTGCGGGAAGTAGGGGACCGACTGGCGCGGTAGGCGGTTCGAATCCAAGTCGGCTGGCTCATCCACCCGCCACCTCGCATGGTACGCATTCGGCCGGTCTCCGGTCCTGTCGGATTGACTTCAGGACTCTCTGAATAGTAGTTCTTTCCATAGCGATCAGCTGTCCACTCTTGTACACCGCCAGCCATGTCCAGCACACCGTAGGGACTTGAGCAAGATCTGTTATAACCCACCGGCTCAGGCTGGTGCAGACCACCTGCTATTGAATTGCAACGTGTGGCATCCCAATTGTCCCCCCAGGGATAATTTCGTCCGTCTATGCCCCTGGCGGCTTTTTCCCATTCGGCTTCCGTGGGAAGACGCCCCCCGGTCCACTCACAAAAGGCCCGGCCTTCATCCCATAGCACAAAGGAAATGGCGTAATCAGCATTTACGCCCCAAATAGGATCAGGAGGGGGTGATACGCCTGTGTCTTCCGTATATTTCAAATATTGGCGCCACGTTACTTCCGTCTTGTCGATCAGGTAGGTGGACACATGCACGGTGTGTTGGGGTTGTTCATTTTGTTCGCCTTCACCCTCCGGACTTCCCATTAAAAACTCTCCTGCCGGAATTTTCACCAAGACAGCGCCGTCCGAAGTACGCCAGAATTCCTCGGAGCCCTCCGGGTTGGCACCGATGGGAATAAGCCCGTCTTTGGCATTCCGGGAGACCAGGTTCAAAACCGGGATTGACACGTCAGTGACCGAGCCTGGCTCTACTGTCACCTGGCGGATCGACTCGCGCCCGGAATAGTCGCGCACGAGCACCTGCCGGTTACCTTCTAACACGGGTTTCAGCAGGATCTGGTCTTCCCCTTTAGTTCGGCCAGCGAAACCGCCATCAAGAAGTATTTCCGCTCCGGCTATATCCGAAGTGAGTGAAATCGACCCGTACACCCGGGTCTGATGCTGGCCAAGTACAGTGGCGCGCGTACTAAGCAGCACATCATGAATACCAAAGGCTTTCGATTCGAGGTCATCGGGAATAAGGACCGGCAGCACCTGGGTGCCACCATTGCTGAAACGCAGCTTTCGGGTTTGCCTATGCTGCTGATACCGGGGCCGCCCCTGTTTGCTGAAACCCGTCAGTTTCTTGCTGGTTATTGTTGTATCGAGCCTGATCGCTTCCCCCGCTTCAATCGTTGCCTTGGTGGATAGATCAATAACAATAAAAGGAATTCCGAGCGTTTTAGTGAAGTTCCTTGCAACGCTCTTGAAGGCGCCACTACCGCAATGACTCGAATCTCCCGTTGATACCCAGCCCTGTTGCTCGTCAGGCTGGACCAGGCCAAAGGCGACCCACGATTCGCCTGTCTTGCCTGGCTCCAGTTCTCCCTTGATACGGCACCCGCAGGAAGTACAGCCATCCAGCGTGTTTTCATGGATTTGCAGTTCATAAGCTACCAGTGACCCTGACGCATGGGCACGTGCCGGGGACAAGATCAACAGCACGAGAACGAGCATCCCGGCAAAGGTGTAGTTGGAAATCAAAGCTGTACCCCTTTCAAGTCTGTTGGAAAGCAAGAATCCGGCCCCCAAAAACGAGGGCCGGATTATCTGAAAGCTTCTTCGCAGTGGCTGTCAGACCACCGCGAAGAGATCAATACTACGACTTGTCAGTAGCCCTCCTATTTCATGTTGCCGTAGCCGGCACCGTAGATGACGTCCCACTCACCCGTATCGGGGTCCAAGGATGCCTCCAGTAGCGCGTTAGCCTTGAGTTCAAGCGGCTGCTCGAAGTGCTGAACGGTTCCGTACTCATCGGTGTACTCGATGATAACCGTGAACCATGCCCGCTTGCCCCTATGCTTGTACTCAAGCAGGTAGAAGCCATCTGCATCGGTTTCAGCGGTGGACACCACTTCACCGTTTGAGTCGCGCACCAGGGTCATTGGCGCGAAAGCCACTACCTCACCGGTGCTGACGGCGGTCGTGGTGCCTACTACACCGGAGACACGCTTGAACAAATTCAGGTTCTGAGCGCCATCGGTGAAAAGTTCAGTGCCGTCATCGTGGCTGAAGACGTAGTCCTGGCAGTCAGCAATTGCCAACGGGCCGGTACCATTATCGCTGCCGTCCCTGTTTTCCAAGGCATTGAGCGAACCCCATGCCGAGAATGGAAGCAGGTAGTCGTAACGATCATTCAAACCATCTTCCGGATTGACATCCAGGTGGTTACCCTTCAGACCGTAGTCAAGATGCATGTTCACATACACCTGACCACTCGGTGGAACTGCGGTTATCGGAACCTTGACATGGCACCAACCTGATCCGCCAGGACCAGGTACTTGTTGACAATCCGTTGTGCCATCAGCAGTGATGCCGCCGTTGAGCCAATCTTCCATCGTAATATCGATCGGGAAGCTACCGAACGCGTCGTCTGGCGGTATGAAGCATATTTCGCCAAAGTCGTCTTCGGTGATGCTCAACGCAGTAGCATCATAGATGTGCCCGGGATTGCCTCCCACGGTGATGAAAGGATACGGAATCCAGACATCGATGGTCGTCGGTGCGCCCCCGTAAACCAGGTTGTAGAAGAACTGGCCCGGCTGGGTTGCATTCGCCTTGTGGGCCGGCCACATCTGGACATCCGGAGTGAAGGACAACCTGAACTGGTTCTCTTGCTCACAAACACCGTCCAAATTACAGACTGTTGCATCAACACAGTTCGGATCAGTCCCACAATTGTCGCCCAGTGAACAGGCAACACCGTCATACGCACCGCCAACACAGACACCCTTGTCAGGTTCCATGTCGAAAGTACACAACGAGGATGAAGTTACAGCACCACAGGCTTCCTTCAAGTCAGCCGGACATACCTCACCCGGTTCACCGGTGCATGTCTCTTCAACATCGCACACGCCTTCTTCCGGTCGGCACACGTAGGTCGGTGGTTGAACGACGTCCGGTGGACATGCCTCATCAGCATTACCCGTGCAGGACTCGTCAGGATCACACATATCACCCGAACCTGGACGACAGATCGTGGTCAGCGGAGCGATGATGTCATCCGGACAGGCTTCGTCTGGATTACCCGTGCATGACTCATCCGGATCACACAGATCACCGGAGCCCGGATTACAGATGGTGGTAGCCGGGGCGACAACATCGTCCGGGCAGGCCACATCGGCTTCACCGGTACAGGACTCGTCCGGATCACACAGATCACCGGAACCTGGGTTACAGATCGTTGTCGGTGGCGCTACCTCGTCATCCGGACAGGCTTCACCCGCCAAACCGGTACAGGACTCGTCCGGATCACAGATATCGCCGGAACCCGGGTTACAGATGGTGGTCGCCGGGGTGACAACGTCGTCCGGGCAGGCCACATCGGCTTCGCCGGTACAGGACTCGTCCGGATCACAGATATCACCGGAGCCTGGACGACAGATCGTTGTCGGTGGCGCTACGTCGTCATCCGGACAGGCCACATCGGCCACACCGGTACAGGACTCGTCCGGATCACACAGATCACCGGAACCTGGATTACAGATCGTTGTCGGTGGCGCTACCTCGTCATCCGGACAGGCATCACCAGGTGTACCCGTACAGGATTCATCCGGATCACAGATATCGCCGGAACCCGGGTTACAGATGGTCGTTGCCGGAGCAACAACGTCACCCGGACAGGCTTCATCAGGATTACCCGTACATGACTCGTCAGGATCACAGATATCACCGGAACCTGGACGACAGATGGTCGTCGGAGCGGCTACTGAATCATCCGGACAGGCATCACCAGGTGTACCCGTACAGGATTCATCCGGATCACAGATATCACCGGAACCCGGGTTACAGATGGTCGTTGCCGGAGCAACAACGTCACCCGGACAGGCTTCATCAGGATTACCCGTACATG
>CALBDB010000191.1 GCA_937927755.1 uncultured Lysobacterales bacterium
ATCGGTAGCGGCACGTGGATGACTGAGCAGACCACGCGCAGTAATTCCATTTCAGACACCGCAACCCGGTTATCGGTCATCACCGTTGCTATCAGGGCCCTGACGAACTGCCCCTTGTCAGCTGGTTTCAGTCGATCGAGATCTGGCAGCGCACTATCCAGCGTATCTGCCCAGTCCCCCACATCCGGCATCGGGATATTGGAGTCCAGGTCCAGTACAGCACTTCCTGAACGGTAGGCGTTTTGAATGTCTTCCGCGCCCGCATTGCCATGCAAGGCCAGAACTGCAATGACGTCCAGCGCCTTGTCCCGTAATTGTTTCAGTGACTTTTTGCCGGACATCCTTACACTGTGCGGATTTGCCGATTCCCACAGGTGCTGGGCAATGATTTTTGCCAGCAGATACTCAAATACATCCGTTTGCCCGTCTACTTCGCTCAGCGATTTTACGGTCGCCAACACCTTCTTGACATGATCCGGTGGTCTGCGCTTAAGCTCAGGGATGGAAACCTCCAGCAATGGCAAGCGCTGTTCCCGGGCCAGGTCCGGCGAAGCGTCCAGCAACCCACGTACCCGGGCCTCGCTGTCACTGCCCATGTTTGTTGCAACGGCCAGTAACTGCCGTTCACGCAGTTCCATGTCGGGGTCCATCAGGCAATAGAACAATACTTCGGTCGCCCACTGGTTGGAGTGCGCTGCCGCGTTGATTTCCTCCGGTATGGAGGCCGCCAGGGCCGCTGCCATCAGTATTCTTGAAAAATCCGGGTTGCCGATCTGATCGACAAGCTTATCGGCATCGAACATACTGCCGGCACCCTGCCTCGCACTGTTCAGTTCCTTCTCCGCCAGTTCAGCCTCGACCCGTTGCTTGCGTTGTATAGTTTTAGCCAGTTGCACAAGATCTTCGGTCCTGAAGGTACCGTCGATTCGCTTGATTCGGTCATGCATGGGCGGGTGGGTGGAAAACATGCTCATTTTCTCACCCGCGCCGAAGAGCATATGGCTGACCTCCTCGCTTTCCGCGTTCAGGTAAGAAGCATCACTGTAGACCGCGATTTTTTTGAGCGCACCGGCAATACCGTCGGGGTCACGTGTAAATTGAACAGCCGAGGCGTCTGCCAGGTACTCACGCTGGCGGGAAACCGCAGACTTGATCCAGCGACCGAAAAACAGGCCTATGTACCCCACCAGGGTAACCGCGACGGCAACAAGCACGATCGCACCGCCATTGCTGTTTTTTGAACGGCCCACAAAATAGGAACCGCGCAAAACGCGGCGACCGATCAGCGACAGCACCAGGATACCGAACAGCGCGCCCATCAACCTTATATTCAGACGCATATCACCATTGAATATGTGGCTGAATTCGTGGGCGATTACGCCTTGTAATTCGTTGCGGCTAAGCTTCTCCAGTGCCCCGCGCGTCACGGCGACCGCAGCGTCCGCCGGTGTAAAACCTGCGGCGAAGGCATTGATGGCGGATTCCTGTTCCAGCACGTAGATTTCAGGCACCGGGATGCCCGAAGCCAGGGCGATTTCCTCGACGACGTTGTAGAGACGCCTGCGCAGGGGATCATGTGCATCCGCCTCGACCAGGACGCCACCCAGGTCACGTGCAACCTTCCCGCCACCTGAACTCAGGGCTGCAGTTTTGGCCAGGCTTGCAATGGCGACAACCATGGTGGTCACAAGTGCTCCGCCCAGCAGCAATGTCAGGTTGGCTTTCAAGGTCTGCATGCTCAGCAGATTCTGCTGTTGTTCAATATCCATCATCCCGAAGGCGATCAGGATGGCCAGGTCAATGACGATAATAATCGTTATAACAGCAAGGATGAACAGGAAGACCAGCCAGCGGCTCTGGCGCCGGGCCTGTTCCTGGTATTCAAAGAAATTCACTTAGATTCCGCTATTTGAACGGCCAACCGCCGGGGTTGGCGACTGCTTCAACGGCGAGTTAAAACGAAACCTGTGGTGCTTCGCGCTTGACTTCGTCCTCGATTTCGAGCAACTCCGCCTGCTGAAAATTGAACCAGCCTGCGAAAAAGTTGTTCGGAAAAGATTCACATAGCGTGTTGTACTGCATAACGGAATCGTTATAAGCCTGGCGCGCGAAGGCAACCTTGTTTTCAGTTGTGGTCAACTCCTCCGACAACTGCATCATATTCTGGTTGGCCTTCAGGTCAGGATAAGATTCGGAAAGGGCAAACAGCCTGCCAAGTGCGCCTGACAAGCCTTGCTCCGCCTGTGCCAACTGCTTCATGGCTGCGGGATCTGACGGGTCTTTTGCTGCAGACTTCAGGCCTGCAACGGCGGCGTTTCTGGCGGTAATGACTGCTTCGAGAGTTTCACGCTCATGCTTCATGTAGCCCTTGGCTGTTTCAACCAGGTTGGGTATCAGGTCATGACGGCGTGTAAGTTGTACGTCAATTTGTGCAAACGCGTTCTTGAAACGATTCCTGCCTGCAACCAGCCGGTTGTAGATGGAAATCGCAAATAGAACCGCACCAACTATTAAACCCAGTACTATCCAGCTCATCATAAACTCCCTTATATTCAGCCCTGTCAGACCGGAATTCTAGCAAATTGGATTTGCCGCTGAGTGTGCCTCAAGTCATTTGTTAATTTTTGCCCACGAGTCACGCAATGAAACCGTGCGGTTAAGAATTGGCCGCTGCGGGTCGTTGCTATCCTGATCGATGGTGAAGTAGCCGACCCGCTCAAACTGGAAATAATCGCCGGGCGCACCCGTGGCAACGGCGGGCTCCACTTTCGCATTGGGCACCAGGTCCAGAGAGTGCGGGTTGAGAAATTCACGATAGTCCTTGTTCTTGTCAGCCAGCGGATTGGCGACGTTGAACAGGCGGTCATACATCCGTACCTCGGCATCTACACCATGTTGGACGGAAACCCAGTGGATGGTTCCCTTGACTTTCCTCGACGCACCGGGCAAGCCACTGCGACTCTCGGGGTCGAACTCACAGTGAATCTCGGTGATATTTCCGGCGTCATCCTTGATGACATCCGTACATTTAATGATAAAGGCGTTCCTCAAGCGAACCTCACCGCCCGGCCGCAAGCGAAAGAATTTACGGGGCGGCTCTTCCATGAAATCATCATGTTCGATCCAGATTTCACGGCCCAGCGGCACCGAACGGCTACCCATTTCAGGTTTCTGAGGATGCGAGGGCGCTTCCAGCCATTCACACTCACCTTCCGGGTAGTTGGTCAGCACCACCTTGATGGGGTCCAGGACCGCCATAACGCGTGGCGCGTGCTCATTCATATCATTGCGGACAGCGTTTTCCAGCACACCCATTGGAATGATGCTCTCAGCCTTGGCTACCCCGGCCTCTTGCCAGAATGTACGGATGGATTGCGCCGTGTAGCCACGCCTGCGCAGACCGGCAATGGTGGGCATACGAGGGTCATCCCAGCCAGACACATGCCCTTCCTCAACCAGTTCCCTGAGTTTACGCTTGCTCATGACGGTGTAATCCAGGTTGCCGCGGGCAAATTCAATCTGGCGGGGGTGACAATCCACCGGGATATTCTCAAGAAACCAGTCATACAGCGGTCGGTGGTCTTCAAATTCCAACGTGCACAGAGAATGGGTTATACCTTCAATAGCGTCGGAAATACCGTGGGCCCAGTCATACATCGGGTAAATATTCCACACATCACCGGTGCGGTGATGAGCTACTTTCCGGATACGGTAAATTGCCGGGTCACGCATATTCATATTCGCTGACGCCATGTCGATACGGGCGCGCAATACGTGTTCGCCATCGGCAAACTCACCATTTTTCATACGTTCAAACAGATCGAGGTTTTCCTCGATGGGCCGGTCACGGAAGGGACTGTCCGTTCCCGGCTCTGTCAGCGTTCCGCGGCTCGCACGCATCGATTCGGCATCCTGGCTGTCAACATAGGCTTTACCGGTCTTGACCAGGTGGACAGCGTAATCATAAAGCTCCTCAAAATAATCAGAAGCATGGCGCAACTTGTCCCACCCAAACCCCAACCAGCGGACATCATTCATAATGGCCTGGGCAAAGTCCTCACTTTCCTTCAAAGGATTGGTATCATCAAATCGCAGGTTGGTGGTGCCGCCAAATTCGGCAGCAATTCCAAAGTTCAGGCAAATGGACTTGGCATGTCCAATATGCAGATGACCATTGGGTTCAGGCGGAAATCGCGTGATAATTTTGTCGTGTTTTCCGGATTCAAGGTCATTTATAACGATATTTCGTATAAAGTTGCTTACCGGTGGGGTCTGATCGTTAGTCAATGTACAAGCCTTTAAGGTTCTTGATATATAGTGGTTAAGAAGACAATGGATTCTATCGCATAACAGTTACCAGTCACTACACCTTCGATATTTTTTAAACAGACAAACTTGGAACATAGATAATGGCATCTGCAAACAAACTAAGTCTCAGCGCGAAAATCTTCATTGCGATGATCCTGGGCGCAATCGCCGGGCTTGCCCTGAATTTTGCGGGCAACCCCGAATGGTCCCAACTGTGGCTGATCGATGGAATCTTTAAAGTGGTGGGGCAGATTTTCATCAGCCTGTTAAAGATGCTGGTTGTTCCCCTTGTATTTGTCTCACTGGTATGCGGCTCAAGTTCATTATCAGACCCGAAGATGCTGGGAAGAGTCGGTGGCAAAACCATTGGTTTATACCTGCTGACAACTGCCTTTGCCGTCTGCCTGGCACTGGGGGCGGCGGTGATCTTTGAACCAGGTATCGGAGCTCAGCCCATCGCCAAGGTAGAACCCCAGATAGCCGACGCAACGCCTTTTACACAGGTTCTGATCGACATGGTACCAACCAACCCGGTGGCCGCGATGGCGGACGGGCAGATGCTTCCGATAATCTTTTTCGCTGTGCTGCTGGGAATTTCCATAACGCTGAGCAAGGAGATCGGTGTGCGGGTAGCCAACTGGTTCCAGGATATGAATGCCATCATCATGAAACTGGTGACGGTGGTGATGCGCTTTGCGCCATATGGCGTTTTTTCCCTGATCGCCATCCTCGCAGCCACCAGCAGCGCCGATAGCTTCATGGCCCTGGGGAAATACGTGGGCCTGGTTTTCGCCGTGCTATTCATACATGCACTGGTAGTCTACCCAAGCCTGCTTTCGATACTGGGTCGTTTGAGCCCGCTGAAGTTTTTGGCAAAGCTGAAAGCCGTCGTTTTATTTGCTTTCACAACTGCATCCAGCAACGCCACAATCCCGGTGACGTTGGAGACCGTGGAGAAAAAAATCGGGGTAAGCAACAAAGTTGCGTCGTTTACCGTGCCACTGGGCGCGACCATCAATATGGATGGCACGGCCATCATGCAGGGTATTGCGACGGGGTTTATTGCCCAGTATTACGGCATTGACCTGACAATGAGCCAATACCTGATGGTGGTTGTAATGGTCATACTTGCATCCATCGGCACCGCTGGTGTACCAAGCGTGGGGTTGGTGGTGCTTGCAGGCGTTTTGAGCCAGGTTGGTTTACCCGCCGAAGGTATTGCCCTGATCCTGGGTGTAGACCGCTTGCTCGATATGACCCGTACGGTGGTCAATATCACCGGCGACTCCATGGTTACGACCCTCGTGGCAAAAAGCGAGGGTGAGCTTGACCTTGATGTTTTCAATGATCCGGATGCCGGTATGGATTTTGAGGAGAATGCTGCTGCGATGTAAGCAGGTTGAGCGGAGCGTACCATAGGGTTGCCATGCAAACTTGAAAGCCTTGCGCCGCTCCCCGGCAACTGCTCCTGCATTGCCCTGCCTCCTGCATCCCTGCAATCGTGCGCATCCCCGCAATCGTGCGCATCCCTGCGCCCGCGGCATACCGTTCATCCTGAACATGCGCCGCTCCTGCGCATCCCTGCGCCCGCGGCATACCGTTCATCCTGAACATAAAAAAGCCCCGACCGATGGCCGGGGCTTGAAATGGTGTATCGCATAAGGCATAGAAGTGTGGGGACTGCCTGTCATGAGAAGCGACACACCAGGCACAGTCAACTTGCATGTCAAGCATACATTCCACAGGTTAAAAATATGTAAATCTAACGTTGGTTATTTGTGATAAAACAAATAATTTTACGCAACCTGGCGTCCGCTGTTATGCCTTTTTAAATAAACCAGCAACAGGGAAATAGCAGCCGGCGTCATGCCCGGTATTCGCGAAGCCTGGCCAATGCTTGCGGGCAATGCCTTTTGCAGTTTTTCCCGGAGTTCAGCCGACAAGCCCTGTACATTCGCGTAATCAAATCCCTCGGGAATCAGTGTTTGTTCATTTCGCAGGTTTTTCTCAACTTCCCCGGCCTGCCTGGTAAGGTAACCGGCATATCGGACCTGCACATCAACCTGTTCAGCGACGGCCGCGTCGCTGCTGCCCGGACCCAGACCTTCGACTTTCATCAAGTCCGGGTAACTTACCTCCGGTCGCTTGAGCAGATCCAGGGCTTTCGCTTCTTTGCTCAGCGCCACACCCAGTTTTTCCATCAGTGACCTGCCAATATCATTATCCGGCGTAACCCATATGGAGCCCAGCCTTTCCTGTTCCGCTTCAATCGCAGATTTTTTGTCCGCAAATTTCCGCCAGTGTTCGTCGCTGATCAAGCCGAGTTGACGGCCGGTTCCGGTCAGGCGTAAATCCGCATTGTCTTCTCGTAACTGCAGGCGGTACTCTGCCCGGCTGGTAAACATGCGATAAGGTTCGAGGGTCCCCTGGGTTATCAGGTCATCGATCAATACGCCGATATAGGCCTGATCCCTTCGTGGTGTCCACGCCGCTTCGCCGCGCACGCTGCGCGCTGCATTGGCGCCCGCGATCAAACCCTGGGCTGCAGCCTCTTCATAACCGGTCGTGCCATTGATCTGGCCGGCGAAAAACAAGCCTTTTACCGGCTTGGTTTCAAGACTCGGATGCAGGCCGCGAGGATCGAAAAAGTCATACTCGATGGCATACCCCGGCCGCGTTATGTGCGCATTTTCGAAACCGGGAATACTGCGGACAAATTCAACCTGGACATCGTAAGGCAGACTGGTCGAAATGCCGTTGGGGTAAAGCTCCCTTGTATTAAGCCCTTCGGGCTCGATGAATATCTGGTGGCTGTTACGTTCTGCGAAGCGAACTATTTTATCCTCGATAGAAGGACAATAACGCGGCCCGACCCCGTCGATCGTCCCCGAATACATGGGCGAACGATGTAGCGCAGAACGGATTATTTCGTGGGTTTGTTCGGAAGTATGTGTAATCCAGCAACTGACCTGCTGCGGCTGATCATCCGCAGAGCCCGTAAATGAAAAGACCGGTCGCGGCACATCACCGGGCTGTTCCTTCAAATGGGTGAAATCCACGCTCTTTCCGTCTATGCGCGGTGGTGTCCCCGTCTTCAACCTGCTGACGTTAAACGGCAGTTCACGCAAACGTTCGGCCAGCAAAATGGACGGCGGGTCACCCGCGCGGCCGCCTGAAGTCTGCTTTTCGCCCACGTGTATTTTGCCGCCGAGAAACGTACCGGTGGTCAACACAATGGCCTGGGCGTGAAACTCCTGCCCCATGCTGGTACGGCAACCGGTAACCCGGTCATCCTCGAGCAACAGGTCATCCACCGCCTGCTGGAATATGCTCAAACCGGACTGGTCTTCAACGGCCTTGCGGATGTATGCCCGGTAGAGGTTGCGGTCGCACTGCGCTCGCGTTGCCCGGACTGCCGGACCCTTGCTTGAGTTCAATGTACGAAACTGGATTCCCGCTGCATCCGCCGCACGCGCCATTATGCCCCCCAGTGCATCAATCTCCTTGACCAGGTGGCCTTTTCCAATACCGCCAATTGCAGGATTGCAACTCATCTGTCCGATGGTCTCAATGCTGTGAGTCAGTAATAAGGTGGACGCGCCACTGCGGGCCGCGGCCAGGGCGGCCTCGGTTCCGGCGTGTCCGCCGCCAATTACTATTACATCGAATGTACTTTGCTGATTCACAACACTTCTCTAATTAAGCAGACCTAAAACCAAACAGGAACCGCGCATTGTACTGAAAATCAAAGAAAAGTGTAGTTATTGCTGGTTGTTCTGCAGTTCATTGGCCAGTGTCCGTGCCTCGATAGCCAAAGCATAATCCTCATCAGCATCTTTCCAGATAGCCAGGGCGTAGTTAATCGACGCCAGCGCCAGCTGGGGCATGTTCTGAGCTTGCTGCAGCATGGCCTTCGCTACCCATAGCATGGGTTCGGACGGGTCAAGACGAAGACCGGCCTCGATCGATTTGCCTGCCTCGTGCAGGTCCCCGGTTTCCACTTGAGTCTTTGCAATTTCTGCACGAATCTGACATACGGGAAGATTCAGATCACCAACAACAACCGAGTGCTCAATGTTCTCCAGCGCTTGCTGATAGTGAGCCGCCGCTGCCGCAAAATCTGCCTGTGCTTCGCTTATCCTGGCCCGGATCATGTGAATCTGAAACTCCAGCATCTTGAGTTGAAACTGTTCAATGACTTCCCGTCCCTGATCAAGCGATGCTTTTGCGGCATCAAGGTCATTTTCATTGACATGGATCAGGGCCTCGGCGAAAGCGAGAAACTTGTCTAAAGGCGGCTGTAAAACGCTTTTTGCAGCGTCAAGAGCGTCGCGCGCCGCTTGCATGTCATTCAAATGAATGTAGTAGGCCGCCAGCGGCACATTTACACTTAAAGCAACATCCAGGGGACTCTGCGACTGGCTTAGAAATTCCTCCTGCGCCACGGTTTGCCTGATCGCTTCACGAATCCTTCCCAGGCGTGCTTCCAACTGCGCTGCGCCCTGCCTGACAAGGGTCTTGTCCGTTGGTGTCTGTGCATAAGCTTCCGCCTCTTCCAGGTATCGCCTGGCTGCGTTGATATCACCCTTGCGGGCCGCTATCGATGACAGTCTCAACGTAGGTTGTACCGGGGCGTTCTGAAGAATCTGCGCCTGTTTGTAGTTCTCCTCGGCAGCATCGAGTTTTCCGCCGTCACGCAACAGGTCTCCCAACAGGACATTGGCCTCGATATCTTCAGGTTTCTGTTGCTGGTAGCTGCGGGCATAACCCAGGGCTGCTTCCATGTCACCGGTGGCGCGCTCCAGTGCTGACATTCTCAAATAAATGCCCACATTCAAAGCGTCCCTCTCCAGCGCCAGCAGTGATTCCGACTTGGCTTCCTCCAACTCCCCGCTCAGCATCAGCATGGTTGCCAATGTATTGTGGGAAACTGCATCGTCGCGGATTTGGACTTGTAAACGTAGAAATGACATCAGTTTTTCATGTTCTCCCGCGAGCCGGTAGTCCAGGGCTTTGAGTTGGGACCGGTCAATTGCAGGCAAACGGTAATCCAGGGCCTGTGCATTTGACAGGGCCTCCTGTGCGGAAGGTATATCCCCACTTTCCAGCAAGTTAACTGCCTTCAGGAACCAGCCAAGGACAAAATTGGGATCAATACTGACCGCCTGGTCAAAAAAAGCATTAGAAGCGCCAAAATCATTGTCGAACAAGCGCGCATTCATACCCTGTAAATAGGCCTTGAGCGCGTCTTCCGATTCACCATAAGTCTCAACCAGGGGCAGATCTTCGGCGATCCGGCCGCTACTTTTGGGCACATCCAGTGCTCTCCTGATGTCTTTGGACAGCTGGTCGATGGCCTTATAAATGTCCCAGTTACGACTGGACAGCTCCGCGACCTGATCCACGCTCTGGGTGTCCCACACTCGCGCTGTTACCACGTACTCACCGGAAACACTATTGACTGATCCTTCAACAAAATACTGGCGGTTTGCCTCGTTCGCAATCTTGCGCATAAGAGACCTGGGCACACCAAGGCCGTCGTTAAAGCCAGCCTGCTTGATGCGTGAGTAAAATCCATTCCCAAAGTTATTCCAGGGTGAATTCGCAAGGACAAAGGGGTCCTGTTGCAAATCCTGAACAAGCAACTCGGTAATTCCATATTGGAGCCAGTCCAGTTCCGTGTCGCCGGATTCATTTTCCCAGAAAAAAATGGCCATCCTGCGACGAAAAGTTTCGCTGGGGATGAAATGTGTTTCCTGCTGCCCTAATTCATTGCTAACCGTAATCTGTGTCGCAGCCAGATCAAGGTCCTTGTCGCCAAACACCGTGATTAACAAGCCAATAGTCGCGATCAGGTTGATTGGCACACCTACTTTTTCGATCCTGGTCGATTTGTCTTTGCCTTTTCTTCCATGCGTCCATGCGATCAGCATGACTGCCGGAATCAGGGAATAAAGACCCCAAAAGACAATATCGGTCAAATAAGGGGATAAAAGGTAGCGCTCAACCAGGCGGTCAAGAATTTCGATCACCACCCAGGAGCTGGCGATATAGAACCCGACAGCGGGTAAAATACGACGATCTCGCATTTCAGTAATGAAATCTGCCATCTGGTTAAAGCCCTGATTTGAACGACCCGAACTCTAGCATATCGATAGGAAATCTCGAATGCCAATGGTCACGAGACGCATTCAGGGTTGAACAGTCTAGTTGCGGTCCTTGCGGCGCGAGGATCGGCTGTTTTTCGAACTCCGGCTGCCGGAATAAGCGCTTGAGTGTGACCTTTTACTCTTTCCCGAAGAGGTCTTTGGCCTCGTTTGGGCAGATGGACGGGAATTTGATGGTGGCCGCACTGATTGCCCACTTTTTCCGGCACTAGCTGTTGCCCGTGCGTTAACTGGTGGTGCGGCGGCAATTTTCAGGCCTTTTGCAGATGAGCCTTGTGAAACCGGGCCGGTCCGCGAACGGTTTTGCTTGGTATCCGAGCGGTAGCGAACTCCACTGGTTGTGCGTTTCGCACTGTAATTCGGTGTTGCGGCACTTGAGCCTGAAGATGTCACCTTCACAGATTGAGCGCGATTCGATTTACCCGGATAGCTTTTACCGATCTTTTTGGATTCCTTGCTCCTGACCACCATGCCGCGATCGCTTGAATACCCGGCAGGCGCTGTAGACACATAGCGCCTGACAGATGCACTGTTGCCATCAGAGACGGCTCTGTCACGTCGTTTGGAATCGTGGCGGTTTTCAGCCAGATCTTCGTCTGAACGGTCGTAGCGGTCATCATTACGGTTGCCGGCGTACCGGTCGTGCCGGTCACCACGATGTTTCTTTTTGTTGTGGTGACCGCAGCCTTTGTGACCTGAGCAGTAACCCCGGTAACGGTGCCAACCGGGATAATA